>NZ_JBEPEH010000022.1:0-216202 GCF_040300725.1 Dactylosporangium sp. NPDC000244
TGCGCCTCGGCGTGCGCTACGACGAAACCGTCCATACCACCCACCGCACCCAAGCCCACAAACAGGCCGCATGAGGTTGACAGAGGATGTCTCACAGCAGCGCTCCCGCGGTCGCGACCGCCAGGGTGACGCCGACGGCGAAGGTGGCCGGGGCGAACCGGATCGCGAACCGGCGGCCGAACGCGCCGACCTGCATCGCGAACAGCTTCAGGTCGACCATCGGCCCGACGACGAGGAACGCCAGCCGGGCGGTGAGCGAGAACTGCGACAGCGAGGCGGCCACGAACGCGTCGGCCTCGGAGCAGATCGACAGCAGCACCGCGAGACCGGCCAGGGCGACGACGGCGAGCACGGCCCGTCCGGCCAGCACGTGCAGCCATTGCTGCGGCACCAGCACGTTGAGGCAGGCGGCCGCGGCGGCGCCGAGCACGAGGAAGCCCGCGGCGTCGGCGGCGTCCTGGCGTACCGTCGCGAAATAGGCGACCGCCCGGCTTCCGGACACGGGCTCGCGGTGCGGGGTGCGCAGCCAGTCGCCGCGCCCGAGCCGGAGCCACAGCCAGCCCATCGCCACGCTGGTGGCCAGGCTCGCGACGAGCCGGGCGACGACCATCATCGGCTCGCCGGGGAAGGCGACGGCGGTCGCGGCGAGCACGACCGGGTTGATCGCGGGCGCGGCGAGCAGGAACGCCAGCGCGGCGGCCGGGGTCACGCCGCGGCGCATCAGCGCGCCGGCGACGGGCACCGAGGCGCACTCACAGCCGGGCAGCGCGAGCCCGGCGATGCCCGCGACCGGCACCGCGAGGGCCGGCCGGGCGGGCAGCGCGCGGGCGAAGAAGCGCTCGGGCACGAGCACGGCGATGGCCGCGGACAGCAGCGTGCCGAGCACCACGAAGGGCATCGCCTGCACGACGATCGCGACGAAGACGGTGACCCACTCCTGCGCCCGCGGCGAGCCGAACGCGCCGCCGACCCGCCCGCGCAGGGCGATCGCCCCGATGAGCCCGACGGCGAGCAGCTCCAGGCCGTATGGTCGTACCTTCGCGCGCACCGCCACACGCTACGACACCGATCGTGATTCGTGCGCATGCGTGAATACGTTGGAATATCAGCATTCCCGCATGGGTCAGCCCCTGAGGCGTGCGTCACGCTGTGATCAGATGGACAATCTGAACGCTGATCGTTCAGATATCATGGAGCCAATGAGCGCGACGACAGCAGCACCGCCGGGGAGGCCCCGCGATCCGCAGGTCGACCGGCGGATCCTGCAGGCCGCCGTCGACGTGTTCGGCGACGGCGGGTGGGCCGGCTTCGCGATGGAGACCGTCGCGCGACGGGCCGGGGTCGGCAAGGCCTCGCTGTATCTGCGGTGGAGCACCAAGGAGGCGCTGCTCGCCGACGCGCTGGCGGCCGGGCTGGTCCGGGTCAGCGACGTGGACACGGGCACGCTGCGCGGCGACCTGATCGAGCTGGCCACGCAGGTGCTCGACCGCTACACCGGCCCGTCCAGCCGCGCGGCGCTGCGCCTCCCGCTCGAGGTGGGGACGATTCCGGGGGTGGCGGAGCAGTACGAGTCGCTGCGCATGGCCCAGATCGTCGCCGCCCGCGCCATCGTGCGCCGCGGCATCGACCGCGGCGAGCTGCCCGCCACGGTGTCGGTCACGCTGCTGCTCGACACGCTGGTCGGCGGCGCGATGATGCACGCGCTGAGCACACCTGCGGACAAACGCGGCCCCATCCCGGCGGACGCGGCGCGACTGGTCGACTTCCTGCTGCACACCGGGGGCAACTCGTGATCATCACCGGGACGGATCAGCACGAGGCGTGGCGGCGGCGGGTCATGCCGCCGATCGAGCGGGTGCGCCCCGGCGTGTGGTCGGTTCCCGTGCCGATTCCGAACAGCCCGCTGCGGTACACGCTGAGCTACCTCTTCCTCGACGACGCCGGCGTGCTGCTGGTCGACCCGGGCTGGGACTCGGACGCGGGACGCGCCGCGATCACGGCCGGGCTGGGCGCGGCCGGCGCGAGCCTCGAGGACGTCATCGGCGTCGTCGTCACCCACGTCCACCCCGACCACCACGGCATGAGCGGCTGGCTGCGCGAGCGGACCGGCGCCTGGATCGGCATGCACCCGGCCGAGGCGGCGACGCTGCCCGCCCGCTCGTGGCGCGACCGCGGCCGCAGCCCGGCGACCGACCGCGACTGGCTCCTGCGCCACGGGGCGCCCGAGTCCGAGGTCGACGAGCTGGTCATGCCGGAGGAGCGCGTCGAAGAGCTGATGGGCATGGCCGAGCCCGACCGCGCGATCGAGGACGGCGACCTGCTGCCCCTGGCCCGGCACGAGCTGCGCGCGATCTGGACGCCCGGCCACACGCCCGGCCACCTGTGCCTGCACGAGGCGGGCGCGGGCGTGCTGCTGACCGGCGACCATCTCCTGCCGCGGATCAGCCCCAACATCGGCGTGCACGCGATCACGGACGGCAACCCGCTCGGCGCCTACCTGGACTCGCTGGAGCTCGTCGCCAAGTTCGGGACGGACGAGGCGCTGCCGGCCCACGAGTACCGCTTCCGCGGCCTCGACGCCCGCGCCGCCGACCTCGTGCGCCACCACGACGAGCGCGGCGCCGAGATCATGCGCGCCATCGACACCCTCGGCTCGCCGACGGGCTGGGCGATCGCGGCCGCCATCACGTGGTCGCGCGGCTGGGACGCACTGCAGGGCATGCTGCGCCGCTTGGCACTGGCCGAGACCCTGGCCCACCTGGAGCACCTGTCCGTCCTCGGCACCGTCCGGGCGACGGCGGACTCCCCCGTGCGCTGGCACACGACCCGCGGCTGAACTCGGCCGACGCTCAGCCCGGGGCGGCATGGTGGCAGGCGGCCCGATGGTCGCCGCCGGTCATCGCGGGCTCCTCCGTCTCGCAACGGGTGCGCGGCAAAGGCTCCAGACGGGCGTACAACGGGCAGCGGCTCCGGAACCCGCAGCCCACCGGCCGCTCGTCGGCCGCCGGCGGGTCACCGGCGAGCAGGATGCGCTCGCGGCCGCGCTCGGCGTCCGGGTCGGGCACCGGCACCGCGGACAGCAGCGCCCGCGTGTACGGGTGCGCCGGCCGGGCCAGCACCCCGGCGGCCGGTCCGGTCTCCACGATCCGGCCCCGGTACATCACGCTGACCGCGTCCGCGATGCGAGCCACGACGGCGAGATCGTGGGTCACGACCAGGTAGGCGAGGCCGAGGCGCTCCTGCAGCCGGGCCAGCAACTCCAGCACCGCGGCCTGCACGGTCACGTCCAGCGAGGAGACCGGCTCGTCGAGCACGAGCAGGTCCGGCTCGACGGCGATGGCGCGCGCGATCGCGATGCGCTGCCGCTGGCCGCCGGAGAACTCGTGGGGGAAGCGTCCGGCCAGGGCCGGGTCCAGCCCGACGAGCCGCAGGACCTCGGCCGCCCGGGCACGGGCCGGCGCCGGGGCACACCCCTGCGCCAGCATCGGCTCGGCGATGACGTCGCCGACCGGGAGCCTCGGGTCCAGGCTGGCGAACGGGTCCTGGAACACCAGCTGCATCCGGCGGCGCAGCCCCGCGCGGTCGGCGCCGCTCAGGTGGGCGCCGACCGTGCGGCCGAACAGTTCGATGGTGCCGGCCTCCGGCGGCCGCAGGGCCAGCACCTCCAGCAGCGTCGTGGACTTGCCGCTGCCCGACTCCCCCACCAGCGCGTGGGTCCGGCCCGGGTCGACGGTCAGGTCGACGCCGTCGGCGGCGTGGATCGCGGCGGCCCGGCGGCGCAGGACGCGGCCTCGGTACACGGGAAAGGTGCGCCGCAGGCCGGTGACCCGGAGCACGGGCGGGCCGGGCGGGCGCTCACGCGCGGCGCGCGGGCGGTCGAGGCGCGGCCGGGCGGCCAGCAGCTCGCGGGTGTACGGGTCGTGCGGGTGGTGGTACAGCTGCCGCACCTCCGCCTCTTCGACGATCCGCCCGCCGCGCATGACGGCCACCGTGTCGGCGAGGCCGGCCACGACGCCGAGGTCGTGGCTCACAAAGACCAGCGCGGCGCCGGTGGCCTCGCGCACGTCCCGCAGGACCTGCAGGATCTGCGCCTGGACGGTCACGTCCAGTGCCGTTGTCGGCTCGTCGGCGAGGATCAGGTCGGGGTCGTTGGCGATGGCCAGGGCGATCATCACGCGCTGGCGCATGCCGCCCGAGAGCTCGTCCGGGAACGACCGCGCGCGCAGCTCGGGCGACGGGATGCCGACCAGGCGCAGGAGCTCCACGGCTCGCCGGCGGGCCTGCGCCCGGGACACGTCGCGGTGGGCGCGCACGGCCTCCGCCAGCTGGTCGCCCACCCGGTAGACGGGGGTCAGGGCGGAGAGGGAGTCCTGGAAGACGACCGCGGCGACCCGGCCTCGCAGTCGGCGCAGGGTGCCTGCGGTGGCGCCGACGACCTCGGTGCCGCCCAGCACGATGCTGCCGGCCACCGCGGCGTCGGCCGGGAGCAGTCCCAGGGCGGCCAGCACGGTCACGGACTTGCCGGAGCCGGACTCGCCGACGAGGCCCAGGACCTGTCCACGGTGGACGGTCAGGTCGATGCCGTCCACCGCGGGCGGGGCGGCGCCGAAGCGGACCGTCAGGCCCCGCACGGCCAGCACGGCACCGTCGGGCGGGGGCGGCGCCGCGACCGGGTGCGGGGGCCGGCGCCGGGCCGGGCCGGAGCGCGGGTCGACGGCGTCGCGCAGGGCGTCGCCGACCAGGTTGACCGCCAGCACGAAGACGACCAGCAGGCCGGCCGGGAAGAAGAACATCCACGGGTAGGTGACCGCCGAGGCGGTGCCGGCGGCGATCAGGGTGCCCAGCGACACGTCGGGGGGCTGGACGCCGAAGCCGAAGTACGACAGGGAGGTCTCGGTCATGACGGCGGCGCCGACGGCGAGGGTGGCGTCGATGATGAGGAAGGAGGCGGTGCTCGGCAGGACGTGGCGGACGATGATCCGTGGCGCGGAGACGCCCATGAACCGGGCCGCGCGGACGAACGGCAGGTCCTTGAGCGAGATCGTCAGGGACCGCACGACGCGGGCGGAGATCATCCAGCCGAAGATCGCGAGCAGGCCGACGAAGGCGACCCAGCCGCCGGCGCGCAGCCGGGGCGACACCACGGCGATGACCAGGAACGACGGGAACACCAGGAGCAGGTCGACGACGAGGACGAGGGCGCGCTCGGTCCAGCCGCCGGCATACCCGGCGACCGCGCCGACGGCGGCGGCCAGGGCCGTGGCGACCACGGCCACGGCGAGGCCGATGAGCAGCGACTTCTGCAGCCCGCGGACGGTCTGGGCGAACACGTCCTGGCCGATGCCGTTGGTGCCCCACCAGTGTGCCGCGGAGGGGGCGGCGCGCAGGGCGGCGTAGTCGATGTCGGTGTACGACCAGCGGGTCACCAGCGGGCCGGCGAACGCGAGCAGGAACAGCAACGCGACGACGGCGGCGCCGAACCGGGCGGCCTTGTCGCGGCGCAGGCGCCCGGCGACGACCCGCAGCCGGGTCGGCGGCGCCTGGCGGGCCTCGTCGGCGACCTCCGCGGCGAGCGTGTCAGCCACGGCGGCCGCCGAGGCGCACGCGCGGGTCGAGGACGGCGTGCAGGACGTCGGCGAGGAGCCCGGCGAACAGGACGGTGACGGCGGCGAAGAGGTTGACCGCCACGACCGCGTTGACGTCGTTGTTGTTGACCGAGTCGATGAACCACTCCCCCATGCCGTGCCAGCCGAAGATCTTCTCGGTGAAGGTGGCGCCGGTGAGCACGCCGACGAAGCCGAACGAGAAGAACGTCGACATCGGGATGAGCGCGGTGCGCAGGCCGTGCTTGACCAGCACGGTGCGGCGCGGCAGGCCCTTGGCCGCGGCCGTGCGCAGGTAGTCGGCGCCGAGCACGTCGAGCATGGCGCTGCGCTGGTAGCGGCTGTAGGTGGCCAGGGTGACCAGCCCGATCGACAGCGTCGGCAGCAGCAGGTGACCGGCCCGGTCGGCGAGCAGGGTCAGCGCCGAGCCGGTCAGGCCCGGCGAGCGCTCCCCGGTGAAGGCGACGACCTGCCGCCCGGCGGCCTGGTTCGCGGCCAGCGCACCGATCTTGAGCAGCAGCGCAATGAGGAACGTCGGCGTGGACAGCAGCAGGAACGCGAGCACCGTGAACGAGCGGTCGGAGAGCCGGTGCTGGCGCACCGCGCTCCACGCGCCGGCGGCCACCCCGGCGGCGATCCCGAGGGTGGTGCCGATCGCGAGCAGCCGCAGGCTCACCCCGACGCGGCGGCCGAACTCGGCGTTGACGGAGGTGCCGGTGATGCTCGTGCCGAGGTCGCCGCGGGCCGCCCGCCCGGCCCAGCCCGCGAAGCGCTCGGTGACCGGCCGGCGGTCGTCGAGCCCGATGGCGTGCAGCTGCCGGTCCACCTGCTCGGCCGGCGGCGGGGGCAGCCGGGCCTGGAAGTACGCGCGGGGCGACAGGGCGGTCGCCGCCAGGATGTAGGACAGAAACGCGGCCGAGAGCAGCAGGACCAGGTAGTAGGCGAGACGGCGGGCGAGGAAGGCCAGCACCAAACCTCCCATTGACGGATATCGTATTGATGAAGGTAGCAGAAGATGTATATATAGACGGTCTGCGAAGTATGGATCAGGGAGGCGGGTTCGATGCGGAACTCCACGGCGCTGGGCCTCGTCGCGCTGCTGGCCGGGGTCGGGCTGACCGCGGGCTGCGGCGGCGACGGCGCACCCGGCAAGCAGGGCACGCCGCCGAAGACCGGCAGCGCCGACATCAACCCGCAGCCGCGCGAGAGCCTGCGGCAGGGCGGCACGCTGAAGCTCTCGATTCAGCAGTGGATCACGCAGTACAACGTCGGGCAGGTCGACGGCACGCAGGGCGACGGCTCCTCGATCCTGTCGCTGGCCGAGCCGAAGCTGTGGTTCGCCGACGACAACGGGGTGCCGGCCGCCAACCCGGACGTGCTCGCCGCGGCGGACGTGAGCACCTCCGGGGGCGCGCAGGTCGTGACGTACAGGCTGAACCCCAAGGCCGCCTGGAGCGACTCGACGCCGATCACCTGGCAGGACTTCGCCACCAACTGGAAGACCCGCAACGGCTCCGACGAGCGGTTCCAGCTCTCGGGCACGACCGGCTACGACGCCATCGCGAACGTCGAGCGCGGAGCCGACGACCGCACCGTGAAGGTGACCTTCAAGACGCCGTACGCCGACTGGCAGACGCTCTTCGACCCGCTGCTGCCCGGCAGCGCGATCGACACGCCCGAGGAGTTCAACACCGGCTGGATCGAGAAGATCCCGGTCTGGGGCGGCCCGTGGAAGATCGGCTCGGCCGACAAGACCAGCCAGACGATCACCATGGTGCCGAACCCGTCGTACTGGGGCACGAAGCCGCTGCTCGACTCCATCGTGTACCGGGCGCTGGACAGCACCGCGATCACCGAGGCGTACCTCAACAACGAGATCGACCAGGCGCCCGGCCGCCAGCCCGAGGCCTACCAGCGCCTCGCCGGGGCCGCGAACACCGTCATCCGCACCGGCGGCCGCTGGGACGAGACGCAGCTGACGCTCGGGCACGCCGGGGCGCTCGCCGACGAGCGGGTCCGGCAGGCGATCCAGAACGCCGTGGACCGCGGCGCGATCGCCGCGGCCCAGTCCGCCGGGCTGCCGTTCAAGGTGAACACGCTCGGCAGCCACTTCTTCATGCCGAGCCAGGACGGGTACCGCGACACCAGCGCCGAGTTCGGGAAGTTCGACCTCGAGCGGGCCAGGCGCCTGCTCGACGAGGCCGGCTGGAAGGCGTCCGGGGACGGCCGGACCCGCACGAAGGACGGCGCGCCGCTGAAGCTCGTCTACGTGGTGAACGGCAACGGCAGCACGGACCTGCCGCAGCTCGTGCAGAACATGCTCGGCCAGGCGGGCGTCACCGTCGAGCTGCGCAAGGTGCCCGGGAACGACTACTTCGCGAAGTACGTCAACGTCGGCGCCTTCGACCTGGCCTCGTTCCGCCAGGTCGACAACGTGTTCCCCTCGCTGCTCTACCCGGTGTACCGCACCGGCGGCGACCAGAACTACGGCGGGGTCGGCACGCCGGAGATCGACGCGCTGATCGACCGCGCCGGGGCCGAGACGGACCGGGGTAAGGCCACCGAGCTGCTCAACCAGGCCGACGCCCTCCTGTGGAAGGCCGGGCACTCCGTGCCGCTGTTCCAGACGCCGCAGATCTCGGCCGTGCGCCCGGGCCTGGCGAACTTCGGGGCGTTCGGGTTGCGCAGTGAGCGGCAGTACGTCGACACCGGCTGGACCAGGTAGTCACGCCGGCGGCGGCCGCCGGCCCGCCCCGGCACACTCACTCTCGTCCGCGCGGATCTATGCTGACCGCCCGGGATCCGATAGCGTGCGCCGGTGCCTCGTGCCTCCCGTGCGCCCCTGATCGTGGGCCTGCTCGCCGTGCTGCCCGCCCTCGGCGGCCTCGCCTGGCTCGCCTGGGCCCTCGAGGCCGGCGTGGACAACGCGCGCGTCGAGCCGTACCTGTACGCCGGGGTCGCCGCCGAGGCCATCGTCTGGCTCATCCCCGCCGTCACGTTCGCGGTGCTGCTGCTCGTGACCGCCGGCCTGGTCGCGGCCCGGCGCCCCGCCGCCCGGCCGGTGCTGGTCGCCCTCGCGTTGGCCGGGGTCCCGCTGACACTGTGGCTGACGCTGGAGTACCACGGGCTGATGTACCCGGTCGGGTACGACGTCTGGATCGGCCCCGCGCGGTGGGTCGGCGCCGCGGCCACGGGCGTCGCGGTGCTGGGGCTGCTGGCCACCGCCGTCTGCCTGGCCCTCGCGGTGACCCGCCGCGCGCTGGCCCGGCCCGTGCCGCCGGACGCCCCGGTCCCGGCGAGCGCCCCCGGGCCGCTGCGGCGCACGCCGTGGCTGGTGGGCGCGGGAGCCGTGCTCGGCATCGGCTCGCTCGGGACGGCGCTCGTGCTCGACAGCTTCGTGACGGGCGCGCCGGCGGTGCTGGCGATCTTCGGCCTGGTCGCCGTGCTCATGGCCGCCGGCGGCATCGGGGCGGTGGTGGCCGCCGGCATCGCCCGCGACGGCCGGCGCGTGCCGGCCCGCCTGGCTCGCGTCGGCGCACAGGGACTGCTCGTCGGCCAGCTCGTCGCGGCCTGCCAGGTCCCGGAGACGACCGTGATCTCCCTGGGCCGGCTGGCCGGCACCGAGGCCGTGCCCGCCTGGATCGGGATCACGGTGTACGCGCTCACCGCCGCCGGCATCGTCGCGACCCTGCTCGGCCTGGCGGGCCTGGGCGACCCGCGCACCGAGCGCTACATCGCCGAGTCGCAGGCCCGCCGCGACCAGTGGGCGCTGTGGACGGGCTGGTCGACCCCGGTCATCCTGGCGCCCCAGCCCGAACCAACCCCGGCGCCGCCCGGAGGCTGGTCCGCACCCTGAGCCGAGGCCGGCCCCGGCGCCGGAACACGGCGATGGCGCGGACCGGAGCCGGTCCGCGCCATCGGGTGTCGTCGGGTCAGCGAACGCTGCGTCGACCGTAGAGACCGGCGACGGCCCAGACGCCGATCGCGGCCAGCACGACCTGGATGACGATCTCGAGCCAGTCGACGCCGGAAGTGTCGGCCCAGCCGAGACCGCGGGCGATCGCCGTGCCGATGAGCGCGGCGATGATGCCGATGACGATGGTGAGCCAGATCGGGATGTTCTGCTTGCCGGGCACGACCAGGCGCCCCAACGCGCCGATGATCAAGCCGACGACCAGTGCGGAGATGATGCCGCCGACAGTCATGTCACGCCTCCATTGTTCCGGGTGTTCCCTTGCCGACGCCTATGCCCGATCCGCGCGGAACGCAAACCGTGGCGTCCCCGGACCGTGGGGGCCGTCACACCGCGCGGACCTCGAAGGTCGTGGCGAGCTCGGCGGCCGAGCTGCCGCCGACCCACACGTCGAACGTCGTGGTGTCGAGGACCCAGTCGCGGACGGCCGCGTGCCAGTACCGCCGGTGCTGCGGCCCGACCGTGAACGTCACGCGGCGGGTCTCGCCCGGCGCCAGCTCGACCCGCGAGAAGCCCTTCAGCTCCCGGACGGGGCGGGAGGCGCGGCCGTGGCGCTGGTGGAGGTACAGCTGAACAACCTCGGGCGCGGGCCGCGCTCCGGTGTTGGTGACGTCGACCGACACGGTGACGTCGGCGTCCGGGGCGACGGTGTCGGCGGAGACGAACAGGTTCTCGTAGGCGAACCGGCCGTAGCTCAGGCCGTGGCCGAACGGGAACAGGGGCGTGCTCGCCTCGTCCCAGTAGCGGCGGCCCTGGTTCTGCGGCTCGTGCGAGCGTGTGTGTCCATAGTAGATCGGCACCTGGCCGACCGTGCGCGGCCACGTGAAGGGCAGCTTCCCGCCCGGGGACGCGGCGCCGAAGAGCAGGTCGGCGACGGCGTTGCCGCCCTGGCTGCCGGGGTACCAGATGTCCAGGATCGCCGGCACGTGCTCGGCCGGCCAGCGCAGGTCGAGCGGGCGGCCGTTCATGAGCAGCAGGACCGTCGGCGTGCCGGTGGCCGCGACCGCCCGCAACAGCTCCAGCTGCCGGCCCGGCAGCTCCAGCGAGGAGCGGGACGCGGCCTCGCCGATCATGTTCTGGTGCTCCCCCAGCACCACGATCGCGACGTCCGAGGACTCGGCGAGCGCGACGGCGCGGGCGAACTCGGCGTCGGCGTCGAACCCGTCGGGGTCCTCGGGACGGTTGCCGCCGAACTGGTCGAACATCGACGGGAACTCGCGCTGGGACACGGGGACGCCCTGGGCGTAGGACACCTCGGCGCCCGTCGCGCGCCGGATGCCGTCCAGCACCGTGACCGTCTCGGCGAGGTCGAAGTCGAACACCCACGGGCCGAGCGTCTCGCGCTGGGAGTCGGCGAGCGGCCCGAGCACGGCGATCGAGCCGAGCGCCCCGGGGTCGAGCGGCAGGAGGTCGCCGTCGTTCTTCAGCAGTACCGCACTGCGCCGCGCCGCCTCGCGCGCCACGACACGATGCTCCGGGTCGGCCAGCACCTCCCGGGCCCGGTCCTCGTCCACGAACGGCTCGTCGAGCAGCCCGAGCCGGAGCTTCGCCTCGAGGATGCGCCGCACGCTCGCGTCGATCGCGTCATTGGCCGCCGGTACATCCGGCAGATGGTCGTAGGCGGGCTCCGACACGGCCATCTCGAGGTCGACGCCGGCCGTGACCGCGCGGGCCGCCGCGTCCGCCGGGTCGGCGGCGAACCCGTGCGTCTGCAGGTTCTTGACCGCGTTGGCGTCGCTGACCACGAAGCCGGTGAAGCCCCACGTGTCCCGCAGCACCTTGGTCAGCAGCCAGTGGCTGCCCGAGGCGGGGACGCCGTTGAGGTCCATGTACGCGGTCATGATGTTGCCCGCCCCGGCCTCGACGGCGGCCCGGAACGGGGGCAGGTAAGTGTTCCACAGCTCGTACTCGGAGATGTTGGCCTCGTCGTAGTCGCGGCCGCCCAGGGACGCGCCGTATCCCGCGAAGTGCTTGGGACCGGCGATGATCCCGCCGCCCTGGAAGCCGCGGACCTGCGCGGCGGCCACGGCGGCGCCCAGGAACGGATCCTCGCCGGCGCCCTCGATGATGCGGCCCCAGCGCGGGTCGCGGGCGATGTCGACCATCGGCGCGAACGTCCAGTGGATGCCGACGGCCCGCGCCTCCCGGCCCGCGATCGCCTGGCCGCGCTCGATCGTCTCCGGGTCCCAGGAGGCGGCCATCGCGATCGGCACCGGGAAGATGGTCCGCAGGCCGTGGATGACGTCGTAGCCGAACAGCGCCGGGATGCCCTGCGGGTTGCCGTCGATCGCGAGGCGCTGGAGCCGGTTGACCTCGGCCGGGTCGGTGACGAACAGCAGCGACCCGGCCCCGCCCCGGCGCAGCGCCGCCTCGGTCGCCCGCGGCTGCTCGGCGGCGTCGACGCCCAGCGCGGGGTCGGCCTCGCCGGGGAGCGTGAAGTAGAAGTACTGAGTCAGCTGACCGGCCTTCTCCGCCGGCGACATGCCGGCCAGGAGCGCCTCGATCCGCTCGTCGGTCATCGCGGCCTACCTCACCTTTCTGATCGGCAGTACGACCAGTGCGCCGATCAGGGACGCCACACCGGCGCTGTACAACAGCAGGGTGTAATTCTGGTTGGTGGCGCTGCCGAGCGCCAGCAGCGCCGCGCCGATGACGGGCGCGACGGTCTGCGGCAGGGCGTTGGCGATGTTGAACACGCCGAGGTCCTTGCCGGCGTCGTCCGGGTTGGGCAGCACGTCGACGACGAGCGCCAGGTCCACCCCCACGTAGATGCCGGAGGCCACGCCGAGCACGGCCTCGACGGCGTAGAACTGGCCGAGGGTCGTGACGTGGGACAGCGCCGCGGTGCCGGCGCCGAACAGCAGCGTCGAGCCGGCGACGAGGAACTTGCGGCGCCCGGTGCGGTCGGAGATCCGTCCGGCGATCCAGCCGCAGGCGATCAGGGCGATCGTGTAGATGAGCACGCCGACGGTCACCGCGGCGGGAGCGGAGTCGGCGGACAGCCCGACGCGGTCCTGCAGGAAGTAGAGCCGGAACGTGGTGAACATGTAGGTGGCGAGGGTGATGAGGAACCGCGAGGCCCACGCGAGCGCGAAGTCGCGGTTCTCGCGCGGGTTCACCCAGAACCAGTCCTTGATGGGGGCCGGCGGCGGCCGGATGCGCAGCCGCTGGTCGGGCAGGACGATGGCGAACACCAGCATGGCCCCGATCGAGAGCACGGCCGGCGCCACGAACATGATCACGATCTGGTGCTGGAAGCGCTGCGCCACGTAGGTCCCGCCGAGGATGCCGACGTTCTGGGCGATGCCGAGCAGCGCCGAGACGCTGCCGCGCTGAAACGTCGGCACCTGGTCGGCGATGGTGGCGATGAACGGGGCCAGGGTCGCGTTGGCGCCGAGCTGGGCCAGGCACCAGCCGGCCGTGACGACCGCGACCGATTGGCCGAGCGCCATGACGAGCAGGGCCAGGGTCATGACGACGGTACCGGCGACGATCCACGGCCGCCGCCGCCCCCACCGTGACGTGGTGCGGTCGGAGAGCCGGCCGAAGACCACGTTGCCGACGACCGCGAACAGCGCCCCGAAGCCGGCGACGGTCCCCAGCGCGGAGGTCTTCTGCTCGCTGGGGACGATCTGCTGCACCTTGATGCCGATGCCGACGATCGCGGGCCCGAGAAGCGCGACGTAGAACACGAGCTGGGCGACGATGAGCCAGACGACGTAGCGCCGCCCGACCGGTCGCGTCGGCTCGGCGAACCAGTGGTGCTCTTGCTGGGTCGCGACCACACGGCGCGCTACCCCGGCGCCCGCGGCCTATGCACGCCGGCTCGCGGCGCGGCGGGCGCGGCGGCGCGGTCAGCCGAGGAGGGCCTGGCCGATCCAGCCGCCCTCCTCGCAGCCGGGCGGGATCGCGAACACGGCCGAGCCGATCGGGGTGATCCACTCGTTGAGCAGGTCCGCCTCGGCGAGGTTGCGCTGGATGGGCAGGAACTGCCGGGCGATGTCGCGCTGGAAGGAGGCGAAGACGAGGCCGGCGTCGGCGGTGCCGTCCGCGGCCGGCGGCTCGTCGTAGTTGTACGGGCGGCGGAAGATGCGCTGCCGGTCGCTGAGCACGTGCGCCCGGGCCGCGTGCGAGAACTCCGAGATGACCGGGAAGCCGATGGCGTTCTTCGCCCCCAGGTCGAGCGGGTCGTGCTCGTGCCGGCCGGTGAGCGGGGCGCCGTCGGCGAGGCGGCGGCCGACGGCGAACTCCTTGCCCACCGTGTCCGCCGCGTCCCACGTCTCGAGCTCGGCCCGGATGCGGCGCAGCACGAGGGTCGTGCCACCGCCCCGCAGCCACTCCGGCCCCTCGTCGGTCCACACGGCCCCGGCGAAGACGTCGGTGCCGGGCTCGGGATTGGCGGTGCCGTCGACCTGCCCGAGCACGTTGCGCTGGGTCACCCCGTCGTCCTGCATGCCGCGAGCTCGCCGGAAGCCGCGCTGCACCCAGCGCACGGACGCGAACGCCCGGGCGTCCTTGACGAGCATGCGCTGCGCGTGGGCCACGGTGACCGGGTCGTCGGCGCAGATCTGCAGCAGCAGGTCCCCGTCGCACCACTGCGGCCGCAGCCGGTCGATCCCGAACGCGGGCAGCGGCCGCAGCGACTCGGGCCGCTGCGCGACCAGCCCGGCGGCGTCGAACAGGCCCGGCCCGAACCCGAACGTGACGGTGAGCCGGGCGGGCACGGCGGCGAGCTCCGGCTGCCCGTCGGCGAGCGGTGGCGTGCCCCGGGTGAGCCGGGCGGCGTCGTCCGTGAGCAGGCGCATGAGCCGTGCGAGCGCGGCGCGGTCGGTGCCGGGCTTGAGATCGAGCGCGACGAACGCGGCGTGCGCCTGCGCGGGCGTCTCGATGCCGGCCTGGTGCGGGCCGTGGAACGGCACGGCCTGCCCGCCGAAGTCCACAGTGGACGGCTCCGGCCCGGCGGTCGTCACGAGCGCCGCCGCGCCGGCCCCGGCCAGCGTCAGCGCGCCGCCGGCGAGCAGGGCCCGCCGCGCGACCCGGTGCGGCACGTCAGCCCATCCCGGGCTGGTAGGACTCGTTGCCGCCGGCGAAGTCCTTGCCCAGCGCGGTGAACCGCACGGTGTCGCCGCCCTGCAGGGTGAGCGTGAAGGTGACCTGGTCGCCGGGCTTCACCGGGGTCTTCACGTCCATGAGCATGAAGTGGTCGCCGCCGGGCTTGAACTCGTGGCTGCCGTGGGCCGGGATGGTGAAGCCGCCCTCCTTGGGCTTCATCGCCATCTTGCCGTCGACCATCGTGGTCTCGTGCAGCTCCATCATCGGCGAGGCGGTGGACGCGACCGACACGATGGTGACGTCCTTGCCGCCGGTGTTCATCACGGTGCCGTACGCGGCCGACATGCCCGAGTCGGCGGTCTTCACCCACGGGTCCTTCACGACGAGCGCGGACTGCGAGGGGACCGCGGAAGGCGTGCTGGAGGCGCCGCACCCGGCGAGGGTGAGCAGCAGTGCGGCGCCGAACGTGCGCAGCGGCAACGACATCGAACATCCTTAGTACAGTGTGGACAGTCACGGGGATAGTCGCCGCGGCATGGCCTAAAGTTCCCGCCATGCGTTGCACCATTCGCGTTCTTCTCGTCGCCGCGGCGCTCGTGCTGCTCGCCCCGGCGACGCCCGCGTTCGCGCACTCCCGGCTCGTGGCCAGCGATCCGGCCGACGGGGCCACGGTGAGCACACCGTTGGACGCCGTCGCGCTGACCTTCAGCGACGGCGTTCAGCAGCAGTTCAGCACGGTCGTGGTGACCGGCGCCGACGATTCGTCCTATGTAGACGGATCGCCGCGCGTCGCCGACCGGACCCTCACCCAGCCGATCAGGCCGTTGCCGAACGGTGCGGTGCGGGTCGCCTGGCGCACGGTCTCCGCCGACGGTCATCCGATCGAGGGGCAGTTCTCCTTCACGGTCTCCGGTTCCGGGGTGCGGGCCGCGACCGCCGCCCCCTCGGCGACGACGGCGGCGACGACGGACACGACCAAGGACGCAGCCGGGGGCTCCGGCGCGATGCCGTGGGTCGTCGGCGGCGTCGTCATCGTCATCGCGCTGCTGGCCGGCACCGCGTTCGCAGGCTCGCGGCGGCGTCGGCGATCAGGAACGCCAGCAGCGTGACGCCGAAGGTGGGCAGCGCCCACCCGATCGCCGCGGTGACGAGCACTCCGGCGACGAGCAGCGGCGGGCGCACCCCGCGCCAGGCGCCCCGGGCCGGCGGCGGGCCGACCGGGGCCCGGCGATCGGCGCGCGTCGGGCGGCGCTGCCACCACATGCGGTAGCCCCACGTGATGACGCAGAGCAGGCCGATCGCGAGCGCGGCGAGCAACAGCTGGTTGGCCAGGCCGAACAGGTAGCCCATGTGCGCCTGCACGCCAAGGGCGCTCAGTTTGGCCAGGAAGGGCCAGTCGGCGTAGTCGGTGCGGTGCACGATCGTGCCGCTCGCCGGGTCGATGGCGACCTTGTCGAAGTGGACCGGCCAGACGTTGTCGTTCTCGACGACCGACCAGGCCGCGCCCGCCTCGGCCGGGGGTGAGATCTCGATCGGGCCGGAGAGGCCACCGGCCAGCGCGATGCGCAGCACGGCGTCGATCTGGGCCGGGTCGCCCGCGGCCGTGGCCGGGGCCTCGCCGTGGTGGGCTGCCCCGGCGGGGGCGGCCGCGCCGGTCAGGGAGGTGTCGAGGGCCGGGCGGCGGGCGTCCATCGCGTCGAGGGCGTCGCCGAAGTTCCCGCCCGCCCAGCGCGACCAGGTCAGGCCGGTGGCGGAGAGGAACAGCAGGCCGATGACGAGCCAGACGCCTGTCGCGGCGTGGAAGCCGCGGGTGCGGCGGACGCCCTTGGCCGCCTTGAGGTCGTACAACAGGAAGCGCTCGGCCCGGCGTCGCCGCTGGCGCTTCCACCAGAGGATCAGCCCGCCGAGCACGAGGACCCACAGCCAGCTCGCGGCGGTCTCGGAGTAGATGCGGCCGAGCGCGCCGAGGTGCAGGTTGCGGTGCAGGTCGTCGAGCCAGGTCATGAGCGGGGTCTCGCCGAACCAGGTGGTCAGCCGGCCGCGGATCTCGCCGGTGTACGGGTCGACGTACACGGTGTGCTGCTTCTCCCCCAGCTCCGGCAGGCTGAACACCACGCGCGTGGTGGCGTCCGGCGCGGCGGCGGGGATGACGGTCGCGAGGGTGCCGTCGGGGTGGGCGGCGATCGCGGCGGCGACCTGCTCCGACAGCGGCTTGGGCAGGCCCGGGCCGACCTGGGCGGCGTGCAGCTCGCGGTCGTAGACGAGCCGGTCGAGCTGCGGGCTGAACGCGAACAGCAGGCCGGTGACGGCGGCGACGGCCAGCAGTGGTGCGACGAGGACACCGCCGTAGAAGTGCAGGCGGGTCAGCAGCGGGACGAGCGACCACGCGCGGCCCGTGGCGGCGGGCCCGGGTGGCAGCTCCTCGGTGGGCGGCGAGACATCGGTGGCGACTGACATACCCCCCTAGTCGACCGGCGGATCGGGAAAGTTCCGTCTGACCTTTCAGCGGCGCTCGGCGGTTTCCGCGGCCCGGCGCAGGAACGCGTTGTACCGGGCCAGCTCGTCCTCCTCGCCGGTCTCCTCAGCGCGGTCGGCGGCCCGGTCGAGGCGTCGCTGCTCGCGCTCGTCGGCACGGATCCAGCGCACGACGAGCAGGAGCAGGATCGCGACCGCGGGGATCTCGCCGAAGCCCCACGCGAGCCCGGCGCCGACCCGCTGGTCGGCGAGCAGGCCGCTCGCCCAGGCCGGGTGCACGGAGGTGTACCAGTCCGCCGCGATCACGGTCCGGGACTGCATGAGCGCGATGCCGAGGAACGCGTGGAACGCCATGCCCGCGAAGTGCACGAGCACCAGGATCGGCGGCGATGTCGTCCGGCGCCCGGGGTCGACGCCGATGAGGACCCAGAAGAACAGGTACCCGCTCAGGACGAAGTGCACGAGCATCGCCAGGTGCCCGACGTGGTACCGCATAAGGAAGCCCAGCAGGTCGCTGAAGTACAACGCGTACAGGCCGATCACGTACTGCGCCAGAGCCACGACGGGATGGGACAGCAGGCGCAGGACCCGGCTGTGCAGCACCAGCAGCAGCCAGTCGCGCGCGCCCCGGACCCGCGGGTCGGCCGGCGGGCGGAGGGTGCGCAGGGCGAGGGTCACCGGGGCGCCGCCGACGAGCAGGATCGGCACGAGCATCGCGAGCACCAGGTGCTGGGCCATGTGCGCGGAGAACAGCACGTAGGCGTAGCGGGCGAACCCCGACACGGTGAACGCGGCGAGCAGGGCCACGCCGCCGAGCCAGCTCGCGGTGCGCGCGACGGGCCAGCGGTGCCCGGCCCGGTACAGGCGCCACACACCGGTCAGGTAGGCGGCCACGGCGAGTACGACCGCCGCCAGAAAGAACCCGTCCAGCAGCGGCGGCCAGAACACCCGCGCGGCCGACAGCGGAGCGGGGGCCGGGAAGCCCAGCAGGTCCGTGACGGGGTCGGTGTCGACCGGGTTCGCCGGCACCGGGGTCGGCGTGCGGGACAGCGCGACGGCGAGCCCGAGCGTGGCGGCGAACAGGATCAGTTCGCCGGTCAGGAGCCGGCGGAGGTTGCCCGGTGGCGTTTTTCGCCGGTGTACCGCCCCGAAGACCCCGGCCGCGACGAGCGCGGCCACCTTGCCGAGCACGAGCAGCCCGTAGCGCGAGTGCCACAGCTCCCCGAGCGCTCCCAGCCGCACCGCCGCGTTCGCGACCCCGCTGACCGCGACGGCGACCCAGCAGCCCAGCGCCAGCCGGCTGTAGCCGCGGACGGTGCCGGCCAGCAGCTTGTCGCCGCGCAGCGTGACGAGCGCGGCGAGGCCGCCGGCCCAGAGCGCGGCGGCGACGATGTGCACGGCCAGGCTCGTGACCGCGAGCTGATGGTTGCCGGCTCCGGCGGAGTGGCCGGTCAGCGCCGGCGGTACCAGGGCCGCACCGGCGACGAGGGCGACGACCGCGGTGCCGGTGCGCGTGAGCACGAGCCGGGCCGCGACCGCCACCGCGGCGGCGAGGACGGCCTGCGCGAGCGCGGACTGCCCCTGCGAGACGGACCAGGCGAGGCTGCGCACCCCGGCGAACGTCACCCGCGACACCGGCTGCCCGAGCAGGTCCGAGAGCGTCAGCGGCAGCAGCGCGAGGGAGGCGACGGCCCAGCCGGCCGCCCACCAGCCCGCGCGGCGCAGCATCCGGTACGCCGCCGGCCCGAGCAGCCGCCCGTCGCCGGGCAGCAGGAAGGCCGCCGTCACCGTGAAGCCGACGGTCGCCACGGCGCACACGTCGGCCGCGGCCCGGGCCAGCGGGAGGCCCCACGCGGTGAGCGCGCCGGGGTCGGGCAGGCCGACGATGGCGCGGCCGGTGATCCCGCCGCCCCAGCGCAGGGCCACGACCAGGGTCGCGAGCAGCGCGGCGAGCCCCACGAAAATGCTTAAACCGCGCTTAATGGTCATATCGGGAAAATGCTCTAGCGTGATGCATCACTGTGTTGGTCGGCGGGACCGCCCGTGAAGTTCCCGCGATCTCCTCGAAAGGGGCCACCCCATGCGCCTGCGCACCGCCGCCGTCGTCCTCGCGGTCGCCGCCGCCGTGTTCGCGGTGCCGTCCGCCGCGTCGGCGCACGTGACCGTGAACCCGAACACCGCGACCCAGGGCGGCTACACGAAGGTGACCTTCCGCGTGCCGAACGAGAAGGACTCCGCGAGCACCGTCAAGCTCGAGGTCGCCATCCCCACCGACAAGCCGATCGCGTCCGTGTCGCTCAAGCCGGTGGCGGGCTGGACCGCGGCCACCGAGACCACGAAGCTCACGACCCCGATCAAGTCCGGCGACGGCGACATCACCGAGGCCGTCTCGAAGATCACGTGGACCGCCGGCCCGGGCGCCGAGATCAGGCCGCACCAGTTCCAGGAGTTCGACGTCTCCCTCGGGCCCCTGCCGGCGACCGATTCGATCGTGTTCAAAGCGCTGCAGTCGTACTCCGACGGCGACGTCGTGCGCTGGATCGACGAGCCCGCCGCGGGCGCCGAGGCCGAGCACCCCGCTCCGGTGCTGAAGCTGTCGAAGGCCGGGGCCCCGGCGACCGCACCGGCGAGCGGGGCCGCCCAGGACGTGAACGCGATCATGACCAGCGGCAGGAGCGCCGGCGATGGCACCGCCATCACCCTTGGCGTCATCGCCCTCGTGCTGGGCCTGGCCGGACTCGTCGCCGGGGTGCTCGCGTATCGCCGCTCGGGCCGCCCCGCCTAGATCGCGGCGGCGCTCACATCGAGATCCCGCCGTCGACGGGCAGCACCGTGCCGGTGATGTACCCGGCCTCGGCCGAGGCCAGGAAGGCGACCGCGGCGCACATCTCGCTCGGCGCTGCGAAGCGGCCCATCGGGATGGCCGCGGCCAGCTGCTGCTTCTTCTCCGGCGGGATCGAGGAGACCATCCGGGTCTCGGCGTTGGGCGACACGGCGTTGACCGTCACGCCGAACGCGGCCAGCTCCTTGGCGGCCGTCTTCGTGAACCCGATGATGCCCGCCTTGGCCGCGGCGTAGTTCGCCTGGCCGATGTTGCCGCGCAGGCCGGTGTACGAGGTGACGTTGACGACCCGCCCGTACTGCTGGGCGCGGAAGTGGGCGACGGCGGCCCGGGTGAGCCGGAACGTGCCGCCCAGGTGCACCGCCAGCACGGCGTCCCAGTCCTCGTCGGTGAGCTTCCACAGCACCTTGTCGCGCAGGATGCCGGCGTTGTTGACCACGATATCGAGCCGGCCGGTGTCGTCGACCGCGCGCTGTACCGCGGCCTGCACGGCCTCGGTGCTGCTCACGTCGGTCGGCACGCCGGCGGCGCCGACCTCGGCCGCGGCCTTGGCGACCTCCTCGGCGTCGTGGTCGAGCAGGTACACGCTGGCGCCCGCGCCCTGCAGGTGACGGGCGATCTCCAGGCCGATGCCGCGGGCGGCGCCGGTCACGATCGTGGTGCGCCCGGTGAAGTCGAAGCTGACGCTCATCGGTCGGTCCTTTCTCGTTGCTGGTCTCGTGACTGATGCGTTCAGAAGCCGAGGTCCCGGCCGATCAGCTCTTTCATGATCTCGTTGGAGCCGGCCCAGATCCGCGTCACCCGCGCGTCGCGCCAGGCGCGGGCGACGCGCTGCTCGGCCATGTACCCGTAGCCGCCGTGCAGCTGGACGCAGTGGTCGAGGATCTCGTTCTGCACCTGGGCGGACCACCACTTGGCCTTCGCGGCGTCGACGGCGGACAGCTCGCCGCGGGAGTGGGCGAGCACGCACTGGTCGACGTAGGCCTGCGTGACGTCCGCCCGCGTGACGAGGTCGGCGAGCAGGAACTTGTTGTGCTGGAAGCTGCCGATCGGGCTGCCGAACGCCCGGCGCTGCCCGGCATAGGCGATGGTCTCCTCGAGGATCTGCCGGGCGTGCGCGATGTTGGCCACCGCCGCGCCGAGCCGCTCCTGCGGCAGCCGCTGCATCATGTGGGCGAAGCCCCGATCGAGCTCGCCGATCATGTTCGCGCCGGGCACGACGACGTCGTCGAAGAACAGCTCGGCGGTGTCGGCCTCGGGCTGGCCGATCTTGTCGAGCTTGTTGCCCACGGTGAAGCCGGGCGTGCCGCGCTCGACGCCGAACAGGGTGATGCCCTTGGCCCTCGAACCGGGCGTGGTGCGCGCGGCGACGACGACCAGGTCGGCCGAGTAGCCGTTGGTGATGAACGTCTTGGACCCGTTGAGCACCCAGTCCTCGCCGCGGGGCTCCGCGCTGGTGCGCAGCGCCGCGAGGTCGGAGCCGGCCGACGGCTCGGTCATGCCGATCGCGGTCACGACCTCGCCGGACGCGACCGCCGGCAGCCACCGGTCGCGCTGCCCCGGCGAGGTGAGCTCGACCAGATACGGCGTGACGACGTCGAAGTGGATGCTCAGCGAGGACGCCAGCGCCATGGCGACCCTGGCCAGCTCCTCGATGAGCACGGCGTTGTACCGGTAGTCGCCGGCGGCCGAGCCCCCGTGCTCCTCGGGGATCTCCAGGCCCAGGTAGCCCTGGGCGCCGGCGGCCCGCCAGAGGTCGCGCGGGATCGCCTTGTCCTGGGCGTAGCGCTCGACGTGCGGCCAGACCTCGCGGCGCAGGAACTGCCGGACCGAGTCGCGGAACGCCTCATGGTCGTCGGTGTACGGGCGGCGCAGCATCAGCCGACCCGCCGCAGCAGCGCCGCGAGCGCCTGGCCGCCGCCGATGCACATGGTGACGACCCCCAGCTCGAGATCGCGGCGGACGAGGTCCCGGGCGACGCGCAGGGTCAGGATCGCGCCGGTCGCGCCGACCGGGTGCCCCAGGGCGATGGCGCCGCCGTACGGGTTCACCGTGTCCGGATCGAGCTTGGCGTCGCGGATGACGGCAACGGCCTGGGACGCGAAGGCCTCGTTGAGCTCGACGGTGCCGATGTCGGAGGGCGCGGTGCCGGTGCGCTCGAAGAGCTTGCGCAGCGCGAGCACCGACGCGTATCCCATGAGCTCGGGCTCCATCGCGGCGGTCACCACGGCCTCGACCGCCACCTTGGCCTCGAGCCCGCGGGCGGCGGCGAGCGACGCCCGGGTGAGCACGACCGCCGCCGCGCCGTCGTTGATGCCCGACGAGTTCCCGGCGGTGACCGTGCCGCCCTCCTGGAAGGCCGGTCGCAGCGCCGCCAGCGCCTCCCGCGTCGTTTCGGGGCGGGGGTGCTCGTCCTCGGACACGACCGTCACGGCCCGGCGGGTGCGCACCTCGACGGGGACGATCTCCTCGGCGAAGGCTGCCCGCGCCGCGGCGGTCCCGGCCCGCTGCTGCGAGCGCAGGGCGAACTCGTCCTGCTCGGCCCGGCCGACCCCGTAGCGGGCGGCGACGTTCTCGGCGGTGACGCCCATGTGGATGTCGTGCACGGGGTCGGTGAGCATCATGAGCGTGCCGTCGACCAGCCGCCGGTCCCCCAGCTTCCAGGAGCCACGGACGCCGAAGTCGTAGAACGGCATCCGGCTCATGCTCTCGTCGCCGCCGGCGAGCGCGATGTCCGCCGAGCCGCAGCGGATCTGCATGGCGGCGGACCAGATCGCCTGCAGCCCCGACCCGCAGAGCCGGTTCACCGTGTACGCCGGAACGGCGGCCGGCAGCCCGGCGGCGAGGGCGACGCGCCGGGCGTTGAAGGCGTCGCCGCCGACCTGGCCGATGCAGCCCATCACGACCTCGTCGATGTCCGCCCCGTCGACGCCGCTGCGCTGCAGTGCGGCGCGGGCGGCGATCGCGCCGAGCTCGTGCGCCGGGACGTCCCGCAATGCGCCGCCGAAGTCGCCGATCGGGGTCCGCGCCCCGTCCAGCACCACGATCTTGTCGTCGGTCATGTTCCGCTCCAAACTAAGCGATCGCTTAGAAAGTCCTGGTGAACAGGTAACATGCAGACCCGGGCGCGCGTCAATGGACTGTGGAGGATCTCGCAATGACCCGTGGCACCACCGGCAACGCCCGCGGCGAGCTGGCCCGCGCCCGGCTGCTGGACGCCGCGCTGCAGGCCTTCGCCCGCCGCGGCTTCCACGGCACCGGGACGCGCGACATCGCCGAGGCGGCGGGGATGAGCCCGGCCGCGGTCTACGTGCACTACCGCACCAAGGAGGAGCTGCTCTTCGAGCTCTCGCTGGCCGGGCACCGCCAGGTCCGGCAGGTGATGGACGAGGCCCTGACCGGGAGCTCGGCCGAGGCCGGATCGGCGGACCCGGCCCGGCGGTTGCGCGACGTGGTCCGGGCGTTCACCTCGTGGCACGCCCGCGCCCAGATCCACGCGCGCGTGGTGCAGTACGAGATGGCGGCGCTCGGCCCGCAGCACGCGGCCGAGATCGCCGGGCTGCGGCGCGAGATCGAGTCGCTCATGCGCCGGCTGGTGACCGACGGGCGCGACGCCGGCGTGTTCGGGGTGGCGAACCCGCACATGGCCGCGCTCGCCATCCTGTCGCTGGGCATCGACGTGGCGCGCTGGTATCGGCCCGACGGGGGGTGGGGCCCCGACGAGATCGGCGCGCAGTACGGGGACCTGGCGCTGGACCTGGTCCGCTGGACACGAACCGACCGGCCGCCCGGCTGACTGACCCTCCTACACACCGCCGCCGAGGGTGAGGCCGCCGTCGACGGTCAGGGTGTGGCCCGTGATCCAGGCCGCGTCGCCGGAGAGCAGGAAGCTCACGGCCCCGGCGATGTCCTCGGGGGCGCCGAGGCGCTTGAGCGGGTAGTTGCGCACCACCTGCTCCTCCTGGCCCTCGAAGAGCGCGGTGGCGAAGCGGGTCTTGACGACCGCCGGTGCGACGGCGTTGACCCGGATGGCCGGGCCGAGCTCGTGGGCGAGCTCCTCGGTGAGGTGGATCAGGGCGGCCTTCGACGCCCCGTACATCGCGATGTTGGGGGCGGCGCGCAGCCCGGCCACCGAGGCGACGTTCACGACCGCGCCGCCGTTGGCCCCCATCCAGGCCGCGTGGACCTTCTTCACCCACTCCAGCGCGGCGATCACGTTGACCCCGAAGATCTTGGCGCTGGCGGCCGGGTCGAGGTCGAGCAGCGATCCGTATGCCGGGTTGATGCCGGTGTTGTTGACCAGGTAGTCGATGCGGCCGTACCGCTCCAGGGCGGTGGCGACGACCTCCTCCTGGCAGGCCGGGTCGTCGGCGCCGCCGGCGACGAAGGCGGCGTTGTCCGGGCCGAGCTTCTCCACGGCCGCGGCGAGCGCGTCGGGCTTGCGTGCGGTGATGACGACCCTCGCCCCCTCCGCGACGAGCCGCTCGGCGACCGCCAGGCCGATGCCGCGGCTGGCGCCGGTAACGATCGCTGCCTTGCCCGCGTGCGTTGCGCTCATGACTGCCTCTCCTGACCCGTGGGTCACTTCAGTGCTGCGTTGGGGACTCGCGCTTGAGCTCGGCGCGCGCGATGGTGCGCCGGTGCACGGCGTCGGGGCCGTCGACGATGCGCAGGACCCGCGCCCAGGCGTAGAAGTAGGCGAGCGGGAAGTCGTCGCTCACCCCCGCGGCGCCGAAGACCTCGATCGCGCGGTCGATGACGGCCGTCGCGACCGCGGGCGCCGCGACCTTGATGCCGGCGATCTCCGAGCGGGCGCCGCTGGCACCGTGCTTGTCGATGAGCCACGCGGTGCGCTGGACGTACAGGCGGACCTGGTCGATCTCGATGCGGGACTTCGCGAGCAGCTCCTGCACCACGCCCTGGTCGGCCAGGGTGGTGCCGAACGCGACCCG
The DNA here is from genome assembly GCF_040300725.1 of Dactylosporangium sp. NPDC000244. Classification (NCBI taxonomy): domain Bacteria; kingdom Bacillati; phylum Actinomycetota; class Actinomycetes; order Micromonosporales; family Micromonosporaceae; genus Dactylosporangium; species Dactylosporangium sp. NPDC000244. The sequence goes on from NZ_JBEPEH010000022.1 coordinate 24,898, forward strand.
CTGCTTGGAGCGGCGCACCATCAGCGCCAGGGCACGCTCGGCCATGCCGATCGCGCGCATCGCGTGGTGGATGCGGCCGGGGCCGAGCCGCGCCTGGGAGATCAGGAAGCCGTCGCCCTCCTCGGCCAGCCGGTTGGCGACGGGGACGCGGACGTCGGTGAAGGCGAGCTCGGAGTGGCCGTGCTGGTCCTGGTAGCCGAAGATCGGCAGGTGGCGCACGATCTCCAGGCCGGGCGTGTCGCGGGGGACGAGCACCATCGACTGCTGCCGGTGGGTGGCCGCCTGCGGATCGGTCTTGCCCATGACGATGAAGATCTTGCAGCGCTCGTCCGCCACGCCGGTGATCCACCACTTGCGGCCGTTGATGACGTACTCGTCCCCGTCACGCACGATCGACAGCTCGATGTTGGTGGCGTCGGAGGAGGCGACCTGCGGCTCGGTCATCGCGAACGCCGAGCGGATCTCGCCCGCCAGCAGCGGCTCGAGCCACTGCTGGCGCTGCTGCTCGGTGGCGAAGAGCTCGAGCGTCTCCATGTTGCCGGTGTCGGGCGCCTGGCAGTTGATCGCCTCCGGCGCGATCACCGGCGACCACCCGGTGATCTCGGCCACCGAGGCGTACTCCAGGTTCGTCATGCCGCTGAGCTTGGGCAGGAAGAGGTTCCACAGCCCCCGCCGGCGGGCCGAGGCCTTGAGCCGCTCCATGACCGGCGGGTTGGAGTGCTCGCCGTGCTCGCGCAGGTGCTCGTGCCACTCCCGCTCGGCCGGCAGGATCTCCTCGTTCATGAAGTCCCACATGCGCTCGCACGCGTCGCCGGCCTTGGCCGACAGCTCGAAGTCCATCACGGCTTCCCTTCGTCGAGGATGGCGAGTCCGCGGCTCGCGATGCGTTCGATCTCGGCGTCGAGATCGCCGAACTCCTGCCCGGCCATCTGGCCGCCGGCGGTGCGCGCGGCGATCCCCTGGGCGATTCCGGCGAACTTGAAGTGCGCGAACGCGACGTACCAGTGCAGCTGGGCCAGGTCCCGGCCGGAGGCGCGCCCGTAGCGCTCGGCGACGTAGGCGCGGCCGGGGAAGCCCGGCTCCGCGGTCAGGCCCGGTGTCAGGCTGAGCCGGGGCTCGCCGCTCTCCACCCAGTAGAACAGCGTCATGCCCAGGTCGGCGAGCGGGTCGCCGAGGGTCGAGAGCTCCCAGTCCAGCACGGCGTTGACCCGCGACGGGTCCGCCGCGTCGAAGATGCAGTTGTCGAGCCGGTAGTCGCCGTGGACGATCGCGGCGCGCGCCGGCTCAAGCCACTCGTGCCCGGCCAGCCGCGCGGCGAGCGCGTCTACGGCCACGACATCGTGCGTCTTGGCCGACTCCCACTGCCTGGTCCAGGTGCGCACCTGCCGGGCCACGAACTGCTGCGGCCGCCCGTAGTCACCGAGCCCGACCGCCTCGGGCTCGACCTCGTGGAGCACGGCGAGGGTGTCGACGAGCGCGTCGGCGGCGGCGAGCCGCTCGGCCGCGGTGGGGACGAACCCCTCCAGCGCGGCGTCGGTCATCACGACACCCGGCACCTTCTCCATCACATAGAAGGGCACCTCGAGCAGGTCGGGCTCGCGTTGCTCGAGGACGATCGCCGCCACCGGCACGCCGGTCGCGGCCAGCGCCCGCTGCACCCGCGCCTCGCGGCCCATGTCGTGGGCGCGCGGGAGCAGCCGGCCCGTCGGAGGCCGGCGCAGGATCAGCGAGCCGGCCCCGCTGGTGAGCTCGAAGGTGAGGTTGGACTTGCCGCCGGTGATGAGCCGCGCCTCGAGGCGGGTCCACCGCTCGTCGCCGGTAGCGTCCGCGAGGAGCGGCCCCAGTCGGCCCGGGCGGATCAGATCGGTGACGTCCACGGCAGCACTATAGAACGATCGCTCGGTGCTGGCTATTGGTTCTTCTGGTAAACACGGGTGTGGGATTGCTCGCTGTTCAGATATCCTGAACACATGGCTGTCACGCTGGGAACCCGGATGCGGGCGGCACGACAACGCCGCGGGCTGTCGGTGCGCGCGCTGGCGGACCGGCTCGGCGTCAGCGCGGCGACGATCAGCGCGATCGAGAACGACCGGACCGGGGTCTCGGTGCGGCGGCTGCTCCAGCTCGCCGCGGCGCTGGACGTGTCCGCCGGGTTCCTGCTGCACAACGCTCCTGCCTCCCAGCCGCCCGAGGACCCGAAGGCCTGGCGGGTCTTCGGGCCGGCGGACGTCGACCCGGTGCTGGCCGCCGCGATCGAGGAGTTCGTCCGCGCCGGCTATCACGGCACGACCATGCGCACGATCGCGGCCCGGGCCGGGATGAGCATCCCCGGCATCTATCACCACTACGAGAGCAAGCAGGCGCTTCTGGTACGCATCCTGGATCTCACGATGGACGAGATCGACTGGCGCATCCGGGAGGCCACCGCCGATGCCGACGGCCCCCTGGAGCGCCTGGCGCGGCTCGTCGAGGCGCTCGCGCTCTTCCACACGTCCCGGCCCGAGCTGGCATTCATCGGGGCCAGCGAGATGCGCAGCATCGACGAGCCCGACCGCGGTCGCGTCGCGGCACGGCGGGCCGCGGTGCAGCACCGGATCGACCAGGAGATCACCCACGCCGTCGAGCGCGGCGACGCGCACACCGCCATGCCGCTGGAGACCGGGCGAGCCATCGCCACGATGTGCACCTCGCTGCCGCAGTGGTTCGACCCCGCCGGCCCGACGAGCCCGGCCGAGATCGCCCGCGAATACGCCGGCCTGGCGCTGCGGATGATCGGGGCCGAGGCCGTCTGACCGGGCGCGGCGGGCGCAGCTTGACGTGCTCGCACGGCCAGCGCCTGGGCGACGGCCGACCGGTACTCGCCGACCAGCGCCCGCTCCGTCCGGCGCACCGCGCCGACGCCGAACGGGCCGAACGGCGTCCAGCGCAGGACGGCGAACACCGGGACGAACCAGGCGCCAAGCTCGAGCTTGCGCCGCCGCCCGAGCGCGCGCAGCACCGGCGGGTGCAGGCGGAACGACATCCGCGCGCCGGCGCCGAACTCCGCGGTCACGGCGGCGCGCACGGACGGACTCGACGTCGCGTGCGAAGCGCTCCGCGAACCGCGGCCCCTCGTAGGCGACCAGCTCCGCGCTCAGGCGGTCCACCACCTCACGCAGCCCCGACCCCTCCGCGGCGCGCACGAGCGCGGCGCCGGCGGGCGGCCGCGAGCCTGGCGCGGGCGGACGGGCCGGCATCGCGGCCGCGCGGATCCGCGACCGCCTGCCGGCCGCCGCGGAACGTCTGGATGTTCGCCTCGACGCGCACGCCGTTGAGCGTGAGCGCCGCCTCGACCGCGGCCGGGTCGAGCGGGATCGCCCCGGCCCGCACCGCGACCCCGACGAGCAGGATGTTCGCGAACTGGTCGTCGCCGAGCAGGGCCGTGGAGGCCTCGCGGGCGTCCAGCGTCACGTGGTGGCCCTACCGGGTCGGCGCGAGGGTGCATGCGACGAGGTCGTCAACGTCGGGGAAGCTCGCCGAGGCGTCGGTGACCATGGCGCCGGAGGGCGTCCGGGAGGTCGACAGCACGGCGATGGTCCGCCGGCGGTCGGCGACCCCGAGGTTGCGCTCGTCGGCCGCCACCAGCAGGTCGCAGCCGGTGCAGAGGTCGCACTCCCCCGGGGCGACCTTGTTCGCGCCGGCGAGCGGCGTACGCGAGAAGCGCAGGTCCGACACGACGGCGCCGCCCTTCTGCGCCATGCCCATCTGGTCGAGACTGAACGCCCGCGCGGCGGGGTCGGGCGCGGGCCCGCGCTTGCGCTTGCGGCGCAGCTCGGTCGCGCACTGCCAGTCGTGGACGATGACGGTTACGTCGTGGACGGCGGCCAGCTCCCGCTGCACCGCGACGAGCTGGTCGCGGTGGCGCACCGACGCGCCCCGGGGCAGGCGGCGGCGCCGGTAGCGCTTCGGATCGGCGGTCGTGACGACGACGGCCCGCACACCCTCGGCGAGCAGCTCGGCGCCGGGCGTTCTCGGGCCGCCACGAGCCCGGTGCGTGACTACGCGGCCATCAGATGGGCCGCGCTGACGGTGACGAGACCGGCGCCGAACAGCGCGATGCCGCTCGCGGCGAGGATCGGGGCCAGGCGGCCGGCGCGGCGCAGGGCCGCGACCGAGCGGGCGTTGCGCGTGACGAGCGAGGTGCCGGCCACGGCGAGCGCGCCGACGGCGAAGAGCACGACGGCCATGCCGATGCCGAACGTGAGCACCAGCAGCAGCCCGAAGCCGGCGCGGCCGAGAAAGAGCCCGGTCGCCAGCACGAGGAACGCGGACGGCGACGGGGTCAGGCCGCCGGAGATGCCGAGCAGGACCAGGCCCGGGCGTTTGCCGTGGTCGTGGTCGTGGTCATGACTGTGCCCGTGATCGTGGTCGTGACTGTGCCCGTGGTCGTGACCATGGCCGTGGTGGTGCGCACGGGCGTGGCGCAGGTGGCGGCGGAGCATCCAGAGGCCGGTGGCCAGGACGAGCACGCCCGCGGCGACCTGCAGCCACGTGGTGAGCCGCTCCATGCCGATCACGCCGGACAGCGACAGGAAGGTCCAGGCCACACCGATCACGAGGACCGAGACGGTGTGCATGGCCGCGACCGAGCCGCCGAGCCAGGCCGCGTCGCGGATGCGGCCGCGCGAGCCCGCCAGGTAGGCCGCGGCGAGCGTCTTGCCGTGCCCGGGGGCGACGGCATGCCCGGCGCCGGCGAGGAAGGCGAGCAGGAACGCGAGCGGGGCGATGCCGGGCGCGTGGATCAGATCCTGCAGCCGGTCGGACAGGTCGGGCACGGCGGTCCAGTCTTCCGGCGGCCGGTGATCATCAGGGGTCGCCCGGATGAACTCTTCACCGGCCCGGGTCAGGCCGGGACCGGCTCGGGGGCGGGCGCCGCGGGGGTGGCGCGGCGGGCGCGACCGAAGCCCCAGACGACCAGGGCCGCAGCCACGGCGGTCAGGGTGAGGCCGGCGACGGTGACGGCCTCGCGGAACTCCGCCGTCTGGTGGGCCGTCCAGCCCGTGGTGGCGATGTCGCCGGTGAACAGCGCGGCGAGGATCGTGCCGGTCACCGCGATGCCCGCGCCCGAGGTGACTTCGACGGCGACGCGGCACTGCTGGCGGCGTTGTTCATCGCGGGGTACGCCACCGTGCTGGTCGAGACCGCGCGCCGCCTGATCGCCGGGGCCGGGCGGGGCGACCTGGCCAACGAGCACCGGGCGCGCTTCGAGCGGCTGTTCGCCACCCTCCGCCACGGGTTTGCTTCAACAGACTGTTGACAAACAGATTGTTGAAGGCCACGCTGGGCGGATGCACGAAGAGCAGGAGGCGCAGCGGCGGCTGACCGAGCGCGGCGGGCGGGACCTGCCGCGACTGCCGTGGCTCGCCGACGGGCAGCCGCACGACGCCCACACGCTGATCCGGCAGGCGCTGTGGCGGGCGAACACCGACCGCGACGCGCTGGAGCTGCCCGAGGACCTGCTCGCCGCCATCACCCTGCTCGCCGCGGCCCGGGCCGAGCTCGACCAGCTCGAGGCCGGCCTGCTCTTCGTCGCCCGCGCCGAGGGGCTCACCTGGACGCAGATCGCGCGCCCGCTCGGGCTGCGCACCGCGCAGGCGGCGCAGCAGCGGCACGAGCGCGTCCTCGGCCGGCTCGCCCCGTGAGCATCGTCGCGCTCGCCGACGCCGGACCGGAGTGCGGCGGCAAGGCCCACGCCCTCGGCCGGCTGCTGCGGGCCGGGTTCCCGGTGCCGGACGGGTTCGTGGTCGTCGGGCCGGTCGACGCCGGGGCGATCGCGTCGCGCCTCGGCGACAGGCCCGTCGCGGTGCGCTCCTCGGGGCTCGCCGAGGACTCGGCGGGGGCTTCGTTCGCCGGGCAGTACGACACCATGCTGAACGTCCCGAGGGACGACGTCGCGGCCGTCGTCGAGCGCTGCGCCGCCGGCACCGAGCGGGCGCGCGACTACGGGCGCCACCTCGGGATCGCCGCGCGGCCGGTCCCCGTGCTGGTGCAGGAGATGGTCGACGCCGACACCGCCGGGGTGCTGTTCACCCGCGACCCCCGCGACGGCCGGGACACCGTGGTCATCGAGGCGGCCCGGGGCCTCGGAGACGCCCTCGTCTCCGGGCGCGTCCAGCCCGACGACGACTGCCTCTCTCCCGCCGAGCGCGAACGGCTCGCCGCCCTGGGCCGCCGATGCGCGGACTTCTTCGGCGGGCCACAGGACGTCGAGTGGGCGATCGCGGACGGCCGCGCCTGGGTGCTGCAGTCGCGCCCGATCACCACGCTGGGCGCCAGCGCGGGCCGGGCGAGCGGGCCGGTGCGCATCGTGCGCTCGGTGGACGACTTCGGCCGCGTCCGGCGCGGGGACGTGCTGGTGTGCCGGACCACCGACCCGGCCTGGACCCCGCTGTTCCGCGTCGTGGCCGCGGTCGTCACCGAGACCGGCGGGGTGCTGTGCCACGCGGCGATCGTGGCCCGCGAGTTCGGTATTCCCGCCGTCGTGGGCGTGGGCCCGTCGATTCGCCGATTCGCCGACGGTACTGTCGTGACGGTCGACGGCGCCGCGGGCACCATCACCGAGGAGCGGGCATGATGCTGGTGCTGCACGCCGTGCGCCTGAAGGGATTCGCCGACACCGCGGCCGTCGCGGCCCGGTTCGGCCTCGACCCCGGCCGCACCGAGGAAGACCTGCTCGACGCCGAGGCCTTCGGCCACGTGTCCCAGTCCGCGTTCGCCGGCCTGAGCGGCTGGTCGCTCACCGAGCGCGGGCGCCGGCACAACGAGGCCCAGCTGCGCGACGAGCTCGACGGGGCGGGCGCCCGCGCCGCCGTCGACGCCGTCCACGACCGCTTCGTGCCGCTCAACGCGCGCGCGAACGCGGCGTTCACCGCCTGGCAGCTCGAAACCGACCGGAGCACGGACACGTTCCACGCGCTCGCCGGGGAGCTGCGCGGCCTCGAGCGCGACCTGACCGCGCGCCTGGATCGGTTCGCGGGCTACCACGAGCGGTTCGCCACGGCGCTGGGCCGCTCGGCCGCCGACCCGGCCTGGATCACCGGCGTCGAGGTGGACTCGTGCCACCGCGTGTGGTTCGAGCTGCACGAGGACCTCGTCGCCACGCTCGGCATCACGCGCTGACTAGAATCGCCCGGTGCGCATCGGAGTTCTGCTGTTCCCCGCCGACCCCTGGCCGCAGACCGTCGCCCGGGCGCGGCATCTGGAGTCGCTGGGCTACGCGCATCTGTGGACCTACGATCACCTTTCCTGGCGGCGGTACCGTGACGAGCCCTGGCACGCGACGGTCCCCTGGCTGACCGGGCTCGCCGCGGCCACCTCCCGCGTCCGGCTCGGCACGATGGTGACGTCGCCGAACTTCCGCCACCCGGTGACGCTCGCCAAGGACGCGATGACCCTCGACCACATCAGCGAGGGGCGGCTCACGCTCGGCGTCGGCGCGGGCGGCACCGGCTTCGACGCGACCGTCCTCGGCGGCGAGGCGCCGGAGCCGAAGGAGCGCACCGCGCGGTTCGTCGAGTTCACGGAGGTGCTCGACGCCGTGCTGCGCGAGCCCGCCCACAGCCACCGCGGCCAGCACTACACCGCCGACGAGGCCCGCACCTACCCCGGCTGCGTCCAGCGTCCCCGCGTGCCGCTCGCCATCGCCGCCGCCGGCCCCCGGGCGCTCGATCTGGCCGCCCGCGTCGGCGAGGGCTGGATCACGTACGGCGAGCCGAACGCCGCCGACCAGTCCGCGGCCGCGACCGAGGCGGCCGTGCGCCGGCAGGCCGCGATCCTCAACGAGCGGCTGGCCGCGCACGGCCGCCCGGCCGGGGCGATCGAGCGCTACTTCCTCGTCGGCAACACGGCGGAGCGCCCCCTGGCGAGCGTCGACGCGTTCGAGGACTTCGTCGGCCGCTACGAGCGGCTCGGCTTCACCGACATCGTCTTCCACGACCCGCGCCCGGGCGACCCGGTCTTCACCGAGGACCCGAAGGTCGTCGACGCCATCGCCGAGCGCTGCTGCTGACCGCACCAGGAGAGGACGTCCGATGCCCGCCACCTCCGGGACCGGCGACCACGCGACCGGACGGGTCGCCCTCGTCACCGGCGCCAGCCGCCCCCACGGCCTCGGGATGGCCGTCGCCCGCGAGCTCGCCACGAACGGCTTCCATGCCGTGCTGGCCGGCCGCGACCCCGGCCAGACCCGGCTGCGGGCGGAGGAGCTGTCGGCCGAGGGCCTGACGGCCACCGCGGTCCACATCGACCTGAGCGATCCCGCCACCGTCGCCGCGGCCGCGGCGCGCCTCGATGCCGAGTTCGGCCGCCTCGACGCGCTGGTGCACAACGCCTCGCTGATGCCCGACTGGGAAACCTCCAGCCTGCTGGAGGCCGACGCCGGCCGGGTGCGGGCCGCCTTCGAGGTGTGCGTCTTCGGCCCGTGGTCGCTCACGCAGGCCTGCCTGCCACTGCTGCTGGCGGCGCCGGCGGCCCGGATCGTCACCGTGTCCAGCGGCGCCGCGATGCAGGTCCGCGCCGGCGCCGCGATGCCCCGCCCCGTCGGCGCGCCCGGCTACTCGATGGCCAAGTTCACCGCGGACGCCCTGACCGCGTCGCTCGCCGTCGAGCTGCGCGACGCCGGAATCCTGGTCAACGCCGTCGACCCGGGGCGGTTCGCCAGCCATCCGGAGCTGGGCGACGACAACGACGGGCGGCCGACGGCCGAGAGCGCGCGCTGGGTGGCGTGGGCGGCCATGCTGCCGGAGGGCGGCCCCACCGGCATGCTCCTGGAGGACGGCGAGCCGGTATAACTCGATTTATCATATAGGTTTAGCAGACTTTCGGTTACCGTGTCCGGATGAACTCGTACGACGTCGTGGTGGTGGGCGGCGGGGCGATGGGCTCGGCGACCGCGTGGCAGCTGGCCCGCCGGGGCGCCGGCGTGGTGCTGCTGGAGCAGTACGCGGCCGGGCACGCCAACGGCGCGTCGCACGGCGCCTCCCGCATCTTCCGGCTGTCGTACCCGGATGCGGCGTACGTCGCGCTCGCCCGGGAGGCGGTGGGGCGGTGGCGGGAGCTCGAGGACGCTACCGGCGCGCACCTGCTGACCACCACCGGCGGCGTGGACCAGGGCACACCGCCGGAGCTGGCCGCCGGGTACGCCGCCGCGGGCGTCCCGCACGAGTCGCTGGAGCCCCGGGCGGCCGCCGAGCGCTGGCCCGGCATCCGGTTCGAGACACGCGCGCTGTACTTCCCGGACAGCGGCCGCCTGCACGCCGACCGCGCGGTCGCGGCGCTCCAGGACGATGCGGCCGCGCGCGGCGCCGTCGTGCGGCACTCGGCGAGGGTGACCGCGATCGAGGTCCTCGGCGAGGACAAGGTGCTCGTGCACACCGAGGGCGAGACGTACTCCGCCCGCCGGGTCGTGGCCGCGGTGAGCGCCTGGGCCGCCAAGCTCGTCGGCGGGCTGGTCCCGCTGCCGCCGCTGCGCGTGACGCAGGAGCAGCCCGCCCACTTCGCCGCCCGCGTCCCCGAGGCGGACTGGCCGAGCTTCGGCCACCGCTTCGCCGTGCCCGGGCGCTTCTACGGCGGCATCTACGGACTGGCCACGCCGGGCGAGGGGATCAAGGTCGGCTTCCACGGCGTCGGGCCCGAGGTCGACCCGGACCGCCGTGACTTCACGCCGGAGCCGGGGCAGCTGGCGGCGCTGCGGGAGTACGCCCGCCAGTGGCTGCCCGGCGTCGACCCCGACGTGTTCGCGCCCATCAGCTGCACCTACACCACGACGCCGGACTCGGACTTCGTCCTGGACCGCCACGGCCCGGTCGTGGTCGCGACCGGCTTCTCCGGGCACGGCTTCAAGTTCACGCCCGCGATCGGCCGGGTCCTGGCCGACCTCGCCCTGGACGGCCCGCGCCCGGACCGCCGCTTCGCCTCGACCCGCTGACCGGAGCTGCCGTTCACCGTGCTGCGGAGTCCCTCGACCTCCTCAGCCCGAGCTTGTCGCGAGCCGACAGGGCGCTGAGCAGCGTGTCGTCGATGATCTCGCGCTGGGCGTCGCTGCCTCCGAGCCGCACCCACTCGCCTGTGCGGCGGGAGATCAGCTCGACGGTCAGCGCGTAGTCCCCGTCCAGGTAGGCGATCAGCGCGCGCACGAGCACCGCGACGAGGTCGAAGGCCGGCTCGGTGCGGGCGGTGGCGTACCGGCGCAGGGCCGCCAGCCCGTCGAGGTCACCGGCGGCGGCCAGCGCGAGGGCGGCGTGGCAGCCGATGAACGCGGTCCGGGGCTCGCGCAGCAGCTCGCCGGGCACGGCGCCGAGCACCGCCTCGATCGGCACCGGCGACGGCGGGGCGCCGAGCACCTGGCACCGCCACAGCAGCGACGCGGAGTCGACGAGCGCCCGCACGCCGCTGACCGCCCGCGGCGACAGCGGTCCCCGCAGGCGGGCCGCCACCTCGTTCCAGCGCTCGAGGGCCACCTCGTGCAGTGCCGCGTGCCAGGAGTAGTGCGCGCCCTGGAACGCGTCGCGGCCCGGGCCCGCGATCCAGCCGTCGAGCCACTCGAGGCCGGCCCGGTGCTCGCCCGTCTCGTAGTACACGTGGCTGCGGGCGTGCGCGGCGTGCCCCCCGGCCGGGTCGGCGGCGAGTGCCTGGTCGGCGAGGTCGGCGCTCTGGGCCCACCGGTGCTGCTCCTGCCGGACGAACGCGAGGAGGCCGAGGTACCACCAGTCCTCGCCGTACACCGGAGCCAGCCGCTCGACGATGGCCCAGGCGTGCTGCGGCACCTGGGTGGCGCCGCCGAACGCGATCGTCGGGACGCACGCGTTGACGACGAGGGCGTCGCGGGGGAACTCGTCGATGTGCGCGAGCAGCCCGGCCGGGTCGCCGTCCCGGACGCGGGCGGCGACGGCCTGCAGCAGGCTGCCGGTGCGGGCGTCGATGCGCGCCTGGGCGGCCCGTTCGGCCTCGGCCAGGGCGGCGCCGGCGTCGGCGCCGATGACCCCCTCGACGGCCAGCAGCGCCCGGACGGTGTGCGCGAGCGCGAACGACGGGTCCTCCGCCGTCGCCGCGTCCAGGGCCTCCTCCGCGCCCCGCTGGACGCGCAGCACCCGCCGCACGGCGTCGTCGAAGTGCTCGGCGGCCCGCTCGGTGGCGAGAACCGGCAGCCCGTACTGGTCGCGGCGGACCCGGCGGGCGGGGGCGCGGCGCGGTGACGGGGTGTCGCCCAGCCGCTCGGCGAGGGCGAGCGCCTGGGCCCGGATCTCCGGCACCGCGGTGGTCTCCAGCAGCTGGCCCCGGCGCGTGCTGCCGAGGGTCCACAGGCCCGGGACCCGGTTGCCGTAGGCGTCGCGCAGCTGCCCGTCGTCGGTGGTGGCCCAGCCGATCCCGAGGGTGCCGCTGGTGACGTAGCCCTCGGCGAACAGCTGCTGGATCAGCGGGTTCGTCGAGCCGGCGAGGTCGGGGTCGGGGCCGGTGGTGTTGACGACCCAGGTGCCGGGGTCGGCGCTGGCGATGGCGACCGACGGGTGCTCGGTCGTGATCGCGAGCCGGCCCTCGGCCCGCAGCGCGGCGATCGCGTCGGCGACGTCGGGCGCCATGCGGTGCCGGGCGTTGTCCCAGCGGCGCAGGTCCCGGCGCAGGAACTCGCGCCGCTCGGCCACGGGCAGCCCGGCCCAGATCGCCTGGGTGTGGGGGCGCATGCCGTCGATCGCGGGGCGCCAGTCGCCGCTCGCCGCGACCGACTCGCGAACGCGGCGGTGCATCAGCCGCCGCAGCTGCTTGACGGTGGCGGGGAACTCGGTCTCCACCAGCGGCATCGGCGGGCGGACCTCGCGCGTGTGGGCGAAGGGCAGCACGCCGTTGCGGGACGTCGCGGTGATCGGGCGCCGGGTCCGGGCCGAGAGCGACACGGCGACGTCGACCGCGGTCAGCCCGGTGCCGACGATGAGGACGGGGTCGTCGGGGCCGACGCCGTCGAGCGCGCCGGGCCGCCACGGGTCGGCGACGAAGCGGGGCTGCACGCGCAGGCGGCGCGGTACCCACGCCTGGGCGGGCGGCTCGATGCCGATGGCGAGCACGACCTCGGTCGCGACCACCGGGGCGGCCCCGTCGATGGTGATCGTCCACCCGTCGGGATGGCGGTGCACGCCGTTGGCCCCGCCGCGGATCAGGCGCACGTCCGCGTGGTCACCGGCGGCCGCCTCGGCGGTGAGCGCGGCGAGGTAGGCGCCGAACGCGGCGCGGGGCGCGAAGTCGTCGCCGGTCAGGCCGTCCCACCCGTTGGCGGCGAGCCAGCGGGTGAAGTGGCCGGGTTCGCCGGGCCACGCGCTCATCGCCGAGGCCCGGACGTTGAGCAGGTGGGCCGGGTCCGGCGTGCGGTAGGCGGTGCCGCTGCCGAAGTCCCCCGGGCCGCGGTCGATCAGCGCGACCCGGAGCCGGGCGGCCGCGAGCCGCGAGAGGTGCGCGAGGACCAGCGCGCCCGCCGCTCCCCCGCCGACGATCGCCACGTCGACATCACTCACGTCCTACCCACCCTCGACACATGACGCATCTTCCATATCGGCTTAGTATCCTATTACCCTCACCCGATCTTCAACGCTACCGCCGCGCCGTCGCTAGGCGCGCCCGCGCGTCCATGCGCGCGGGGCGCGCCAGTGCCGGACCATGGCCACGACGCGGAACCCGAACACGAAGACCGCGGCGGCCGGGGCGGCGACGGTCAGCGGCCAGTGCAGCTTGTACGCCACGGTGACCACGGCCGCGCCGACCATCGCCGGGATGGAGTACAGGTCCGTGTCGTACTTGACCACGGCCGGCGTCTCGCGCGCGATGACGTCGCGCAGCAGCCCGCCGCCGACGCCGGTCGTGACGCCCAGGACCGCGGACTGCACCGGGCCGAGGCCGTGGGCGAGCGCCTTGAGCGTGCCGGTGACGCAGAACAGGCCCAGCCCGGCCGCGTCGAACAGGAGCACCCCGAAGTTGAGCCGCTCGACGACCGGGTGGGCGAAGAACGCGACGGTCGCGGCGGCGAGGGGGATGAGGAGGTACCAGGCGTTGCGGAACGCGCCGGGCGGGGTGTCGCCGATGACGAGGTCGCGCACCACCCCGCCGCCGAGCGCGGTGACCTCGGCCAGGATGAGGATGCCGACGGCGTCGAAGCCCTTCTGGATCGCGACCAGCGCACCGGAGATCGCGAACACGAAGATGCCGGTGAACTCGAGAACGCCCAGCGCGGTGTGACTCGACATCGCACCAGTGTCGCGCGGCGCCCGCCGGCACACGGGCGCCGCGCCAGCACTGCGTTACAGGCCGCCGGCTATCGCACGGGGCCGGCCCCGCTCGCCGGTTCGACGGGCAGCCACAGTTCGCAGGTCGCGGTGCTGAAGTCCTCCGCGCGGTCGAGGACCGCGACGATCGACGGGCCCGGCCGCAGACGCCACGGGTTGGACGGGAACCACTCGGTTGCGGTCGCGGCCCACGTCTCCTGCAGAGCCTGCGGGTAGGGCCCCGCGGTGCGGAAGACCGCCCACCTGCCCGCCGCCACCTCGATGGCGTGGAGGTCGTCAGGGGCCTGCGTGTCCCGGGAGACAGCGACCCCGTGCAGGTAGGTGAGTGGACTGCCCTCCGTGGCGTCGGGGTCGAGGTCGTCGCTGACCTGCAGCAGGCCCGCCGGCTCGGTGTCGCTGAGAGCCTTCAGCCGGACATGCTCCTCCTGCGGCAGTGCGGTGATGAGGTGCTGGATGTGTGGGTTGACGCCCTGGTGGATCAGCGGAACCCGGGCCGCGTGTCCGACGAGCCGGAACGCGGGCCGGTCGACGATGCGGGTGTCCATGGGGATGCTCCCTTCGACGGTCAGGCGGAACCTGATCTGTGGTTGTGTGCGAAGAGGGCCTCCGTCACGGCGTACGTCACCAGGACCGGCGCCGTGGACCGCGCGGAACGCACGCCCGAACGCCTCGGTCGAGCCGTATCCGTGACGGACCGCGATGCTCAGCAGATCGTCCTCACCCCGCACGACGGCCGCAGCCGCAACGGTCATGCGGCGCCGGCGCACGTACTCCGACAACGGCATGCCGGCCAACGACGAGAACATCCGGCGCAGGTGGTACTCGGTCGTGCCGAACGCCCTGGCCAGTCCGCTGACGTCGAGCTCCTCCGCGAGATGCTCCTCGACAAGGTCGACGAGCCGGTTGAGTGCCGAGATCACGAGGCCCTCCTTTCACCGTCAACCCTGGCCGAACGCACCCCGCCCGCGCCCGACCAATGTGGCCCGATCCGATCATGTGCATCGGTATGGCACCCCGACGCTCCGAACATGTCGCACTGGCCGGCGGGCTAGATGTCCTTGCGGCCGGCGAGATCGCGTTCGCGCCTGCCGGCTCCGGCTGGCACGTCGTCGAGGTCACCAACCAGTCGACCGGATACTGTCCCGACCCGGACTCGTGGCCGGCCGTCGGCGAGGCCCTGGACCGCATCGGCGTGCGACATCCAGGCGACTTCACCGACAAGGTCACGTTTCGACGGTGCCCGTCCTGCGGCGAGCGCAACCTCGTGCGGGACGACGACTTCACCTGCGCCCAGTGCGACGGTGCCCTGCCTGCGCACTGGAACTTCGCGCGGCGCTAGGTGGTACAACGTCGCACGTGGGTTTCTTCGGCACCTTCGTGCTCGCCCGGTCCGACATGCTGCTGCCGCATGTGCCTGGGATGCGGTCCGCGTTCGGTAGCCGGTTTGTGGCTGTGCACCGGTACGGCGGCGGCTGGCAACTCGCGCACCTGAACACGCCGATGTATCACGAGTGGCCGACCATTCACGGCGGGCCCCGCGCGCCTGGCCGCCGTCACCGGCGCACCCGCGCTGGCGGTGGAGATCAAAGAGAGTTACTGCCTGCAGTACGGCGGTGCGACCCCCGACGGATCTACGTGGCTGGCCCACTTCGCCAACACGGCCGAGCGAACCGGCCCCACGTTCCGTGACCTCGCCGCGGCCAGAGGGCTCGTTGTGCCGCCCCGCCCGGCAACGCAACGATGCGCCTTTGATCACCATGAAGAGTGCACCGTGCCCTTGCCCAACGGCACCGAGGTGCCGGACGACGACCCGGCCGGTCTGGCCGGCAGCCTGTCTGGCTGGGCCGCGGCCGCCGGCCTGCCCACCCCGGCACACCGCATCACCGAAGCGATCGGCACACACACCGACGACCAGGCCGTATGGTGGCTGCTCGATGCCCTCGGACTAGATCTGGTGGAGACAGTCGACCCGCTCTTCGCCTTCCGCGAACCGGACTGGTCGGACGCGTGGCGCATCGGAGATCACGCCAGCACGAGGGTCCTCCGAGCCTGGAACGCCCAACGGCAAGCTCGCAAGCTGCCCTCCTACGACCAGCCGCTACCGGGCGCGGACGAATTCGTGCGGTTTCTCGACCTGGTGGCATCGTCGATGTTCGGCGGCGGCCTCACGAAGGAAGAGCTCCGCATCGAGGCCGCACGGCTGCTGGAGACCTACCCCGAGCCCTGAACCGCCACCGCACCGTCACTGACCTGGCTGACTGTTGTAGGCAACCACGGAGCGCGGTCAATGTAACGCGTTTTCAGGAAGTTCCCAGCTTTGCCAGCCCGCTGACCACAGCGTTCGGTGGTTTCGTTTCAAGAGCGCGGACATGCACGGTGATCGCGCTCCGCATGAACCGAGAAAGGAGGGAAGCCATGCCAGTCTCTCGCGAGATGTGGCGAACGGTCCGTTACGCCCTAGGAAGCAATAGCCGGACCGTCCGCCTTTGCGTGATCGTCATCGTCGTAGTTGTTACCTACGGCGTGATCGGTCATCACTAGGATTGAACGCTAGCGGGTTTTGCTGAGAAAGAGCTGACAGGCGGCTAGAGCGTCTCTGGCCGCCTGTTGTGCGCCCTGCGCCAACCGCTACATGCCGATCTTGGCTTCCGCTCGCCGCTGTCCGCTCGTTCCTGGCGCAATGCAGGAGATCTGCGCGCCATCGCTGTCGCCGCGGAACCCCGATTGACGCTGTTCACGCACATCGGCGGGCCGATGACGCGGTAGCGTGCGCCGGTGGATTGGGACGCGTTCGAGACGGCATGGCACGACAGCGGATGCCGCACCCTGACCGACCTCGCCGTGGCGCATCCGGGTGAGCAGCTGTACGCCGTGGCCTTCCATCTCTTCTACAGCGACGGCAGCAACATCTTCCCGCCGGCCCTGGCCGCCAACACCGAGGCGGCGGTGAACCAGCTGCACGGGTACTCGACGCGGTTCGCCCCGCCGGAGTGGCGGTGGGACGTCCTGGACGCCGCGAGCGATGCGATGCGGCCGTGGTACCAGCGCCTCACCGAGGAATTCTTCACGCCCGCCGCCAGCGACGCCGAAAACGACGCGGCGTTGGACGCGCACGACGCCGCCATGGCGCGAGTCTGCAAGGCGATGACCGCGACCGCTCGCCAGGGCCGCATCCACAGCTCGCTCCCGCCCGGCTTCCTCGTCGTCATCCTCGAGGGCCAGCGGTGCGACGAGGAGGCCGACCTGATCCGCGCGAGCGTCGAGCCCCAGGTGCTCACGACCGTCCCCGAACTGACCGACTACTTGCGCGAGATCGAGGAGGCGTGACCGGACGGTCATCTGTCCTGGGCTGACCGGAATGCGGGGAACGTCGCCGGCGGTGGGGTTGTGGCGTCCGGCCAGCGGGCGGCCATCGCCGAGGCCAGCCGGCCGAACCAGTCCGCCATAGCCGGCAGCGTCGCGGCCCGCTCAGCGAGCCGGGTGAACACCCCGATCTGTTGCACCAGCTGCGCTCGGCGGCGCCAGCGGGTGCTCGCGGGCTGTCCGGCGGCGGCCAGCAGCGGCAGCCGCTGCACCCGAACGGCTAGGGCCGCCGCGGCACCGACCGCGAGCGCCTGGTCAAGGCGAACGAGGACGTCACCGGGCAGTTCGCGGCGATAGGCACGCTCGGCCTCGGTCACCACGCTGTCGGGCAGCGTCGCCCAATGGGTGCTGTAGGTGGGGAACGGGAAGTGCAGGAACGACGCGTCGAAGCCGAGATGTCCGAAGATCGCGCCTTCGAAGTCCACGATCCGCACGCCGTGCGGCGTCACCAGTGCGTTGCCGGGATTGAGGTCGGTGTGCGTCAGGGCCGCGAACGGGCCGGCGTCGGCGATTCGATCCTGGACGAACGCGGCGTCGCCGGCCGCGGCGCGCGCGTGCGGCAGGCCCAGCTCGGCGCACGCGACCTCCACGTCCTGCCACCTGTCCACGCCGGGCCAGGGCAGTCCGGGGCCGGCATCCGCCTGCGGCGCGCCGAGATCAGCGAGCGCCTGCCGGTACCGCTCACCCGCAGTGCGAGTGCCGGCGTGCAGCCGCCCGACGGCCGTGCCGAACTCCACGACGGCTCGCGTGGCGGCGTCCGCATCGGCGCCGAGGAGGACGGCTTCCAGTGTCGGCCAGTCCCCCAGATCGGTGGTGACCACGACACCCGCCGCCTGGTCGGAGGCGATCAGCCGCGCGGTGACGCCGACGGGCGCGGCCGTCCGCAACGCTGCCTCCTCGCGTCGCAGGTGGGCGGGGCCGCCGTGACCGGCCCCGTCCACGCGGCGGGTCTTGACCACCACGGTCCGGCCGGTGCCGGGCAGGTCGCGGTCGAACGTCAGCCGCGTCACCGGAGCCCAGTCGTGCCCGAGCGACTCCTCCGCCACCAGTGAGACGGACCCGCCATGCAAGGGGCGCAACAGCGCGAGGACCGTGTCGCGCCGGCGCGCGGTCAGGGAGTAACGCGCGACTGCTCCAGCAGCGCGACGCCCTCAGCCCACTCGATTCGGTACTCCTTTGTCTGGTGCAGTCCGCGGGCCGCGTCGATCGGCCGGCCTTGCTTGCCGCGCGCCGCGATGCCGGGATCAGCGCCTCGATCCAGCAGGTGCCGCAGGACGTGCAAGGCGGTCGCCTGCTGCTCGGCCGTCCACGGTGTGGTGCCGGTGGCCGCCGCGTACCACAGCGCGGTGCGTCCGGTGCTGTCGACCGCGTTGAGTGGGCAGCCGGCCTCCAGGAGCCTGTCGATGATCTCCACTCGGGCTTCGCCAGAGCCGACTCGGCCGCGGGCCACCTCATGCAGCGGCGTGCCCTGGAATGTCGTGAGGGCCCGGGCGTCCGCGCTGGCGGCCAGCAGCACCGCGACGACCTCGGAAGCCGCCACCCCCGCGGCGAGATGCAACGGTGTGTACATCCGGTAGTTGCCGGCGTCCACGGCGTCGCCCTCGGCTATCAACCGAGCTACCTTCTGCGCATCGCCCGCCTGGGCGGCGATGTGCAGCGGCCCCTCCCGCAGCGCGTCCATGCCCCGCACCCAACGACTATAGATTGCATGTGACGGGCGATCTGCCGAGATCGGCGCGCGTCGTAGTGCCCACGACCTCCAAAAGGGCCTATGTCAGGGACTTCATCGCCTTGTCCAGCGTGCCGAAGATGACGTCCGAGCCGCCGTCCCAGTGTGGTGCCGGATCGGGCTGGCCCGGGGCCGGCGCCCACAGCCACCAGATGTTCGCCCACGGGTCGAGCATCCGGCCGAGCGTCGACTCTCCGTAGAACGGGGTCGGCTCGGTGACGACGGTGGCGTCGTGAACGACGGCCCGCCGCAGCACCGTGACGACGTCGCGCACCCACACCTGCAGCAGACCGGGGCGCGACGGCCAGCCCTCGAGCCGGTCGGCGACCATCAGATCGACGGTGCCGAGGCGAAGCTGGGCGTGGATCAGCTTGCCGTCGGGCATTGGGGTTCTCGCCTCGGCGGCCTCCTCGACGCCGAAGACGTCGGACACGAAGCCGACGAAACCGGCCGCGTCGTCCACGATCACGAACGGGTTGAGCACGGCGCCGGCGGTCGGGACCGACTGCGGCGGAAGCAGGATCTCCATGCGGGGAAGTCTCGCGGCGGATCCGGTCAGGTTCTGGCCGCCGCGGGCCGCGAATTTCATGTTAACCTCGTTGACATGAATTCGCGCGCGTACCGGATGGGCGCACGGGCCGACGCCGCGCGGCTCACCGGTGAGCGCATCATCCAGGCGCTGGTCTCGCTCTACCTGGAGCAGCCGCTCGACGACATCCGCCTCGGCGACGTCGCCGAGCGGGCCGGGGTCACCGTGCAGACCGTGATCCGGCGCTTCGGCAGCAAGGAAGGCCTGGTCGCCGCCGCGGTCGAGTCGGTCGCCGGGCAGGTCGCCGAGCAGCGCGGCACGGCGCGGCCCGGCGACACCGCCGACGTCGTGCGCGTGCTGGTCGAGCACTACGAGCAGGTCGGCGACCTGTCGCTCAAGCTGCTCGCGGACGAGCCCGCCTCCCCCGCCATCGGGCCGATCGCCGACACCGGCCGGCGGGTCCACCGCGATTGGTGCCGGACCGTGTTCGCGCCCACGCTCGCGCGCCTCGACGGCGACGAGCACCGGCGGCGGCTGGCCCAGCTGGTCGCCGTGTGTGACGTGTACGTCTGGAAGCTGCTGCGCCGCGACGCGGGCCTGAGCCGGGAGCAGACCGAGCTCGCCCTGCGCGAGCTGCTGAGCCCGCTCACCCAGGAGCCATAAGGAGCCCGGAAAGGAGCCCTGCCATGGCCACCGTCCTCGCCTACACCTCGCCCGCCAAGGGTCACGTCTTCCCGATGACCGCGATCCTGCTGGAACTCGCCGCCCGCGGGCACCGCATCGTCGTGCGCACGCTCGCCTCCGAGGTCGCCACCCTGCGCTCGCTCGGGTTCGACGCCGGCCCCGTCGACGAGCGGATCCCCGCCATCCGGGAACCGTCGCCGCAGCCCCGCGGCACGCTCGCCGCGCTGCGGGCCGGCATCACCGTGTTCGCCCAGCGGGCGCCGTTCGAGGCGGCCGACCTGCGGGCCGCGATCGAGCGGCACCGGCCCGACGTCGTGCTCGCCGACGTCAACGCCTGGGGGGCCCTCGCCGAGGCCGAGCGCTGGGCCGCCGGGCGGGCCGGGCGGCTGTTCGTGGAGGTGTTCCCGTACACCCCGGCGATTCCCTCGCGGGACGCCCCGCCGTTCGGGCCGGGGCTGCCGCCCGCCGCCGGGCCGCTCGGGCGGCTGCGCGACGCGGTGCTGCGGCCGCTGATCTTCGGCAGCCTGGAGCGGACCGTGCTGCCGCCGCTGAACATCGTGCGCCGCGAGGTCGGGATCGGCCCGGTCGCCGACGCCCGCGAGCTGTTCACCCGGGCCGCGCTCATGCTGGTCACGACGGCCGAGCCGTTCGAGTACCCGCGCCGCGACTGGCCCGAGCAGGCGGTGCTGGTCGGGCCGTGCGAGTGGGAGCCGCCGGTCGCCGAGCCCGAGTGGCTGGCCGCGGTGCGCGAGCCGATCGTGCTGGTCACGACGTCGTCGGAGGCGCAGGACGACGGGCGGCTGATCAGGGTCGCGCTCGAGGCGCTGGCCGGCGAGCCGTTCCACGTCGTCGCCACGATGCCGGCCGGCGTCGACGGGGCGTACACGTCCCGGGGCGGCCACCACGTCGAGGAGTTCGTCCCGCACTCGGCGGTCTTGGCGCGGGCCGTCGTCGCCGTCACGCACGGCGGCATGGGCGCCACACAGAAGGCGCTCGCGCGGGGCGTGCCCGTCTGCGCGGTGCCGTTCGGCCGCGACCAGCACGAGGTCGCCCGGCGCGTGGTGAGCGCCGGTGCCGGCTCGATGCTGCGACCGTCACGCCTGAGCCCGGAACGTCTGCTTGCCGCGATTGTTCAAGCCAGAGGTTGTACCGCAGCAGCCCAACGCATCCGCGACGCGTTCTCGGCCGCCGGCGGGGCCGCGGCCGCCGCCGACGCGATCGAGCGGAGGATTCCGGCGTCCGACCACGACGGTCTTGATCTCAACCCCGCTTGAGGTTCTACGGTCCACGGGTGTCAACGGAGCCGATCGCGCACCCGAATGACCTGCTCACCGTCGGGGAGGTCGCCACCCGCACCGGCGTCGCCCCCTCCGCGCTGCGGTTCTACGAGGCGGAGGGGCTCATCACGGCCGAGCGCACCCGCGGCAACCAGCGGCTGTACCGGCGGCACATGCTGCGGCGCATCGCGATCATCCTGGCGGCCCGGCGGCTCGGCATCTCCCTCGCCGACGTCGCGGAGATCTTCACGACCCTGCCCGCCGACGAGGCGCCGAGCCACCGGGAGTGGGTGCGGGTGTCGCGGCTGTGGAAGCGCGAGCTGGAGGACCGGCGGCGGTACATCATGAACCTCGAGCGGCAGCTCACCGCCTGCATCGGCTGCGGCTGCCTCTCGATGCGCCTGTGCGACCTGCTCAATCCCGACGACCGGCTCCGCGCGCGCGGCCCGGGACCGGTCCGGCTGCACGAGCCGAGCGGGCGGGACGATCCGGCGTGAGCTCAGGCGGGGCCGGCCCCGTGGACCTGCGTCGGCAGGGCCGCGACGACCGCGTGGTCGGCCGCGACGGCTCCCTTCGAGGCCCCGCCGGGCGAGCCGATCGCCGCGAAGAACTCGGCGTTGACGGCGACGTACCCGCCGAGCCCGGCGGGAAGGTCGTCCTCGAAGTAGATGGCCTCGACGGGGCAGGCCGGCTCGCAGGCGCCGCAGTCGATGCACTCGTCCGGCTGGACGTACAGCATCCGCTCCCCCTCGTAGATGCAGTCGATCGGGCACACGTCGAGGCACGCCTTGTCCATCACATCCACGCACGGCAGCGCGATCACGTAGGTCATGCCGCGGAGACTAGGAGCTCAACCACACTTGAGCTCAAGCACGATTCCGACGACGGGAGTTCCCCAAGTGCCGATGACACTGACCACCGAGCAGCTGGGCGATGTGCCGGACGTGAGCGCGGCGACGCTGGACGAGGTGCTCGCGCCCGACGCGTTCGGCGCCTTCGCCGCGCTCGGCGCGTCCGAGGAGGAGTTCATCCAGGCCGGCAACGTGTGGGAGGCCGGGCCGGCGTGCGCGGACTTCATTCAGGCGAACGGTTCCGACCCGTGGGTGCTGGAGTACCGCGAGGGCGGCCGGCTGTTCCGGGCCGAAGGACACGTCACGCTGGAGCAGGTGCGGCAGGCGTTCCGGTCGTACCTCTCCGGCGGGCCGGAGTGGCGCACGCTCGCCTGGAGCGGGATCTCGCTGTAGGAGCGCCCGGTCACGCCGCGGGGTACGCGAGCACGCCACCGGTGACGGCGACGTGCACCGCGGTGCCGATCGCGTGGGTGACGGTACCGTCGGCGCGGGCCTGCATGGTGCTGCCGTCGGGCAGTTCGAGGGTGAGCACCGTGTCGGCGCCGAGGAACTCGGCCGCGCGGACGGTCGCCTGGGTGCCTTCGGGGCTGAGCCGGAGCTGGTCGGGGCGGATGAAGACGTGCGCCTCGCCGTCCGGGCGGGGTTCGGCCAGCGGCAGCGGGCCGAGCGCGCATGCGGCCGTGCCCGCGGTGATCCGGGCGGGCAGGGTGGTGCCGGGTCCGAGCAGGCGGGCGGTGGCGAGGTCGGCCGGGCGGGCGTAGACGTCGCGGGCCGGGCCGGTCTGGGTGAACGTGCCGCCGGTCATGACGGCGACCTGGTCGGCCATCGACAGCGCCTCGGCCTGGTCGTGGGTGACGAGCAGGGTCGTCACCCCCTCGGCGCGCAGCGCGTTCGCGACCGCCGTGCGGGTCGCGGCGCGCAGGGCGGTGTCGAGGGAGGAGAAGGGCTCGTCGAGCAGGACCAGGGCGGGCCGGCGGGCCAGCGCCCGGGCGAGGGCCACGCGCTGCTGCTGGCCGCCGGAGAGCTCGTGCGGGTGGCGGCGGGCGAGGGCCGGGTCGAGGCTCACCAGCTCCAGCAGTTCGGTGACCCGCGCCTTGGCGTTCGCGGTGCGGCGGGTGAGGCCGTAGGCGATGTTGGCGTACACCGTCAGATGAGGGAACAACGCGCCCTCCTGGGCGACGTAGCCGATGTCGCGCCGCTCGGGTGGCAGGCCGCGGCGGCCGGCGGTGACCTCGCGGCCGGCGATGGCGACGGTGCCGGCGTCGGGGCGGTCGAAGCCGGCGACGAGCCGCAGCAGGGTCGTCTTGCCGCAGCCGGACGGGCCGAGGATGGCCGTGGTGGTGCCCGCGGCGACGTCGAGGGCGGCGCCGGTCAGGACCGGGACCCGGCCGTAGCGCTTGTGCAGGCCGCGGATCGACAGGGCGCTCATGAGGTTCCCTTGGTGGACTGGCGCAGCAGGAGGTACGCGGCCGGCACCGACAGCAGGATCAGGCCGACCGCGTACGGCGCGGCGCGCGGGTAGTCGATCTCGGACGTGGCTGACCAGAACTCGGTCGCGAGGGTGCGGGTGCCGGTCGGGGCGAGCAGGAGCGTCGCGGTCAGCTCGGTGGACACGGCGAGGAACACGAGCGCGGCGGCGGCCAGGATGCCGGGGGCGGTGAGCGGCAGCGTCACGCGCCGGAACGTGTCGAGCGCGGTGCGGCCCAGGGCGCGCGAGGCCTCGTCGAGGGCGGGCGGGGCCTGGCCGATCGCCGAGCGCAGGCTCACCATCGCGCGGGGCAGGAACAGCATGACGTACGCCGCGACCGCGAGGGCCGTCGTCTGGTACAGCGGGCGCGTGTACCGGATCGCCGCGCTGACCAGCGCCAGCCCGACGACGACGCCGGGCACCGCGCTGGCCAGGTAGGTGCTGCGCTCCAGGACGGTGGTCAGGCCGCCGCGGTGCCGGACCGCGAGCCAGGCCAGCGGAAAGCCGGCGACGACGGCGACCGCGGCCGCGAGCGCGCCGAGCCGGGCGGTGCTCCCGAGGGTCGGCAGCAGCACGCCGGGCGCCCACGCGTCGGCGGTGGTGAAGGTGAGCCAGTGCCCGACGCTGTACGCGGGCACGCCGATCGCCAGCCCGAGCAGCCCGAGCAGGGCCAGCAGCACCGGCCCGGTCCACGGGCCGAGGCTCGCCCGGACCGCGGGGCGGGGTGCGCCGGCGCCGAGGCGGGCGGTGCGGGCCCGGCCGCGGACCAGCACCTCGAGCGTCACGAACGCGAGGCAGCACAGGACGAGGACGGCCGCGAGCACGTTCGCGGCGGTGGAGGCGAAGGTGGACTGGTACTGCGCGATGATCGCGGTCGCGAAGGTCGGATAGCGCAGCTGCTCGATCGCGCCGTACTCGGCGAGCAGGTGCAGCGCGACGAGCAGCGCCCCGCCGAGCAGGGCCGGGCGCAGGCGCGGCAGCGCGACCCGGGCGAACACGGCCACGGGCCCCGAGCCGAGGGAGCGGGCGCTCTCCTCGGCCGCGGGGTCCAGGCCACGCACCGCCGCCGCCACGGGCAGCAGCACGAACGGGTAGTACGACAGCGTCGCCACGAGCGTCGAGCCGGCGAGCCCGTGCAGGCCGGGCCGCACGGTGATCCAGGCATAGCTGTTGATGAACGCCGGGATCGTCAGCGGGGCCGACAGCAGCGCGAGCCAGGCCGAGCGCCCCGGCAGGGAGGTGCGCTCGACCAGCCACGCCAGCGCGGTCCCGAGCACCATGCAGCCCGCGGTCGCGGTGGCGCACAGCGCCAGGGTGTTGCCCAGCAGCTCGGCGATGAGCGGCCGGAACACCAGCGGCCGGATGCCGGCCCAGCCGACCTGGGCCGTGTAGAACGCGATGTACAGCAAGGGGATCGCCGCGAACACCGCGACCGGGACACAGAGCGCGAGCAGGCGCGGCGACGGCTTCACCACCGGATCAGATGAGCCCGGCCGTCGTCATCAGGTCGACGACGCTCTTGCTGTTGAGCTTGGACGGGTCGACCTTCGGCGCACCGAGCCCGGCGAGGGGCTTGAGCGCGGCGTTGGAGGCGACGTCCTTGCCGACGGAGTACTCGAAGGAGGTGCCGCTCGCGAGCGCCGTCTGGGCCTCCTTGCCGGTGATGAAGTTCACCAGCGCCTGGGCCTCGGCCGGGTGCTTGCTGGACTTGAGCACGCCGCCGCCGGAGATGCTCACGAACGCGCCCGGGTCGCCGTTGCCAAAGAAGTGCAGCTTGACGTTGGTGCTGTTCTCCTTGGTCTTGGCCTGGTCGCCGTACCAGTAGTAGTGGTAGATGATCGCGGTGGCCGCGGTGCCGGCGTTGACCGCCTTCATCGCCGCGGTGTTGCCGGTGAACGCCTGCCCGTTGGCCTTGAGCGCGGCGAGCCAGGCGCCGGTCGCCTGGGCGCCCTTGAGCTCGAGCATCGCGCTGACGATGGCCTGGAAGTCGGCTCCCTTGGGCGCCGCGCCGTAGCGGTTCTTCCACTTCGGGTCCTGCATGTCCATGATCGACTTCGGCAGGTCCGCCTCGCCGATCAGGGTGGGGTTGTACGCCAGGACGGTCGACCGCGCCGCGATGCCGACCCACTTGCCGGTCGACGGCGCGTACTCGGCCGGCACCTGGGCGAGGGTCGCCGGGTCGATGGGCGCGAACAGGCCCGCGTTCTCGACCAGCGACATCGCCGGGGAGTTCTCGGTGAGGAACACGTCGGCGGGCGAGGCGGCCCCCTCGGCGACGAGCTGGTTGCCCAGCTCCAGGTCACTGCCCTGGCGGATCTGCACCTTGATGCCGGTCTTGGCGGTGAACGCCTCGACCCAGGCCTTGGCCACGGTGTCGTGCTGGGCGTTGTACAGCGTCAGGGTCACGTTGCGGTCCAGCGGGGCGCCCGACGACGGCGCGGCGGCCGGCTCCGCCGCGTCGTTCCCGCAGGCGGCGAGCAGCGTGAGCACCGCGGGCACGGCGAGCAGCGACAGTATGCGGGCACGGTTGATCAGCACAGAGGCGTCCTTCGGTCAGGTTAGGCTTGCCTAAACAACCCTGCCGGTGCTTCCATACAGCTCCAACCCCCCAAAATGAGGGAGTCGCCGGTCATGCCCACCCGGGCCGTGCTGCTCGTCGACGATCACCGCGTGTTCGCCGACGCGCTCGCGTTCGCCCTCGACGCCCAGCCGGACCTGCGCTGCGTGGCGGTGGCCGGCTCGGTCCGCGGCGCCTTCGAGGCCGCCGAAGGCTGCGCGTTCGACGTGGCCATCGTGGACCTGAACCTGCCCGACGGCGGCGGCCTCACGGTCGTCGGCCACCTGCGCTCGCTGCGGCCGGAAGCCCAGCTCATCGTCCTGACCGGCCACGACCAGCCCGGCCTCGCCGACCGGGCCCGCCGAGCCGGGGCCGACGTGTTCCTGCCCAAGGACGACGCCCTGCGCAGTGTCCTCGACGCGATCCGCGGCGCCGCCGCGCCCCCGCAACCGGTCCCCCGGCTCAGCCCGCGCGAGTCACAGGTGCTGGCGCTGCTCGCCGCGGGCCGGCCCGCCCCCCGCATCGCGAGCGAGCTGGAGCTGTCCGTGCACACCGTGCGCGACTACCTCAAGACCATCCGTGCCAAGCTCGGCGTCCAGTCCCAGCTCGACGCGGTGCTGGCCGCCGACCGGCTCGGCCTCGTGGCCCGCGCGGACCGGTTCCGATGAGGGTGCACCTGCTGCGCCACGCCGCGATCGCGGGCCTCGCCGCCGCCGTCGTCACGGTCGCGGCCCTGGCCGGCGCCTGGCGCACCGGCCGCCAGCAGTCCGGCCGCGACGCCACCCAGGTGTCGAAGACCGTCGCCGACGCGGTGATCGGCAGCCTCTCCGAGTACGACTTCGCGAAGCCCACCGGCTTCGACCGCACCGAGGTCATGGACCGCCTGGCGCCGTTCCTGCGCTCGGGCACGCTCTACCGGGTCAAGCTCTGGATCGTCTGCGGCGACCACGCCCGCATCGTCGTGTCCGACGTGCCCGGCCTGGAGGGCACGCGACGGCCCCGCGACGCCGAGCCGCTGCGCTCGATCGGCTCGGGCGAACTGCGCAGCCGCGACGTGCCGGACGACGGCGAGCACCGCTACGAGAGCGGCCGGCGCCGCTCGCTGCAGGAGGCGTTCCTGGACTTCCGCGACGCCGGGGGCCACGCGATGAGCCTGGAGGCGTACGTGCCGGTCGACTCCGGCGACGCCGCCGCCCGGGCGGTCGCCACCCAGCTGCCGCTCCTGCTCGGCGGGGTGCTCGGCCTCGCCCTGGCCACCCTCCCGCTGAGCCTGGCCGCGGCCCGCCGGGCCCGCCGCCACGCCGAGCACGGGGCCGCCCTGGCCGCCGTGGCGCTGACCGCGGCCGACCGGGAGCGCCGCGAGCTCGCCCAGCGCCTGCACGACGGCCCGATCCAGCAGCTGGCCGCGGCGAACGTGGTGCTGTCGGTGGACCCGTCGACGCCGCTGGCCCGCACCATCGTCCGCGACAGCATCCGGGAGCTGCGCACGCTCACCGACGACGTGCTGCCGCCGGAGCTGACCGCGGCCGACCTGGCGACACGGCTGCCGGGCCTGCTGCGCGCCGCGGTGCCGGAGCCGATCGCGCTCGACGTGCGCATCACGGGCGCCGCGGCCCTCACCGACGAGCGGGCGCTGCTGCTCGCCCGCGCCGCCCGCGAGCTGGTCCGCAACGCCGTGCGGCACGGCCGGCCGAGCACGGTCACCGTCACGCTCGCCCTCGCCGACCCACTGCGGCTGGCCGTCCGCGACGACGGCGCGGGCTTCGACCCGCGGCGGCCGGCGGGGCCGGGCCACTTCGGTCTCGCGCTCACCGCCCAGGCCGTCGCCGCCGCGGGCGGCTCGTTCGCGATCCGCTCACGCCCGGGCGGGGGCTGCTCGGCAACGATACGCCTGGATGCCGAGGCCACCGATCCGCGCGGCGTCCAGGCGCCCGAAATCCGCTAGAGTGCTGGTATGCCGACGGTGCCGCGGGGATACGTGCCCGGCCGGAGCGCGCTCATCCGGCCCGATGCAGACCCCGGGCCGCGTCAGGCGAACCCGCCGACCGGCGGGTTCGGGCGGCTGATGCGGGTCCTGGAGGTGCCGCTGCTCCTGATCGGCCCGTTCCTGGTCTTTGCCGCCGCCTTCCTCGCCACCGGCGAGCCCACAACCAACCGGTGGATCATGGCTGCCGCCGGGGTCGGGGTCACCGTGTCGTGCGCGCGGCTGCATCGGTTCGAGTCGCGGCTGGACGAGCAGGCCCGGCGGGACCAGCACCGGCTCGAGACGGCCGGGGTCCCCGCGACCGCCGAGATCACGGCCGTGCGACCCGCGTCGCTGGGCGAGGAGAGCGGGATCGAGCTGAGCCTGCTGATCAGCGGGCCCGGGTTCGAACCGTTCACGTCCGCCTCGCAGTGCAAGGACGACCCGGCCCTGAAGGTCGGAGCACGCCTCAACGCCGTGGTCGACCCGGCCGACGGTCTGTACGCGATCGTGCCCTGACCCCGCGACGCCTGACGGTTCACAGGTCGCGGGCGCGGCCGTCGGCGGCGAAGCCCTCCGCGGCCGCCACGAGCCGCTCGAGGAACTCGGCGAGGCCGGCGCCGACGACCGTGACGCCGGGGCCGCGGTACACCCCGTCGAGGTAGTCGGCGTCGCGCAACCGGAACACGCGGCCGTCCGTGACGGCGACGGCGAGCCGGTCACCGTCGCCGGTGCCACCGAACACGATCACGGCGGCGACCCCGGCGATGCGGGCCGCGGTCAGCTCGTCGGCGCGGTGCAGGAACAGCCCGTTGCCGACGCCGGGCAGCGTGACCGGGCCGGCCGCTTGCAGCAGCGCGACGAGGTCCCCGGGTGTCGAGGGCAGGCGCTCACGCAGCCGGGCGAGCGCCGCCTCGGGTTCCGGGGGTCCCGCGCCGGGCCCGGCGGCCGCACGCAGGCGCGCGCCCCATGGCGCGGTCAGGGGATCAGGGCGACTTTGCCGCCCGGGTGGCCGCTGCGCACGAGCTCGATCGCCGCGAGGGCCTCGGCCAGCGGGAACGTCTTGGCCACCGGCACGACGAGGCGGCCCTCGGCGGCCCAGCCGAGCAGGCGGGCGCGGACGCTGTCACGGTACTCGGCGCTGTCCGGCAACGCCCCGGCGATCGCCCGGATGCCGGCGTCGCGCGCCCGGTCCGACGGGACGATCGTGACCGCGCGGCTCGCGTCCGGCAGCAGCTGCGCCACGGAGTCGACGGCCTCGTCGGTGCCGACGGTGTCGATGACCGCCGCGACCCCGTCCGGCGCGGCCGCCCGCACCCGGCCGACCAGCCCGGGACCGTAGGCGATCGCCTGCGCCCCGGCCCGGCGGAGCAGGTCGAAGTTGCGCTCGCTCGCGGTACCGATGACGGAGACGCCCTTGAGGCGAGCCTGCTGCAGCACGCTGATCCCGACCGCGCCGGACGCGCCGTGCACGAGCACCGTCTCGCCCGCCGCGGCGCGCACGACGTGCAGGGCCTCCGCCGCCGTGGTCCCGGCGAGCAGCAGGTTCGCCGCGGCCGGGAAGTCCAGCGCCTCGGGCTTGGCGAAGACGTCCTTCGCGGGGACGGTGACCTGGGAGGCGTACCCCCCGTTGATCCGGAACGCGACAACCGCATCGCCGGGCGCACCACCCCCGGACGCGATCTCGGTGTCCGGCCCGATCGCGCTGAGCACCCCGGCGACCTCGTAGCCGATCGGCAGTGGCAGCTCGCGGGCGACCCCGCGGGCGGCGGCGATGTGCTTGTAGTCGGCCGGGTTCACCCCCGCGGCCCGCACGTCGATCGTCACCTCGCCCGCCTGCGGGGGCCGGACGTCGGTCTCGACGAGCGTGAGCACCTCGGGCCCGCCGTAGTCGGGCGCGATCCATCGCAGAGCCATTGGTTCTCCCTACCCCGTCAGTGCGCGAGCAACCCGGCCCGGCGCAGGATCGGCAGGACGCCCTCGCCGAAGTGGTACGCCTCTTCCAGGTGTGGCTGCCCGGACAGGATGAAGTGGTCGATGCCGAGGTCATGGTACTCACGGATGCGCTCGGCGACCTCGGCGTGGCTGCCCACGAGCGCGGTCCCGGCCCCGCCGCGGACGAGCCCGTAGCCGGCCCAGACGTTCGGGTACACCTCCAGCCGGTCGCGCCGGCCGCCGTGCAGGGCCGACATGCGCTGCTGGCCCACCGACTCCCCCGCGGCGAACCCGCTCTGCACCTGCGCCACCCGCTCGTCGCCGATGCGGTCGAGCAGGCGCCCGGCCTCGGCCCACGCGGCCTCGGCGCTGTCGCGGCTCAGCACGTGGAAGCGGATGCCGAAGGACAGCGTGCGCCCGGCCTCGGCGGCCAGCTTGCGCATCCGCTCGAGCCGCTCGGCGATCTGCGGCGGCGTCTCACCCCACGCGAGGTAGGTGTCGACGTGCCGGGCCGCGACCCGCTCCGCCGCCGGGCTCGCCCCGCCGAAGAAGATGGCCGGCGGCCGCCACGGCTCGAACGGGATCCGGGCCTGCTCGACCCGGTAGTGCGCGCCGGTGAAGTCGAACGGCTCCGGGGCGTCGCTGACCCCGCGCAGCACGGCGAGGAAGTCGTCGGTGCGGGCGTAGCGCTGGTCGTGGTCGAGATGGTCGCCGAAGCGCCGCTGCTCGACCGGGTCGCCGCCGGTGACGATGTTGAGCAGCAGCCGCCCGCCGGAGATCCGCTGGAAGGTGGCGGCCTGGTGCGCGGCGAGGGTGGGCGTGACCAGGCCGGGGCGGAAGGCGACGAGGAACTTGAGCGTCTTCGTCACCTGGGTGAGCGCCGCCGTGGTGATCCAGGCGTCCTCGCACCAGGTGCCGGTCGGGGTGAGCACCGCCTCGAAGCCGAGCTGCTCGGCCGAGCGCGCGATCTGCCCGAGGTAGTCGATGCCCGGCCGCCGGAACCCCTCGGCGACGGCGCCCAGCGTGTGCTGCGACCCGTCCCCGGATCCGACGATGTCCCGGCTGTCGCCGTTGGTCGGCAGATACCAATGCAGGTGAATGCCCATACCCCATATTATCCACTGGTTTGATAGACAACAACGGTCGCGGATCTTGGTCGGGTGTCGTAGGCTCGCGGCTCGTGACGATTGAATTCGCTGCTGAGACCCCCGAGACGCTGTCCGCCGAGCCGGCCGAGGAGCCGGGCGCCGGGCCGGCCGTCATGTATACCGCGTACTTCTCCGCCATCGACGAGCTCGTCGAGCACATCCGCGCCGCCGAGGTGCTCAACCTCGGCTTCCGCGTCGAGTCCTACCTGGTCACGCCCGAGGACGCGCCGGACACCACCCAGGTCGAGTTCGAGTTCACGCTGCTGAGCGAGCTGCCGGCCCGCGACGAAGAGCGCGACTGACCTTCATCGCCGCCGGACGGCCGTGCAGCACGCGACCACGGGCGCGACTGAACCTCAGCGGCGCCCGATGGCCGTGAAGAACGTGACCGCGGCCAGGAACGGACCCTCGGCGAGCCGGCCCAGCCAGGCGCGGCCGGCTCGCCGAGGGCGCGGGACGCATCAGCACGACGATGCCCGAGGCGAGCCGGCGACGTGCGTCCACAGTCGACACGCAGGCCGAGCCGCGCTGCGTAGCCGCCGCTGACGCCACCCGAACCCGAGCGCCCGAGTCCAGGATCCCCGGGTTCAGGCCTCGGTGATGTCCAGCACCGTGTCGAGGCCGGTCACGGCCAGGATGCGGCGCAGGTTGTGGTCCGGGCCGCGCAGGCTGAACCGCCGGCCCGCCAGATGTGCCGCCTTGTGCGCGCGGATCAGCGACGCGAGGCCCGACGAGTCCGTGAAGCCGACGCGCGACAGGTCGGCCGTGACGGCCGGCGCGCCCTCGTCGTAGGCCCGCTGGACGGCCGCGCCGAAGCGCGCCGCGGTGTGGTAGTCGAGGGCGCCGGCCACGGTGAGCAGGACGCCTCCGGCCGCGTCGGCCCCGGCGGTCACGGTGAGCGTCGCCTGCGAGTCGGCCTGCTGGTTCTCGGCCATGTACGTCCTCGTCGTCCCCATCTTGCCCTGCGCTGCGGCGCCAGCCTAACGCGCCAACCTGGGATCCGCTGAGTTGCGTCCCACCGCCCGACCGGAGGCGCCGGGCGGCGGGATGCCTACACTCGCGCCGTCGAACCCCGCGGGAGGAGAACCGGTGCCTGGAGCGAACCGTGACTCGGCCACGACGCAGTACGAGCGGCTCCGCGGTGAGATCGTCGCCGGCGGGCTCGCGCCGGGCACGGTGCTGCTCGAGACGGTGCTCGCCGAGCGGCTCGGGGTGTCGCGCACGCCGGTGCGGGAGGCGCTCGCGATGCTCGAGCGCGACGGGCTGCTGGAGCGGGACCGGCGCGGCTACCGGGTGCGGACCCGCAGCCCCGAGGAGCTGCTGGAGATCTACGAGGCCCGGATCGCGCTGGAGTCCACGTGCGCGGCCGGGGCGGCCGGGCGGCGCTCCGACCTCGACCTCGCGCGGTTGCGGCACCTGACCGGGGAGGCGGCGGCCGCGACCGATCCGGTCCGGCTGCGTGAGCTGCAGGCGGGCTGGCACCGGGCGCTGCGGGCGGCGGCGGGCAACGCCACCATCATCGACCTGCTGGAGCGGCTGGACTCGCTGCTGGCGGTGTACGACGCGGACGAGCCGACCCTCGCCGACCGGGACGTCGCCGCGCGGGAGCACGCGCGGATCGTGGCGGCGGTCGCGGCCGGCGACGCCGAGGAGGCGCGGCGGGCCACCATCGCGCATCTCGACCGCTCGCGCGAGGCCCGCCTGGCCAAGCTGGCCACCCGCCTCTGACCAACCGAGCCGCGAGCTAACGAGCCGAGCAGCAAGAAACGTCACAGGGCGGAGCCCCTTGCCGCCGTGTCGACGCGTGTATACGCTCGGCCCGAATTCCTAGCAAGCATGTCTGAATACTGGAGTTAGCATGATCCGCAGTAGGCTGGTCGTGGCCGCGGCGTCGGTGACGCTGCTGGCCGCGTGCGGCACGTCCGAGTCACCCGGCGACGCCGGGGCCGCCGGTGCACCGGTGCGCGGCGGCACCGTCGTGTTCGCCACCGATGTCGAGCCCACGTGCCTCGACCCCGCCGCGCCGAGCCAGATCGCCACACAGATCCTGCAGCGCAACGTGTACGACTCCCTGGTCTTCCAGGACGCGAAGGGCGCCTTCCACCCGTGGCTGGCCAGCTCCTGGGACGTGTCCGCGGACGGCAAGAGCTACACGTTCCACCTGCGCGACGGCGTGACGTTCCACGACGGCACCAAGTTCGACGCGGCCGCGGCCAAGGCCACCTTCGACCACTTCGTCGACCCGGCCACCAAGGCGCCGCTCGCCGGCTCGCTGCCCTTCGACTCGGCGACGGCCACCGATCCGAGCACGCTCGTCGTCCAGCTCAAGTCGCCGTTCGCCCCGTTCCTGCAGCTGGTGTCGTTCTCCGTGCTCGGCATCCAGTCCCCCGCGGCCCTGGCGAAGGGCCAGGCCGCCCTCTGCGCGGGCGGGCCGGGCGCGGCCGTGGGCACCGGCCCCTTCACCACCGCCGCGTACACCAAGGGGCAGAGCCTCTCCTTTGCGCGGTACGACACGTATGACTGGCCACCGGAGGGCTCCGCGCACCAGGGCGCGGCCTATCTCGACAAGGTCGAGGTCCGCTTCCTGCCCGAGAACGCGATCCGGGTCGGCGCGGTCAGCAGCGGCCAGGCCCAGCTCGCCGCGAACGTCCCGCCGGTGACGGCGGCCGCGTTCGAGGGCGCCGGCGGGGTGCGCGTGCTCAGCGCGGCCGCGGCCGGGACGCCGTTCACCGCCTACCTCAACACCAAGCGGGCCCCGTTCGACGACGTCAAGGTGCGCCAGGCGTTCCAGCGCGGCATCGACATCGAGAACATCGTGAAGTCCGTGTACGCGGGCCGGTTCCCGCGGGCGTGGAGCCCGCTCACGCCGAGCACGCCGTACTCGTACGACAGCAGCCTCGAAAACAGCTGGCCGCAGGACCTGGCCCTCGCCAACCGGCTCCTCGACGAGGCGGGCTGGAGCCAGAAGGACGCGCAGGGCTTCCGGGTCAAGGACGGCAGGCGCCTGAGCGCCGTGTGGGTGCAGAACAGCACCGTCATGCGCGAGCAGCGCGACGTGACCGCCCAGGCGATCGCGGACAACGCGAAGAAGCTCGGCTTCGAGGTGACGGTGCAGGGCCTGGACGCGGGCACGTTCACCGCCCGCGCCAAGGCCGGTGACTACGACATCACCGACCAGAGCAACCAGCGCGCCGACCCGGACATGCTCTACAACGTGTGGTCGTCGAAGTTCGCGGCGAGCAAGGGCGGGGCGAACTACGCCAACGTCGACGACCCGCGGGTGGACGCGTGGCTGGCGCAGGGCACGACGGCGCTCAAGCAGGAGGACCGGCCGGCCGCCTACCAGCCGCTGCAGCACTGGGTCATCGACAACGCCGCGGCGGTGCCGATCTACGTGCCGCAGTACCTGCTCGGCGCGTCCAACGCGGTCCAGGGCGTGCAGTTCACGGTCTCGGGCTACCCGGACTCCTTCTACACCGTGTGGCGGACCAAGTGAGTGCCGAGGTGAGCGCCGAGTTCGACGCGTGGCTGGCCGAGCGCGCCGAGGAGGTCGCGGGCCCGGCCGGCCACACCGCCCTGACCGGCACCCACCCGGTCGCCGAGCCGCTGGTCATCGACGGCGTGCCCGGCGTCTGGGACGTGCGCGACGGCAGGCTGGTCGTCACCGTCGGCGACGGCGAGCACCTGACCCGCAACGGCGAGCTGTTGCGCGGCACCACGCCGGTCGAGGGCGACCTCGAGGCGCCCGGCGTCACCATCCGCACGTTCGTGCGCGACGACGGGCCGGTGGTGCGCACCTACGAGCACGCCGCGCCGGGCCGGCTCGGGTTCGGCGGCATCGACCGCTTCCCGTACGACGCCCGCTGGCGCGTCCCGGCCGCGTTCGAGCCGTTCGCCGAGCCCGCGGCGATCCCGGTCGCCTACCAGCGCGACGACGTGGTCCGCGCGCACGTCGTGCCGGGCGAGCTGTCGTTCACCCTGGACGGCACCGAGCACCGGGTCCGGGCGTTCGCGGGCCACGGCGGGCTGTGGTTCGTGTTCGCCGACGCCACCACCGGGGTGAGCACGTACCGGCCGGGGCGGTTCGTGGAGGCCCTGGCGGTGACGGACGAATACGCCGACGGATTCGCGGTGGACTTCAACCGCGCGTACCTGCCGCCGTGCGCGTTCTCGGACTGGTACAACTGCCCGCTCCCGCCCCGGGAGAACATCCTGTCGACCGCGGTCGAGGCCGGCGAGCGGGCGGTGCGGGGCCGTGGCCGTCCGGCGTGACGGCCGCCGGTTCGCCCGCCGGGCGCTGATCGCCGTGGTGCAGCTGTGGGGGGCCGCGACGCTGTGCTTCGCCACGCTGCACCTGATCCCCGGCGACCCCGTCGACATCGTCATGGGCAACCAGGCGCTGGTCTCGCCGGAGCTCAAGGAGCGGGTGCGGGCCGAGTACGGCCTCGACGACCCGGTCCTCGTGCAGTACGCGCGGCTGCTCGGCCACCTGGTCCGCGGCGACCTGGGCACCTCCTACCAGCTCCAGCGGCCGGTCTGGGGCGCCCTGGCCGAGCAGGTGCTGCCCACCGTCCAGCTGGCCGGGGCGGCGCTGCTGCTCGCGGTCGCGCTGGCGGTGGGCGCGGCGGTGCTCGTGCCGGAGCGCAGCCGCGCCGCCCGGGCGCTCTTCTCCGGGCTGGAGATGGTGGCGGTGTCGCTGCCGCAGTACTGGCTGGGCATCCTGCTCATCACGTTCCTCTCGCTGCGCTGGCACCTGTTCCCGGTCATCGAGGCCGGCACGCTGCGCAGTCTCGTGCTGCCCGCGGTCGCGGTGGCGCTGCCGATCGCCGGCACCCTCGCGCAGGTGCTGCGCGAGGAGATGGACACGGCACTCGCCCAGCCGTTCGTGGCCGCGGCCCGGGCCCGGGGCGCCGGCGCGCTGGCCGTGCGGACCGGGCACGCGCTGCGGCACTGCCTGATCCCGGCCACCACGCTCACCGGCTGGTTCGTCGGGAGCCTGCTCGGCGGCTCGGTGCTCATCGAGCAGG
The DNA here is from genome assembly GCF_040300725.1 of Dactylosporangium sp. NPDC000244. Taxonomy (NCBI): domain Bacteria; kingdom Bacillati; phylum Actinomycetota; class Actinomycetes; order Micromonosporales; family Micromonosporaceae; genus Dactylosporangium; species Dactylosporangium sp. NPDC000244. The sequence goes on from NZ_JBEPEH010000022.1 coordinate 60,733, forward strand.
TCTTCGGCCGGCCCGGGCTCGGGCAGGTCGCGCTGACCGCGGTCACGAACAAGGACCTGCCGATGGTCACCGGGGTCGTCATGCTGGCCGCGGCCGTGTACGTCGTGGTGAACCTCCTCGTCGAGGCGGCCTACCTCGTCATCGACCCGAGGGTGCGCCGCGATGAGGGCTAGGACGATCGTCGCCGCGCTGGTCGTGCTGGCCGTCGCCGCCGCGGCGCTGTGGCCGCAGCTGTTCACCGGCCACGACCCGAACGCGACCGATCCCCTCGCGTCGTTCCGCCCGCCGGGGGCCGGCCACCCGTTCGGCACCGACCAGCTCGGCCGGGACCTGTTCGCCCGGGCCGTCTACGGCGCCCGGCACTCGCTGCGGATCGCGGCCGGGGCCACCCTCGTCGCGCTCGTCGTCGCCGTGCCGGTCGGCATCCTGGCCGCGCTCGGCGGGCGGTTCGCCGACACCGTCGTCACACGGGTGCTCGACGTGCTGCTGTCGTTCCCGGCGCTGCTGCTCGCCCTCGGCGTCGTGACGGTCGCGGGGCGGGGCGAGCTCAGCCTGCTGCTCGCGATCGGGCTGGCCGACATGCCCGGCTACGCCCGGCTGCTGCGCTCGCGGCTGCTCGTGGTGCGCGAGGCCGGATACGTCGAGGCGGCCACCGGGCTCGGCGTCGGGCCGTGGACCTCGCTGCGGCGGCACATCCTGCCCAACGCGGCCGGGCCGCTGCTCGTCACCGCCACGCTCGGGCTCGGCGTGGCCATCATCTTCGCGTCCGGGCTGAGCTTCCTCGGCCTCGGCACCCAGCCGCCGACCCCGGAGTGGGGCGCGATGCTGGCCGAGGGCCGCTCGACGCTCGCCGTCGCCTGGTGGGCCGGGGTCTTCCCGGGCCTGCTCATCACCGTGACCGCGGTCGCCGTGACCGTCCTCGGGCGCGATCTGCGCCGGCGAGTGTAAGGAGAACCCCCACGTGCCACAGGATCGATACGGGCAGACAGATCGATACGGGCAGACGGTGTCCACCGCCGACCCGGACGCGGCCGCCGCCTACTTCGCGGCCGTGGACCAGTACCTGGCCCTGGACGACACCGCCGTCGACACCTTCGCCCTGGCCGTCGAGCTCGACCCCGGATTCGCCGCGGCGCACCTCGGCCTCGGCCTGAGCCTCGCGTCGGCGGGCCGCGACCCGGAGGCCCGCGAGGCGTTCACCGCCGCCGCCCGGCTGCGCCGCGAGGGACACCGCACGAGCGAGCGCGAGGCCCGGCAGATCGACCTCGTCACCGCGCCGCCGCGCACCCTCGCCGCCTACGCCGAGCACCTGGAGCGGCACCCGGGCGACCTGCTCGTGCTCGGGTTCGCCGCGGGGCTGCTCAGCGGCCGCCGGATCGCCGCCGGGACCGGGCGCGACGGCGTGCTCGCGCTCGCGGCGCCGTCGGTGGCCGCGTTCCCGGGCGACTGGGCGCTGGCCGGGATCTGCGCGCTGGAGCTGGAGGAGGCCTGGGAGTTCGCCGCGGCCGAGCGGGCCGCCGAGCTCTCGCTGCTGCACCGGCCGGACAACCGCGCGGCCTGTCACGGGTACGTCCACGTCCTGCACGAGACCGGCCGCCTCGACGCCGTGGAGTCGTTCCTGGGCGGCTGGTTCGCCACCCGGCACCCGCGCTCGCCGCTGCAGACGCACCTACGCTGGCACCACGCGCTCGTCGCGCTCGAGCACGACGACGCCGAGGCCGGCCTGCGCCGCTACCACGCCGCCATCGACCCCGGCGTGTCGGCCCGGCGCACCACCCTCGTCGACGCCGCCGCGGTGCTGTGGCGGCTGCACCTCGACGGGCACGACGGGCTGCCGTGGGGCCCGGTCGCCGCGCTGGCCCGGGCCCAGCTGGCGGCCCCGCGCGGCGCGCTGTTCGACGTGCACGCCGCGCTCGCGTTCGCCGCGGCCGACCGGGCCGGGCTGGTGCGGTTGCGCGCCGCCTGGCTCGCCGAGACCGACCGGCCCAACCGCGGCGTCGTGCTCGCGGTCCTGGACGGCATCGCCGCCCACGCGGAGGGCCGGTTCGACGCGGCCGCCGAGCACCTCGGCGGTGTGCTGGCCGCGGTGAGCCTTGTCGGCGGGAGCCGGCTGCAGCAGGACATCGTCGTGGACACGCTGTGCGACGCGCTGGCCCGCGCCGGGGACCCGGGCCGGGCCGCCGACATCCTCGCCGACCGCCGGCACCGGCGCCGCTCGCGGCGCGACGAGCGCTGGATCGCCGAGCTGCGCGGGGCAGTCCCGGCAAAGGCGATCCCGGCATGAGCCCGGTCCTGGAGGCCGAGGACCTGCGGGTCGCGTTCCGCACGCGGCACGGCGTCGTCGAGGCGGTGCGCGGGATCGGCTTCACCCTCCACAAGGGACAGTGCCTGGCGATCGTGGGCGAGTCCGGGTCCGGCAAGAGCGCGACCGCCCGCGCCCTGCTCGGCCTGGCCGGGCCGGCCGCGACCGTCACCGCCGCGACCCTGCGCCTGGCCGGCCGGGACCTCATCGGGCTGACCGAGGGCCAGTGGCGGGGGCTGCGCGGCCGGGACGTCGGCCTCGTCCCGCAGGACGCGCTCGGCTCGCTCAACCCGCTGCACCGGGTGCGGGCCGACGTCGGCGAGCCGCTGCGCCGGCACCGGCTCCTGCCCCGGGCGCTGCGGGCCGGGCGAGTCGTCGAGGCCCTCGCGGACGCCGGGGTGCCCGAGGCCGGGGTGCGGGCCGAGCAGTACCCGCACCAGCTCTCCGGCGGCCTGCGCCAGCGTGCGCTCATCGCCGCCGCGGCCGTGGCCCGCCCGCCGGTGCTCATCGTGGACGAGCCGACCACCGCCCTGGACGTGACCGTGCAGGCGCAGGTGCTGGCGCTGCTCGAGCAGCGCAAGGCCGACGGCACCGCGCTGCTGATGATCAGCCACGATCTCGCCGTGGTGGCCCGGATGGCCGAGCACATCCTCGTCATGCGCGACGGCGTGGTGGTCGAGTCCGGCCCGCCCGCCGAGGTCCTCGGCGCCGCCCAGCACCCCTACACACGCCAGCTGCTCGCCGCCGTCCCCACCGGCCGCCCGCGCCGCGAACCGGGCGACTCCCCCGGGCCCGTGCTGCTGGAGGCGCGCGGGATCGGCAAGCGGTACCGCCGCCCGGACGGCACCGACCAGCACGCCGTGCGCGAGGTCTCCTTCACCGTCGCCGCCGGCCGGACCCTCGGCGTCGTCGGCGAGTCCGGCTCCGGCAAGAGCACCGTGGCCCGCATCGCGATGGGGCTGCTGCGCCCCGACGAGGGCGAGGTCCGCTTCGCCGCCGGGCCCTGGAGCGAGGGGCCGGAGCGGCAGCGGCGCCCGCACCGGGGCCGGATCCAGCTCATCCAGCAGGACCCGCTCGGCGCCTTCGACCCGCGCTTCAGCGCCGGCGACGTCATCGGCGAGGGGCTGGCGGCGCTCCGCGACCGTGCTGCGCGGCGGGCGCGGGTCGCGGAGCTGCTGGAGACGGTCGGCCTCGCCCCGGAGCTCGCCGCGCGGCGCCCGGCCGAGATGTCCGGCGGCCAGCGCCAGCGGGTCGCGATCGCCCGGGCGCTGGCGAGCGGCCCCGAGCTGCTGGTCTGCGACGAGCCGGTGTCGGCGCTGGACGTGTCGATCCAGGCGCAGATCCTCGAGCTGCTGGCGCGGCTGCAGGCCGAGCGGGGCCTGGCGATGCTGTTCATCTCGCACGACCTGGCCGTCATCCGGCAGATCAGCGACGAGGTCCTGGTCATGAAGGACGGCGTGGTGGTCGAGCGCGGACCGGCCGACGACGTGTTCGAGCGGCCCGCCCACCCCTACACGCGCCGGCTGCTCGACGCCGTTCCGACGCTGCCGGTGTACGGCTAGAGCCGCCCCGACGCGATGACCCGGGCGAGGAACTGGCGGGTCCGCGGCTCGCGCGGGTCGCCGAGGACCTGCTCCGGCGGCCCCTGCTCGACCAGCGCGCCGCCGTCGAGGAAGCACACACGGTCGGCGACCTGCCGGGCGAAGCCCATCTCGTGCGTCGCCAGCAGCATCGTCATCCCGTCGCCGCGCAGCTCCCGCACGAGCGCCAGCACCTCGCCGACGAGCTCGGGGTCCAGGGCCGAGGTGACCTCGTCGAGCAGCAGCAGCCGCGGGGTGTTCATGAGGGCGCGGACGATCGCGACCCGCTGCTGCTGGCCGCCGGAGAGCCGGTCCGGGTAGGCGCCCGCGAGGTCGGCCAGGCCGATGCGGCCCAGCAGCGCCATCGCCCGGTCGCGGGCCTCGGCCGGCGGAACCCGGTGCACACGCCGCGGGGCGAGGGTCACGTTGGCCAGCACCGTCATGTGCGGGAACAGGTTGAACGCCTGGAACACCATGCCGATGCGGCGCCGGACGCGGTCCGGGTCGGCCCGCGGGTCGGTGACGTCCTCGCCGTCGAGGCGAATGACGCCGTCGTCGACCGGTTCGAGCAGGTTGACGCAGCGCAGGAGCGTCGACTTGCCGGAGCCGCTGGCCCCGATGAGCGCGACCACCTCGTGCTCGGCGACGTCGAGCGAGACGCCGCGCAGCACGTGCCGCTCGCCGAACACCTTGTGCACCCCGGCGACGGACAGGACCGCGGTCACAGGGTCACCTCCCCGGACTGGCGGCGGGCGGCCCGGACGGTCACCCAGTCGGTCACGGCGACGAGCGGGATCGCCAGCAGGACGAAGAGCACGCCGGCGACGATGTACGGCGTGTAGTCGTACGACACCGATGTCTGGATCTGCGCGGCGCGGATGGCGTCGACCGGCCCGGCCAGGGAGATGAGCCCGACGTCCTTCTGCATCGCGACGAGGTCGTTGAGCAGCGGCGGGGCGACGCGCCGGACGGCCTGGGGCAGCACGACGTGGCGCATCGTCTGGCGGTACGTCAGCCCGAGCGACCGCGCCGCCGCGCGCTGCGACGGATGGACCGACTCGATGCCGGCCCGGAACACCTCGGCGATGTAGGCGCCGTAGGTCAGCACCAGCGCCGCGCCGCCGAGCACGAGGACGGAAGGCGTGCCGCTCAGGCGCAGCCCGGGCACCCCGAACGCGAACACGTAGATGGTGATGATCAGGGGCAGGCCCCGGAAGGTGTACGTGTAGCCGTTCGCCAGGGCCCGCAGCGGGAAGAACACGGGCCGCCGCAGCGTGCGCAGCGACGCGATGCCGAGCCCGAGCACCAGCGCGCCGACCGCGCAGAACACCAGCAGCTCGATGTTGAGCCACAGCCCGTCGAGCACCGCGGGAAGCGCGGCGCGGGCGGTGTGCAGGTCGAAGAAGCTCTCCCGCACCCGCTTCCAGCCGGGCGCGCCGGTGATGCCGGCGAGCAGGAGCACGCCGACGACGCCGGTGGAGACGGCGGCGACCGCCACCGACAGGATCGTCTGCCGGCGGCGGTACGCCTCCCGCTCCCGCTGCACGGGAGACTTCTCGAACAGGTCCATCACGCCAGCGTCGGTGCGCCCTGGGTCGCCGACAGCCACTGCTGCTCCAGCTTCTCGAGCGTGCCGTCGGCCCGCAGCGCATCGACCGCGCCGCTGACGCAGCCGGTGAGCGGCGAGCCCTTGTCGAGCACGAGCCCGAACTGCTCCGGCGTGCCCGAGACCTGCGGCAGCTGCCCGACGATGACCGCGTCGTCGATCTCGGCACCGGTGATGTAGAAAGCGGTCGGCAGGTCGACCACGAGCCCGTCGATCTGGCCGTTCTGCAGCGCCTTCTTGGCGTCGTCGTTGTTGTTGTACACCGAGGGCTGCTGCGCCGGCTTGACCACCTCGGTGATGGAGCGGTAGCTGGTGGTGCCGACCTGGGCCCCGAGCCTGGCTCCCTTGAGGTCAGCGAGGCCCTTGGCCCCCGCGATCTTCGAGCTCTTGAGCGCGATGACGGTCTGCGTGACGTCGTAGTACGGCGAGGAGAAGTCGACCGCCTGCTTGCGCTCGTCGGTGATGGAGAACTCGTTGATGTCGAAGTCGAACGCCTTCTTCCCGGGCGCGATCGCGTTGTTGAACGTGACCCGCGCCCAGGCGACCTGGTCCTTGCCGTAGCCGAGCTTCTCCGCCACGGCGTAGGCGACCGCGGACTCGAAGCCCTGCCCGGACTCGGGCTTGTTGTCGGCGAACCACGGTGGGTAGACCGGATCGTCGGTGCCGACCGTGAGCTTGCCCGAGGCGACGGTCTTGAGCCGGGCCGGGGCGCAGGAGCCGGCGGCGCTCGCCCCGGCGGAGGCGGCGGCTGCCGCAGTGTCTTCGTCGGCGGGCGCGCAGCCGGCCAGCACGGCCAGGGCCCCGGCGAGCCCGGCGGCGACGAGAAGGTTCACGGGACGCATGGCGGCGATCATAGCTATAAACCCGATAGGAATAGCAGCCTTGTGCCGCCGATCACGAACCGTGCTGGAGCCACCGACGGCGCTCTCCGGCCGGCTCTACCTGCCGGGCGAGGTGGCGTGGCGGCGCCGGTACCGGGGCACCGGAGGCGGGCGCGGTCAGCGGCGGTCCGGGTCCGCGGCGGGGCGCTGCGGCAGTGTGTGCTGCATCAGGATGGTGTCGATCCAGCGGCCGTGCTTGTAGCCGACCCCGGTCAGCCGGCCCGCCTCGGTGAAGCCCGCCTTGCGGTGCAGGGCCGCGGACGCGTCGCTTCCCGTGTCGGCGATCACCGCGACGACCTGGCGCAGCCCCGCCTTCGCGCAGTCGTCCAGCACGGCCTGCAGCAGCACCGTGCCGAAGCCGCGGCCGGCCCACTCCTGGCCCAGGTACACCGAATCCTCCACCGAGTGCCGGTAGGCGGGCTTCGCGCGCCAAGGGGCGGCGTAGGAGTAGCCGGCGATCTGCCCCTCGGCCTCGCCGACCAGGAACGGCAGCCCGCGCGCGTTGAGGTCGGCCAGGCGGGTGTGCCAGGCGTCGAGGGGCGGCGGGGTCTCGTCGAAGGTCGCGACCGTCTCGGTGACGTAGTGCGCGTAGATCGCGGCGACGGCGGCGAGGTCGTCCGGCGCGGCCGGGCGTACGGTCAGCATCCGATCAGCGTAGGAGCCGCAGCGTGGCGAGGGCCAAGGCGGCGCACGTGAACATCGTGACACCCATCGCGACCGCGGAGCCCGGGCCGGCCAGGCCCATCGCCGAGGCCGCGATGCCGCCGACGAGGAATTGCAGCAGGCCCTGCAACGAGGACGCCGCCCCGGCGGTGGCCGCGTGCGGGCCGAGCGCCAGCGACGTGGCGTCGGCGAGGACCACGCCGAGCATCGACACGACCGCGAACAGGCAGACGAGCACGACCGGCAGCGGCGCGTGTGCGGCGGTGCTCAGCAGCACGCCGGCCGCGGCCACCACCGCGACGACGAGGGCGGCGCGCAGCAGGGCGTGCGCGGTGTGGCCGCGGCCGACCAGCCACCCGTTGACCTGGGCGAACAGCACGATGCCGAGCCCGTTGGCGCCGAAGACGAGACTGAACTGCTGGGCGCTGAGGCCGTACGCGTTCTGCAGCACGAACGACGAGCCCGAGATGTACGCGAAGACCGCCGCGAACATGAGCGCCGCGGCGAGCACGTAACGCAGGTAGGCGCGGTCGGTGGCCAGCCCGGCCATCGAGCGCAGCGTGCCGCCGAGGTGGGCCGGCCGGCGCCGCTCGGGTGGCAGCGACTCCGGCAGCCCGGCGAGCACGGCCACGAGCAGCACCACGCCCACGGCCGCGAGGACGACGAAGAGCACCCGCCAGCCCGCGAGGCGCAGCAGCTGGCCGCCGGCGACCGGGGCGAGGATCGGGGCGAGCCCGTTGACGAGCATGATGGTGGAGAAGAACCGGGTCATCGCGGGGCCCTCGAACAGGTCGCGGACGGTCGCCCGGGCGAGCACGATCCCGGCCGCGGCGCCCAGCGACTCCAGGGCACGGGCGGCGACGAGCAGGCCCGCGTTCGGGGCCGCGGCGCAGCAGAGCGAGCCGATGACGTAGAGCACCAGGCCGCCGAGCAGCGGGCGCCGCCGGCCCCACGTGTCCGACAGCGGCCCGGCCAGCACCTGGCCCAGCGCCAGCCCGATCACGAACACGGTGAGCGACAGCTGCACCATCGGCACGCTCGTGTGCAGGTCGCGCGCCATGCCGGGCAGCGCGGGGAGGTACATGTCGATCGTGAGCGGGGCGAATCCGCTGAGCGATCCGAGGACGAGCACCAGCCACAGGCGGGACCCGGCGAGCGCGCGCGGCATCACCGGGGGCGGCGGTTGCCGAACTGCCGGAACCGCACGCGGGCGGCGGCGACCTCGGCGCGGGCCAGGGCGCCCTGGGTCTGCAGGGCCAGCCCGGGGGCGACCGCGGTGGTCAGCCGCACGGTGAAGCCGTCCGGGCCCGCCCAGGCGGTGAGCTCGTCGCTGGCCTGCCGGGCCAGCCACAGGCCGTTGCCGGAGCGGGTGCCGCCGGGGGCGGGGCGGTAGCCGGCCAGCGGGTCGCGGAAGCCGGGGCCGCGGTCGGTGACGCGGCACTCGACCCGGCCGCGGGTCACCCAGACGGCGACGTCGACGGGCGGGGTGCCGTGCACGTAGGCGTTGGTCAGCACCTCGTTCACGGCGGCGACGAAGTCGGTGCGCACGAGGGTCGGCAGGCCGGCGAGCGACATGCTGAGCCGGGCGCGGATGCCGACGATGTCGCGGCGATCGTGGGAGGCGGGCAGGCACAGCACCGGCGCCGCGTCCGGATCCGGCACCGGCGCGTCGAGCTGTGGCGGGTCGAAGAGCCCGGCGGGGGTCTCGGCGCGCGGGTAGGCGGCGATCGTCGTCATCGGTTCACCCGCGAGCGTGACGGGACGGGCGGCCTCGAAGGCCGCGGCCCGGGCCAGGTCCGTGCGCGTGGTGCCGACCTCGGGCTCGGCGAGCACCCAGATCGGGGCGCCGAGCGGGCGGGCCGGGTGGCGCAGCAGCCGGCGCAGGGCCGCGAGCACGGCGACGGGCCGGTGGTGCACGGCCGGGCGGGCCAGCCGCAGGGCGTCGGGCAGCAGCGCGTTGTGCTCGGGGCGGCAGGCGAGCACGACGAAGGCGCCGGCGGGCCGGTCCGCGAGCGCGGCCCGCAGCTCCTCGGCGTCGTCGTAGCGCAGGACGTGGTGGCCGGTCATGTCGCGAGCGGGGGGCGGCCGTCGATGTCGACACGATCGATGACGAGGCGGGCATGCTGCGCCTCGCCCACGAGGATCCGCGGCGCGACCCGGGCCCGGCCGGCCGACTCGGCGGCCCGGAACAGCGCGCGGACGCCACCCGTGGCGAGGAACTCCAGCTCGCGCGGGTCGAGCACCAGCTCGTGGCCGGGCGTGAGCGCCGCGCCGACGGCCTCGTCGAGATCGGGCGCGGTGAAGGCGTCGAGCGCGCCGGTCAGGGCGAGCACGACCGCATCGCGCACGTCGTCGCGACTCACCGCGAACGTCGGGGCGGCCACGGGTCGGAGCCTACGCGCCCGGACCCCGCTACTCCAGCGGGAGCCCGGCCTGCACCAGGCGGCGGCCGCGGACGACCACGACGCGCTCGCCGAGTTCGCGGCCCTCGTGCCCGAGCTGCATGCCGTGGACGTAGTACCACCGCTCGTCGTCGTAGGAGATCGGGGCCTCGCGCTCGACGTGGCGGATGCGCAGGGTCAGGTCACCGACGCCGTACATGTAGTCGCGCTCGGCCAGCATGAGCACGAGGTCGGCGGCCATACGTTCCTCCAAACACAATCGGGAACGCTGAAGGTACAGATTCGTGAAGGCGCGCGGTACGGAGAAGCAGGCGCCCCTAGTAACCGATCAGTCGCGACATCAAACCTTTCCGTTATCGAAATGCCGCGATCCGGCACGACGGGGCGCCGCGAGTCGCAAAAGCCCTGGCCAGCAGGTGGGTCAGACCCCGCTCGGCAGCCGAACGCTCGCCACGCCCCGCGGCCGTCCCGTGCGCAGAATGGCGCTGAGGTGGTCGGCCGGGGCGGGCAGGCCCAGGTGGTACCCCTGCGCGAAGGGGACCTGGAGCTGGCGCAGCGCCGCCAGCTGCTCGTCGTCCTCGATGCCCTCCGCGGTGACGCTCACCCCGGTGCTGCGGCCCAGGTCGCCGAGGAGCTTCACGACGGCGTGGTCGTTGCGGTTGTCCAGCATCCCGGCGACGAACGAGCGATCGATCTTGATGCCGGAGACCGGCAGCGCGGACAGGTGGCGCAGGGTCGCCGAGCCCGCGCCCATGTCGTCCAGCACGATCCCGACGCCGTGCTCGCGCAGCTCGGTCAGCTGGCGTACGGCATCCTGAAGCTGCCCCAGGTCCGCCGACTCGGGCAGCTCGACCCGGATGCGGCTCGGGGCGAGCCCGTGGCGGCGCACCGCGGCGAGCACGTCGCCGGCCAGCCCCGGGCCGCGCAGCGTCTCGACCGTGAGGTTCACGTTGACGCAGGCCGGCGCCCGGTCGCCGAGCACGAGGTCCCAGGCGGCCAGGTCGGCGCAGGCGCGGCCGAGCACCCAGCGGTCCACGGCCGGCATCTGCCCGGCCCGGGCCGCGTCGGCGAGGAACCGGGCCGGGGTCAGCAGCCCGTGCTGCGGGTGCAGCCAGCGCACGAGCGCCTCGACGGCCCAGACCCGCCCGTCGTCGACGCCGACGATGGGCTGGTAGAACAGCCGCAGCTCGCCGCGCTCGATGGCGGCCAGGATGCCGTCGCCGGCCCCGGGTCTCGGCGCGGCCGCGGCACCGGCGCCGACGACCACGCGGACCTTGTCGCCGCCGGCCTGCTTCGCGCGGTACATCGCCGCGTCCGCCTCGCGCAGCAGCGTCTCGGGGTCGGCCGCCGGCGCGCCGATGGCCACGCCGACGCTCGCGGAGCTGTGCGCACCGGACGGGAGGCTCGCGTCCGGGGTCGCGATCGCGAGCCGGAACCGCTCGCCGAGCGCGGCCGCGGAGAGCTCGGGCTGGTGGCCGCCGGCGAGGCGGGTCAGCACCGCGAACTCGTCGCCGCCGAGCCGCGCCACGACATCGCCCTCCCCCGCCGCGGCGGCGAGGCGGCGCGCGGCCGAGACGATGAGCCGGTCCCCGGCCGCGTGCCCGAGCGTGTCGTTGACCTGCTTCATCCGGTCGAGGTCGATGAAGACCACGGCGACGCCGGGGTGCGCGGGCTCGCGGCAGGTGGTGGCGAGCCGGTTGAGGAAGCGCGCCCGGTTGGCCAGGCCGCTGAGCGGGTCGACGACGGCCTGCAGCGCCATGAGGTCGGCCAGGGCCTCGTACAGCCGCGCGGCCGACACCCGCGCCAGGCGGCCGTCCTGGCGCCGGACGAGCACGTCGTCGTACCGCCGAACCCGGTCGCGCCGCGAGACCTGCTCGCACACGTCGACCACGAGCGCGTGCTCGTCGACGATCATCGGCGCGGGGTCGGCGGTGCGCCCGACGGGGGTCTTCTCCCACAGCGCCCGGCCGTAGCCGAAGGGCCCGGACATGAGCTGGCCGAAGCGCTCGCGGTTGATGAGCCCGATGCCGCCGTCGAGGTACATGACGACCACACAAGGTAACGATGGATCGGCCCGGAACCGCAGGTCGAGGTCGGCGCAGCGCATGGTGGCCTCGACGACGGCGACCGGCCGCGCGAGAGACCCGACCGTGTCGGACACGCGTCCATCATGGGCGCCGGTTGCGGCCACACCAAGGCCAAATCCGGCCGCTCACCACTTTGTTACTCGCCATTCAACTACGACTCTCCGTGGGGCGATCACGTCACCGACCGTGACCGATTGCGGGCGCCGCAAGCAGTCGCGGCGGGGCTGCCGACGGGGTGGGCGCCGCTACCAGTCGCGGCGGAGGTCGCGCAGGGCGCGGCGGGCGGCGTGGCGGCTGCGGCGGCGCTCCCCGCGGCACCACAGCGCCCACTCGCGGTGGCCGTGACTCTCCGCCCGGCGGAACCAGTAGCTCGCCGTGCCACCCCAGTGGCAGCCGTCGCGGCGCTCCCCCAGCGATGCCGACGCGGCGGTGACGGCGGCGTCGAGGGTGCACGGGCCGAAGCGGTGGTCGTGACGCGGCCGGCACGCGCGCATCGGCGCATCGGCCATCTGGACCCACCAGGGGCGGGTCTTGTCGGTCCTGCTCATGAACGGGCACCTTCCGGTTCCGTGACGCCCCGGGCTGGGGGCCGTCGCTACACCGGGTGCACCAGTTCACCTCCGACTGCCGCGTTCGATTTCGCCCAGCGTACCCGGGTAGTGGGGGCGCATGAGCGACACGAGGGCGAGTGACCGCGCGGCGCGGCGCGGTGTGGAGGCCGGCGAGCGGGCCGAGCTGGCGCGGCGGCGGGCCGAGGAGGCCGCGGCGCGGCTGGCGGAGCTGCGGCGCGAGTGGATCGAGCCGGAAGAGTCCGACGAGTCCGAAGAGTCCGCCACCGCGATGTGCGCGCGGGCCGCCGAGCTGGCGGAGGACTCGCAGCGGCTCGCGACCCGGGCGACCGAGCGGGCGGCCGCGGCCGCGCTGGCCGCCGCCGACGCGCACGAGACCGCGGCGGACCTGCACGACCGGTCGGCGGCGTCCGGGCTGGGCAACGTCGAGGAGCACCGGCGGCAGGCCGTGCGGCACCGGGAGCACGCGGAGGCGAGCCGGGCCGAGGCGCGGGAGGACCAGCGGATGCTGGGGATGCTGGAGGGGGGGGGCGCGGGGGGGGGCCCCCCGGGCCCCCCCGCGGCGGGGGACCGGCACCGGCCCGGGTGGGCGGCGGGGCGGGCGGGCCGCCCCGGGGCCCCGGGGGTGGGCCGCGGGGCGGGGGGGGGGGCGCCCCGGGGTTGGGGGGTTTGGGTGGGGGGGGGGACCGCGGTGTCGACACCGCGGTCCCGCCCTCCGTCGGTCACCTGACCGGAGCCGGTTCGGCCGGCAGGTCCTCGACGCCGACCTCCACCGCCTGCTCGTGGCGGCGGCGGGCCGAGGGCAGGATCAGCGCGGCCACGATGCCGAGGACCGCGACGCCGGCGCAGAGCCAGAAGCCCTTGGTGAACGCGTCGTCGGTCGGCAGGCCCCGGGGCGTGGTGTTGGACGCGATGACGGCGGCGATGACGGCCGTACCGATGCTGCTGCCGATCGTCCGCGCGATCGTGTTCACCGAGGCGGCCTCGCCGGTGTGGGTCGCGGGGACGCTCTCGATGATGGCGTTGGACATCGCGGCGAACGCGAGGCCGATGCCGGCGCCGGTGAACAGGCCGGAGACCAGGATCTGCCAGATCGCGCCGTGCCCCACGGCCGGCAGGGCGAAAGCCGCGGTGACCGCGATCGCGCCGAGCGCCATCGGCACCTTGGGGCCGAAGCGGCGGTCGAGCAGGCCGGCGAGCGGGCCGAACACGAGCATCATGAGCACCGTCGGCAGCAGGAACAGACCGGCCTGCGAGACCGACTTGCCGAAGCCGTAGCCGGTCGCCGCGGGCAGCTCGAGCAGCGTCGGGACGAGCACGAAGGTGCCGAACATCGCGAAGCCGAAGATGAGCGCGACGAGGTTGGTCGCCCACACGCCGCGCAGGGCCATCAGGCGCATGTCGACCAGCGGCTCGCGCACCTTGAGCTCCACGACGACGAACACGGCCAGCAGCACGACCCCGGCCACGAGCAGCCCGACGGTCTCGCCGCTGCCCCAGCCCCACTCGCGGCCCTTGGAGATCGCCAGCAGCAGCGACACCAGCGACACCGACAGGATCAGGGCGCCGACCACGTCGAGGCGGCCGGGCGCGCGGACCGGGGACTCAGGCACGCCGAAGAAGACGCCGAGCAGCGCGATGGCGACGACGACCAGCGGGAACCAGAACAGCCAGTGCCAGGACAGGTGGTCGACGATCGGGCCGGCGGCGACGATCCCGACGCCGGCGCCGATGCCGAAGATGGCCGAGAGCAGGCCGACGGTGACGCCGACCCGTTCGCGGGGCAGCTCGTCGCGGACGATGCCGATCGACAGCGGCATGATCGCGCCGGCCGCGCCCTGCAGGGCCCGGGCGACGATGAGCACGGTCAGGTTGGGCGCGAGCGCGGCCAGCAGGGTGCCGGCGGCCAGGATCACGAGCACCACGAGCATCACCCGGCGCTTGCCCACCATGTCGCCGAGCCGGCCCAGGATGGGCGTGAGGACCGAGGCCGACAGCAGGTACGCCGTCAGGATCCAGCTGATGTCCCCGGTGGACGCGTTGAGGTCCTTGGCGATGATCGGCAGCGCGGGCGCGACGAGTGACTGCAGGACCGCGAACGCCAGGCCGCCCAGCGACAGGAACAGCACCACGAGTGTGCTGTTCGAGTGCCGTCCGGTCCGCCCCGCGTGCGTGACGGTGTTTGCCACGAGTACCCCTCGAAATGTAAACGTCTGTTGACTTTGACCGTAGACCGGGATCGGCGGACAAGTCAACGGCGGTTTACATCACATCGGGGGACCCTCAGCGGCGGCGCGTGCCGGCGTCGGCGTAGCGCAGCAGCGCGCCGACCCCACCCTCGACCGGCACCTCGTCCGGCGCGGCGAAGAGCAGGTCGGCCTCGGTGCACACGACCGCGCGCACGAGCGCCGCGTCGGCCCGCACCCGCCGGGTGTCGCGCACGCCCATCGCCTGCAGCTCGGCGCGGTCGAAGGACAGCTGCTCCGGTCCCGGGCCGATCCACAGCTCGGTGGTCGAGCTCGGGTCGTCCACGAGGAGCACCGTGTCGACCTGCCCGCGTTGCAGGGCGGTGACCACGGCCGGCAGCCCGTCCCCGGCGGCGTCGTTGCCCCGCCGGCTGCGGTAGCGGTCGACGACTGCCCGGGCCTTCTCGGTCGCGCGCTCGGCGATCGCCTGGACGGTCACGTCCTCGAGCGCGGCCGGCCCCGTGCTGGAGTTGGTCTCCACCACCCGCTCCCGCCAGTGCTCCGGCAGCTGCGCGACGAGCAGGGGGCGCGCCTGCGGGTCGCCGGCCACCACGATGACCTCGGCACCGCACTGCTCGGCGGCCTGCGCGACCGCCGCGGCGACCGTGGCGGCGTTGCGCTCCCACGAGACCTGGGCGGCGCGCTGGTACCGCGGCTGCGACCACCCGCCGGGCTTGACCCGGTGCAGGGGCCACTGCTCCGTGCCGGTGACGGCCTCGTCGCGCACGAGCCGGGCGGCGTCCACGGCCTCGATCCGGCCCCCGGTGCGGTCGACCAGGACGCGGACGTACGGGATCGACTCCCCCATCTGCGCGAGCATCGGCATGACGTGCGGCAACGGCCCGAATGCCGCGATGGCGCGCCGGGGCGGCGCGGGCAGCACCCGCACCATCGCCACCTCGCCGTCGGCGGCGAAGGCGGCGAGCCCGTACGGCTCACCCTCCTCGGTGTGGGCGAGCAGCGCCCGCTCGAGCGCCTCGATGGTCTCCGGCTCGCAGAGAGCGTCCCGCAGCGCCTCCCGGGCGGCCCGCCAGCGCAGTTCGACGGTGCCCGCCGGGTCTTCGTTGTTACGCGTCCCGTCGAGATAGACCGACGCCCACGGTCCGGGACGCTCGTACAACGGGCGTAGGAAGGACACGTTCATACTCGCGCCCTTACCCGCTTTTTCACGCGTTAGGCGGGTTGCGGGCCGGGTAAACGGCGCCATATGACGTCACCGGAGGAACGCGCCGACGAGGCCGCCAGCGAGCAGACCCGGCGCAACGGCGGCCCGACGCGCAGCGGAGGTCTGCGCACCACGACCGGCTCCAGCGCGGGGCCGGGCGGGTCCGGGCGCGCCCCGCAGCGCCGCACCCGCCCGGGCGCCGCGCCGACCACCACCGGCGACGCGACGACCGGCGGCATGCGGTCCCCCGCCGAGGGCACCACGAGCGACGCGAGCGGCCCCGCGGCCGAGTCGGGCGACTTCACCGACCAGTGAGGCGCCCGGAACCGCCGGCGCCGCGCCTCAGCCCTTGGACGAGCCCAGGGACAGGCCGGCGATGAACTGCTTCTGCAGCAACACGTAGACGATCAGGGTCGGCATCGCCGCGATGAGGGCGGCCGCCGCGATCAGGTTCTGGTTGGACACGAACTGGCCCTGGAGATTGGCCAGGGCGGACGTGATCGGCCGCCGGTCGCCGGTGGAGATCAGCGTGATGGCCCAGAAGAAGTCGTTGTAGATCCACGTCGTCAGCAGGGTGGCGAGCGCGGCCAGCGCGGGGCGGCACAGCGGCATCGTGAGCCGCCAGTACCGCGTCCACAGCGAGGCACCGTCGATGAGGGCCGCCTCGTCGATGCCGGCGGGCAGCGTCTTCATGTAGTTGCTGAGCACGAAGACGCAGAAGCCGAGCTGGAACGCCACGTTGATGACGATGAGCCCGAGGTAGGAGTTGTAGATACCCAGGGCGAGATAGATGCGGTACAGCGGCGTGATGATGACCTGCTGCGGCAGCAGGTTGCCGGCGGTGAACAGGATCAGCAGCGCCACGTTGAACTTGAAGCTGAGCCGGGACAGCACGTACGCCGCGGTGGAGGCCAGGAACAGGGTGACCAGCACGGCCGGCACCGTCACCCACACCGAGTTCAGGAAGAACTTCCACATGTCCGACTGAGCCCACGCGTCGGCGAAGTTGCTCAGCGTGAGCGTGTGCGGCAGGGAGACGTAGCCGTACTTGTTGGTCTCGCTGATCGGCCGCAGCGCGACGTACAACGCGAACAGGATCGGGGTCACCCACAGCGCGGACATGACGACCATGAAGGCGGTGGAGGCGGCCCGGCGGGTCATCGCTGGTCCTCTCGTCGGAAGGCCTGCCACAGGAACAGGGAGATCGGGATGAGGGAGATGACCAGCAGCACGACGCCGAGGGTCGAGCCGAAGCCGATGCGCTGGGTCTCGCCGACGATGTTCTGGGTCACCGCGACCGACAGCAGCTCCAGTCCGCGCAGCGGGTTGCCGTTGCTGGTGATGTAGACGAGGTCGAACGCGCGCAGCGACTCGATGACGGTGACCACGAGCACGACGATGTTGATCGGGCGCATCGCCGGGAACACGACCCGCCAGAACGTCTGCCAGCCGTTGGCCCCGTCGACGACGGCGGCCTCGCGCAGCGCCGGGTCCACGGCCTTGAGACCGGCGAGGTACAGCACCATGACGTACGGCGCCTGCCGCCAGCTGGCCTCGACGAGCAGCGCCCACAGGTTGAGCTTCGGGTCGCCGAGCCAGTCGATGAGGTTGTCGTTGTGGTTGTGCCCCGTCAGGGTGTTGATGAGCCCGAAGTTCGGCGAGTAGATGAGCTCCCAGATGATGCCGATGAGCGCGAGGGAGAGCATCACCGGCAGGAAGAGCACGCTCTGGTAGAACCGGCTGCCGCGGATGCCACGGTCCAGCACCACGGCGAAGAGCATGCCGAGCGGGGTGGCGAAGACGATGAAGACGCCGAGCCAGATCGCGTTGTGCTGTACGGCCGGCCAGAAGTCCGGATAGTTCGTGAACGCCTGCTCGTAGTTCTTGACCCCGTTGAGGCAGCCGGGCTGCGGAATCCCGGGCGCGGACGGGAAGTTGTCGCAGGACTGCATCCTGACCGGGCCGACGCCGGTCCACTTGGTGAAGGACAGCAGCACCGAGCCGAGGGCCGGGAGCCAGACGAACGCGGCGGCGAGCAGGAGCGGGACGCCGAGCATCGCGGTCGCGACGCCGACGTCCCGGCGGGTGAGGGTGCGGGTGCGACCCCGGCGCCGGGGTGCGGATGCCGGCGCCGGTGACGTCTTGCGGGGTGTCGTGAGCGTCATCAGCTGAAGATGGTCTTCGCCTGGTCTTCGGCGCTCTTCTGGATCGTGGCGATGGTGTCGGGGGTCGGGCTGTCGATGAACTGCTGGATGAGCTTGATCATCGCGGTGGCCATGTCCGGCACGGTGTCGCGGTCCATGAACTGGGAGACGTTCTTGCACTTGCCGATCTCGGCGACGGACTTCTTCTGGATGTCGTTGTACGTCGGCGCGACGAGGCCCTTGGCGAGGCCGACGTCCCAGTGGTCGGTCTCGAGGAACTTCGCCTCGGCGTCGGAGGTGCCGATGTACTCGAGGATCTTCTTCGCCGACGCGGAGTTCTTGCCCTTCTTGGGCAGGATGAAGCCGTCGGTCGGGGCGTCCATGTAGTCGGTGCCGTAGCTCGGGTTGATCGAGGGGAACACGAAGAAGTCGAGGTCGGCCAGGTTGGCGGCGTCGTAGTTGGCCGCGACCTGGTTGGAGCCCTGGAACATCATCCCGGCCTGCTTGTTCTCCAGCGCCTTGGCGGCGTCCTGCCAGGTGCGGCCGTTGGCGCCCTTCTGCTGGTACGGCGCGAGCTCACGCCACTGGTCGAAGACCGCCTTGACGCCGGCGTCGGTCCACGGCACCTCGTGCTTCATCAGCTTGATGTGGTATTCGTAGCCGTTGATGCGCAGGTTGAGGATGTCGAAGGTGCCCAGCGCGGGCCAGCCGTCCTTGTCGGCGAACGCGAGGGGCACGAGCCCGTCGGTCTGCATCTTCTTCGACAGCGTGATGAAGGCGTCCCAGGTGGCGGGGACCTCGTAGCCCTTGGACTGGAAGACGCTCTTGTTGTAGAAGACGACCCACGGGTAGTTGTAGAGCGGAACCATGTAGTAGTGGCCGTCGAGGCCCTTCGAGAGGTTCTTCGCGGCGTCGTTGAAGGTGCCGCCGATCTTCTCCCAGACGTCGTCGATGGGCGTCAGCAGGCCCTGGGCGGCGAAGAACTGCAGCCGGTAGCCGGCGAACCAGGTCGCCAGGGAGTCGGGGGTGCCCTGCAGGTAGTTGCTGATGTTGTTCTGGAACGTGTTGTGGTCGGTGGTGTTCACCGTGACCGGGACGCTCGTGCTGCCGGTCGCCTGGGACATGAGCGCGGCGAACGCGGTCTTCGGCGCGGCGTCGGAGTAGTTCGAGCCGAAGGTGACCGGCCCCGTGCCGTTGTCGCCGCCCGTCGCCGGCTGGCCGGAGGAGTCGTCACCGCAGGCGGTGAGGAGGGTGCCCGCGGCCGCGGCTCCGAACAGGCCCTTGAGTGCGGTGCGGCGGCTGAGCGTTTGTGACATCAGTACCTCCGAAAACCCAACATCTCCCAACGAAACCCAACGCCACGAAAGCGCTTGGACTGAGAAATGTCAATCCCCGCCGCGATCACGAAGCGGTTTCGATGACGTTGCAACGTTGAAACTCGTTGATTCATGAAGACCCAGACGTGGGTTTTGGCAGGGTAAGCGCGGGGTCTTGTCATGTCTTGACAGAACTCGCGCTTCCCACGAGGCTTCCGTGACAACGGCGCCCGTTATCCCACATTTTCGATCATGGTCACTCCTCCCCTGTTCCGCCAAACAGTCAGGAGATCCCCATGCACGGAGCGCGTCGCGGACCCATCGCCCTCGCGGCGGCGGGTCTGCCGACAGTTCTGCTGGCAGTTCCGCTGGCACTGGGCGTCGTCGCGGCGACCGCCGCACCGGCCGCCGCGGCCACCACCACGATCAACGTCAACGGCGGCATCGTCGGGCGCACGTTCGACGGCGTCGGCGCGATCAGCGGCGGGGGCGGCAACTCGCGCCTGCTCGTCGACTACCCCGAGCCGCAGCGCGGCCAGATCCTCGACTACCTGTTCAAGCCCGGCTACGGCGCCGCCGTGCAGCTGCTGAAGCTGGAGATCGGCGGCGACGCCAACTCCACCGACGGCTCCGAGCCCAGCCACGAGCACGTGCGCGGCGACGTCAACTGCAACGCCGGCTACGAGTTCTGGCTCGGCGAGCAGGCCGTGGCCCGCAATCCGAACATCCGCATCGTCGCCCTGCCGTGGGCCGCGCCGGGCTGGATCGGCGGCGGGAACTTCTGGTCCCAGGACATGATCGACTACGACATCGCCTGGCTGAACTGCGCCAAGGGCCACGGCATCACCGTCGGCTACCTCGGCGGCTGGAACGAGCGCGGCCACGACAGCGGCTGGTACAAGAGCCTGCGGACCGGCCTGAACAACGCCGGGTTCGGCGCGGTGCAGATCGTCGGCGACGACAGCGGCTGGGGCATGGCCGACGAGTTCGCGGGCGACCCGGCGCTGAAGAGCGCCGTCGGCGTGCTGGGCAACCACTACGTCTGCGGCTACCTGTCCCAGGCCGACTCCTGCAGCACCACCGCCAACGCCCGCTCGAGCGGCAAGCCGTTGTGGGCCAGCGAGTTCGGCTCGCAGGACGACATGGGCGGCGTCGTGCCCTACATCCGCACCGTCAACCGCGGCTACCTCGACGCGGAGATCTCCGGCTACATGAACTGGCCGCTCATCGCCGCCATCACCCCGAACCTGCCCTACGCGACCGTCGGGCTGATGGACGCGGGCTCGCCGTGGTCCGGCGCCTACCGGGTCGGCCGGAACCTGTGGGCCAACGCGCACTACGCCCAGTTCACGCAGCCGGGCTGGAAGTACCTCAACAGCTCCGCCAGCGGCTACCTCGGCGGCAACCGCGCCAACGGCAGCTACGTGTCGCTCAAGTCCACGAACAACATCGACTACACGACGGTGTACGAGACCAGCGGCACCACGGCCGCGCAGACCGTCAACATCACCGTCTCCGGCGGCCTGAGCACCGGCACCGTGCACGTGTGGGCGACCGACATGGGCTCGTCGAACCCGGGCGACTGGTTCGTCCGGCAGGCCGACGTCACCCCGTCCGGCGGCGCGTACAGCCTGACCCTGCAGCCCAACCGCATCTACACCGTGAGCACCACCAGCGGGCAGGGCAAGGGCACCGCGGCGAGCCCGGCCACGCACGGCCTCGCGCTGCCCTACGCGGACAATTTCGACGGCTACGCGGTGCGCAAGCAGCCCCGCTACACCGAGGACATGCAGGGCTCGTTCGAGGCCCGCGCCTGCGCCGCCGGCCGGTCCGGCACGTGCCTGCAGCAGGTCGCGCCGCAGCGGCCGATCAACTGGCAGGACGACAGCGACGCGTTCACCCTCGTCGGCGACGCGGGCTGGACCAACTACACGGTCAGCCTGGACGTGAACCTGCAGCAGGCCGGCACCGTCACGCTGCTGGGCCGGGCCAACATCCAGAACCGGCCGCAGAACCGGCAGGCCGCGTACCAGCTGCGCGTGAACGAGACCGGCGCGTGGTCGATCGTCAAGCACAGCAACACGAACACCGACACGACGCTCGCCTCGGGCACCCGCGCCGCGCTCGGGCTCAACGCCTGGCACAACCTGAAGCTCGGCTTCTCCGGCGGGCAGATCACCGCGGCGATCGACGGGACGACCGTCGGCACGGCGAGCGACTTCACCTACGGCAGCGGCCAGGCCGGCGTCGGCGTGATCGGCTACCAGACCGACCAGTTCGACAACCTCAGCGTGACCGCCAACGCGGGCCCGACGCTGAGCGTCCTGCGCGGGGTCGGCTCCGGGCGCTGCGCCGACGTGCCCGCGCTGTCGCAGACCAACGGCACCCAGCTCGCGCTGTGGGACTGCAACGGCGGCGCCAACCAGACGTTCACGCTGACCGCGTCGAAGCAGCTGCAGGTGTACGGCACCAAGTGCCTCGACGTCGACGGCGCGAGCACCGCCGACGGGGCCAAGGTGCAGATCTGGGACTGCAACGGCGGCGGCAACCAGCAGTGGACCGTCAACAGCGACGGCACCGTCGTCGGGGCCGGCTCCGGCAAGTGCCTCGACGCCACCGGGGCCGGCACCGCCAACGGCACCCTGCTGGAGATCTGGACCTGCAACGGCGGCGACAACCAGAAGTGGGCGAGGTCATGAGAGTCCTGAACATCGCGGCGGCCCTGCTGCTCCTGCCCGCCGCCGTGCTCGTCGACGCGGCGCCCGCGTCCGCCGCCACCGTATGGACGGTCGCCGGGCCCTCGGCCGGGTCGCCGACGGCCGCGCAGGTCAGCCTCGACAACGGGAGCCTGACGTTCGCGGTGAGCAACGGGGGGCAGACGGTGCTGTCGCCCTCGCCGATCGGCATCGTCACCACCGCCGCCGACCTGACCCGGAACCTCACGTTCACCCAGCGGGCCGACCGCACCGTGACCGAGTCCTACGCGATGACGACCGGCAAGCAGAAGAGCCGCCGGACCACCTACACCGAGTCGACGCTGTCGTTCACGGGCACCGGCGGCGCGCGGCTCGACGTGGTGGTCCGCGCGTCGGACACCGGCGCCGCCTACCGGTACGTGCTGCCGGGCAGCGGGTCGGTGACGGTGAGCCGCGAGGCGTCGTCGTGGACGGTCCCGGCGGCGTCGAACGCGTGGCTGGTCCCGCCGCAGGCCGAGGACCAGGGGCGCTGGTTCGCCACGACCGCCGGGGGCGCGCCGACCGGCAACAGCTACCGGATTCCGGCGCTGTTCGAGGTCGGCGGCCGGTTCGCGCTCGTGGCCGAGACGGGCCTCGACGGGCGCTACGCCGCGCAGTACCTGACGCATGCGGCGGGCTCGGGGACGTACACCACCGTCCTCGCGAGCGGCATCACGACCACCCTGCCGCTGAGCACGCCGTGGCGGACCGCGGCCGTCGGGGACCTCGCGAGCGTGACCGGCTCGACGATCGTCGACGACCTCGCCGCGCCGTCGCGCGTCGCGGACCCGTCGTGGGTCAGGCCGGGGACCGTCTCCTGGTCGTGGCTGACCGAGCACGCCAGCCCGGGCGACGAGGGCCGGCAGCGGCAGTACGTCGACTTCGCCGCCCGCAACGGCTGGGGCTACGTGCTCATCGACGAGGGCTGGTCCTCGAGCTGGGTGCCCGGCGTGGTGTCCTACGCCCGGTCCAAGGGCGTGCAGGTGCTGCTCTGGTTCAACTCCGGCGACCTGAAGACCGCGCAGCAGCGGGAGAACTGGCTGCCGCTCATCAAGGGCTGGGGCGTGGCCGGGGTCAAGGTCGACTTCATCTACGAGGACACCCAGCCGACGCTGCAGTGGTACGACGCCATCCTGGCCCGCACCGCCGAGCTGCAGCTGATGGTGAACTTCCACGGCGCGGCAACCCCGCGGGGCCTGCAGCGCACGTGGCCGCACGTGATGACGGCCGAGGCGGTGTTCGGCGCGGAGCAGTACCTGCGCGCGGACTTCAACACGATCCTGCCGTTCACCCGCAACGCCATCGCGAGCATGGACTTCACCCCGGTCGTGTTCAGCCTGGCCAACCGGGACACCACCGACGGGCACGAGCTGGGCACGGCGGTCGTCTTCGAGTCCGGCTGGCAGCACCTGGCCGACAACCCGCAGAGCTACGAGTCCCACCCCGAGGCGCTGCGGATCCTCGACCAGCTGCCGACGGCGTGGGACGAGAGCCGGCTGCTGGGCGGGCGCCCGGGCCAGGAGGCGTACTTCGCCCGCCGGGCCGGCGGCCGCTGGTTCGTAGGCGGCATCTCGGCGCTGAACGCGAAGACGTACACCACGTCGCTGTCGTTCCTCGGCGCCGGGCAGTGGCTCGCCGAGACCGTCCGCGACGGCTCGGCCGGGCTGGTCCGCGACACCCGGGTGGTCACGAGCGCCGACACGCTGAGCGTGCCCGAGGCGACCCGCGGCGGCTTCGCGACGGCGCTGTGCCCGTACACCTCGGGCCTGACGACCTGCGCGACGCGGGCGATTCCGTTCTCGCTCAAGGGCGTGCAGTCCGGGCGGTGCGCCGATGTGCCCGGGGCGGTACAGACCAGCGGCACCCAGCTGGCGCTGTGGGACTGCAACGGCGGGTCCAACCAGGCCTTCACGCTGAGCGCGTCGAAGCAGCTGCAGGTGTACGGCACCAAGTGCCTCGACGTCGCCGGCGCGAGCACCGACAGCGGGGCCAAGGTGCAGATCTGGGACTGCAACGGCCAGACGAACCAGCAGTGGACCGTCAACGCCGACGGCACCGTGGTCGGGGTCGGCTCGGGCAAGTGCCTCGACGCGACGGCGAACGGCACCGTCAGCGGCACGCTGCTGGAGATCTGGTCCTGCAACGGCGGCGACAACCAGAAAGTGGAACGCTCGCTGATACATCGACCTGGATATTGACATGGAACGCTATTTCAAATAGCCATATCGAGCATGTTCACGATGCGGCGATTGGCGGCGATCCTGACGGCCGCGGCGGTCCTGGCGGGGCTCAGCGCCTCACCGGCCACCGCGGTCAGCCAGTACATGAAGCTCTTCCAGGAACCCGGCGACTACGAGGCCCGGTTCCCCGACATCGTCAAGCTCGACGACGGCCGGCTCATGGCCGTCTGGTACCGCGCGACGGGCCACACCGGCCCCGAGGGCACCGTGCAGCTCTCATTCGGCACCCAGAGCGGGTCGGCGTGGACCTGGGTCACGCCGTACCCCGCCCTGGCGAACCCGTCCACGATGCTGCACAAGGACATGCGCGACCCGAAGCTCGGCAAGATGCGCGACGGCGCGGTCGTGCTCACCTTCTTCGTCCCGAGCGACGGCGTGTACTACTCGGTCTGGAAGCCGGGCTGGAACAACTTCACCGATCCCGTGAAGCTCGTCGTGCCGGGCATCCCCGGCGGCGCGCTCGCCGAGCACGGCGGGGTGCTCGCCCTCGACGACCAGGGCGCCTCGGTCAGCCAGGTGCTGATCCCGGTCTACAACGACACCGGCGCCTGGTTCGTGCGCGCCACCTGGCGCCCGGTGAGCGACCCGCGGCTGCTGCTCGCCGACGCGTTCCAGCTCGCCGCGAACGCCCCGGTCGCGGACGGCTTCACGGACACCTTCACGGAGCCGAGCTTCGTGCAGGTCGCCGGCACGGTCATCGCGGCCGTCCGGCACGAGCAGAACAAGGGCAGCACGTCCAACGGCCAGCCCGTCAAGATCATGAAGTGGAACCCGTACACGTTCACCGGCACCGGCTCCTACTACGACGTACAGTGGCTGCCGGTCTTCGCCTCGTCCCACCATCTGCTGAAGGTCTCCGGCCCGAACAACCAGGACCGGGTGCTGTTCACGTTCGGTGACAAGGGCGTGGCGCTGCGCCCGACCTACGGCATCCTCATCCAGAACCCGCTCGCCCGGTGGCCCGAGACCGGGCTGAAGAAGGTGGCCATCTACAACTCCGGCTCCTCGGACCAGGCCAACCCGTCCAGCGTCGAGGTCAGCGGCGGCGTCTACTTCACCCTGGCGTACAACGCGAAACCGAAGAGCGCCACCGAGGGCAACGGGATGTCCCCCAACGGCGGCTCCCTCTGGGTCATGCGCAGCACCCAGGACGAGTACTAGTCGCAGCGGTTCCGCGGGGCGCCGCTCGCCGCCGGCGGGCAGCACCCCGCGGCCGTCGCTCCTACGCCTGGAAGTCGCAGATCTTCCAGGCCCGGTTCTCCTTGACGAGATCCAGGGCGAGCTGCCCGTCCGTCGTGCGGCCACTGCTCGAGGACGACTTGATCGTGTAGCTGGTGTAGACGACCGCCGCGTCCCCGTTGACGGTTTCGCCGGTCACGTGCCAGTCGATGATGCGGTTCCGACTTGGCGCGGTGCCCGATGCGCCGGTGTCGGTCTGCCGCTTCAGCTTGTCCGACTCGCTCTTGCACAGCATGCCGGCGATCTTGTCGCGGTCCGGGTGGTCCTTGCGGGCCTCGTCGATGTAGGCCTGGACGACCTCGGTCGGGGTGTCGACGAAGAGCTTCTGGAAGACGAAGTAGCCGCCTACCACGAGCACGATGACCGCGAGGAGGCCGCCGATGCCGATGAGCGCGACCTTGCCGCCGCGCTGCTGGGTCGCCGGGGGCGGCGGCTGGGTCGCCCAGGGCACCGGCGGCTGGTAAGGATGCTGCTGGTAGGGCTGCTGTTCGTACGGCGGCTGCTGCTCGTACGGCGGCTGCGGTTCGGGCGGTCCCCCCGGGTGCGTCACCGGCACATCGTATCCAGCGAGGTCATCGCGGCCATCGGTCCGATGACCGAGGCCGATCGACCGACCGGGCCCCGCGCCGCGACCGTCGGCGCCCCGCGCCGGCCCGCGCGGGGCGGGCCAACCCCGGGCAGAGCGACGTGCTATCCTTCGGGGTGTTGCCTGGCAGGCATCTGATCCCCAGGCACTTCCGCCGGTGTAGTGTCCCGGCCACCCTTCACGTTCGGAGACCGTATGGCGGCCCGCCGCCCGAAGCACAAGCAAGCCCCCACAGCGCCCGCAGCCACGACGTTCGCAGAACTCGGCGTGCCGGCCACCCTCAGCGGCATCCTCGCCGACGCCGGGATCACCCGGCCCACGCCGATCCAGGCGGCCACGCTGCCGGACTCCCTGGCCGGGCGCAACGTGCTCGGCCGCGGCCGGACCGGCTCGGGCAAGACCTACGCGTTCGTCCTGCCGCTGCTGACCCGGCTGGCCGCCCAGCGCTCCCGGCCGCAGCCCGGCCGGCCCCGCGCCCTCATCCTCGCGCCCACCCGGGAACTCGTCACCCAGATCCAGGCGGCGATGGCCCCGCTGGCCGAGGCGCTGGGCCTGCGCACGCTGACCATCTTCGGCGGCGTCAAGCCGAACCCGCAGATCGCGGGCCTGCGCGCCGGCGTGGACATCGTCGTGGCCTGCCCCGGGCGGCTCGCCGACCACGTGCGCGCCGGCCACGCGCGGCTCGACGCGGTGGAGATCACCGTGCTCGACGAGGCCGACCACATGGCCGATCTCGGGTTCCTGCCCGAGGTGCGGCGGCTGCTCGACCTGACCCCGCCGCGCGCCCAGCGGCTGCTGTTCTCGGCCACCCTGGACGCGGGCGTCGACGTGCTCGTGCGGCGGTACATGACCGACCCGGTCACCCACTCCGCCGACTCGGCGCTGTCCCCGGTCACCGCCATGGAGCACCACGTGCTGCACGTGCGCGCCGACGAACGGTTCGAGGTCCTGGCCGACCTCGCCGCGGCGCCCGGCCGCACCGTGGTGTTCACCCGCACCAAGCGCGGCGCGAAGGTGCTGACCCGCCGGCTCGTCGCCGCCGGGGTGCGGGCCGTCGAGCTGCATGGCGACCTCGGCCAGCCGACCCGCAACCGCAACCTGACCGCGTTCTCCGACGGCACCGTGTCGACCCTGGTCGCGACCGACATCGCGGCCCGCGGCATCCACGTCGACGACGTGAGGCTGGTCATCCACGCCGACCCGCCGGTGGAGCACAAGGCCTACCTGCACCGCTCCGGGCGCACGGCCCGCGCCGGCGCCCAGGGCACCGTCGTGACCCTCATGACCGACAACCAGGTCGACGAGGTGCGCGAGCTGACGCGCAAGGCCGGCATCTCCGCCGCCACGGTGCGCCTGCGCCCGGGCGATCCGCATCTGGTGAAGCTGGCCCCGGGCGAGCGGACCTTCGCGCCGCCGCCCCCGCCGGCCGAGACGGCTACGGCGCCGGAGTCGCGTCCGCGCCGCGGCCCGCGCCGCGCCAAGGCCGGCACCAAGACCCGCGCCACGGTCCGGGACACGGTCCCGAAGGCGCGCGCCACGACCCGCGAGTCCGCCCCGAAGGCGGCGGCGACCGGCCGCGGCGGCGCCACCCGCGCGACGGCCACCGGCGCGCCCTCGAGCGCCGCGGCGTTCTCCGCACGAGCCCGGGTCGGCGGGCGACGCGGCCGCTGACGGCCGGGTAAGGTTCGCCGATGACGTGGATCGTCAGCACGCGGGACGCGCTCTGGCAGGAGCGTGACCTCCCAGCGCCCGCCGACGGTCCACCGGACATCGTGGTGCGCACCGACGAACCGCGCCAGGTCGTCGAGGGGTTCGGCGCATGCTTCAACGAACTCGGCTGGGACGCCCTGAGCGCCCTGGCCGAGCCCGACCGCGAGGACGTGCTGCGGGAGCTGTTCGCGCAGTTCACGATCTGCCGCCTGCCGATCGGCGCCAACGACTTCGCCCGCGACTGGTACTCCCACGACGAGGTCCCCGGCGATGTCGCGCTCGAGCACTTCAGCATCGCGCGGGACCTCGAGACGCTCGTGCCCTTCATCCACGCCGCGCGACGGCACCGGCCCGGCCTGCGGCTGTGGGCGTCGCCGTGGAGCCCGCCGGCCTGGATGAAGACGAACCGGCACTACGCGGCCGGCGAGATGGACGAATCGTATCTGGAGAGCTACGCGGAGTACTTCGGGCGGTTCATCGACGAGTACCGGCGGCAGGGCATCGCGATCGAGATGGTGATGCCGCAGAACGAGTTCAACTCGGCGCAGGTGTTTCCCAGCTGCCTGTGGACGCCGGACGGGCTGGCGCGATTCATCCGGCAGCTCGGGCCGCGGATGCACGCGCGGGACGTGGCCGTCTTCCTCGGCACCGCCGAGCGCGCCGACGACACCCTCGTCTCGCGGGTGCTCGCCGATCCGCAGGCCGGTCGGTGGATCGCCGGGGCCGGGTTCCAGTGGGCGGGCAAGCGCGCCGTCGCCGCGATCCATCGCGAGCACCCACGGCTGCGCATCTACCAGACCGAGCAGGAGTGCGGCGACGGGCGCAACGACTGGCGGTACTGCCGCTACGCCTGGACACAGCTGCGGCATTACCTGTCGAACGGGGCGAACGCGTACATGTACTGGAACATCGCCCTGACCCCGGGCGGCCGCAGCACCTGGGGGTGGCCGCAGAACTCGCTCGTCACCGTGGACCCGGCGACCCGGCAGTACGTCTACAACCCCGAGTACTACCTGCTCAAGCACGTGACCGCGTTCGTCCCGCCCGGTGCCCGGGTAGTGGAGACGCTGAGCCTCAACGGCTTCGAGAACCAGCTCGCGTTCGTCGACGCCGACGGCCGTACCGTCGTCGTCATCCAGAACGACAACGCCGAGGACGTCACGGTGACGGTGCAGGCCGAGGCTCGGCGGGTCACCGCGCGGCTGCCCGCGGACTCGTTCAGCACCCTGGTCCTGCCGCCGGGCTGAGCGCCGTTCAGGCGGCCGTCACCGCGGGGAACGAGGCCCAGATGTGCTTGGCGTCCTCGGTGGCGTACCAGCCGACCTCCAGCGACAGCTGACGGGCCAGGTGCAGGCCGCGGCCGCCCGAGTCCAGGGGCTCGACGTCACGCAGCTGCGGGAACGCCTGCATGTCGTGGTCGGCGATGTCGAGCACGAAGCAGCCGTCGGCGAGCAGGAGGCGTACGACGCTCGGCGGCAGGCCGTGCACGAGGGCGTTCGTCGCGAGCTCCGACGCGACGAGCAGCACGCGGTCGGCCCGGTCGTCGAGCGCGGGGGCCGCGACGAGGTGCCGGGTCGTCAGCGCGTCGAGCAGCGCCCGGCGCAGCCCGTGCAGCTCGGCCACATCGGCGATGACCCACCGGCGCAGTTCCGTCGTCACCGGCGGTGGCGGGGAAACACTCAAGGTCGTCACCAGGCGGGCATACCCACCGCGGCCCGGGTTCTACCCTTCGATCGAACACGCAGTTCGCCCACCGGGTGTTCACTCCGGCCGGGCGAGGGGCCGCGGCGCCGGGTCGCCGAGCGTGGACCTGTGAAGTTCTGGTGGCTGGTCGCGGTCGGCGCGGCCACGGTGGTGTTCGGGGCGGCGGTGCTCGCCTGGCCCCACGCGACGCTCCGGCTGCTCGGCATCCTGGCCGGCCTGTGGCTGCTCCTGATCGGGCTGCTGCGCATCGCCGGGGCGCTGCGGGCCCCGGACCCGCCGCGGCGGGCCCGGGTGCAGCGGATCGTCGACGGATTCTTCGGCATCCTGCTGGTGGTGCTCGCGATCGCGTCGCTGACCTCGGCCCGCGCCGGGGTGCTGACGGTGTCGGCGCTGATCGGGCTGGCGTGGCTGATCATCGGCTTCGGCGCGGTGCTGCTCGGCGTGGCCGCGGCGGGCCGGACGCGGGCGTGGCTGTGCGGGCTCGGCGGGGTGGCGATCCTGCTCGGGCTCGCGTTCGTCACGTGGCCCGGCCTGTCGCTGAGCGTCCTGGTGCTGCTGACCGGGATCAGCGCGGTCGCCCTCGGCGCGGCCGAGATCACGATCGGGGTCCAGGCCCGCCGACGCGCCTAGTGCTCGGCCGCAGGCTCCTCCCGGCGCAGCAGTGCGATCACCCGGGTGTACTCCTTCGCGGTGCCGATCGCTTCCCGGTACTCGGGGGCTACCTTGAGCGCGTCATGCTGCCACCACGGCAGGTCATGGGCATTCCAGGTGCGGCTGCAGCCAGAGTTGCTGACCGCCGAAGGCAATGTCCAGCAGGACTGCCGCGATCGCAGCCAGCCCCAGACCCACCGGTCGACCCGTGCGTACCAGGCGCGCTCGTCCTCCCTCCACGCCGCCGAGCGCCTCGTGTGGCCGCAACCGATGACCTCTGGAGTCACCGCCTCGCGAGCCACCAGGTGCGGGCGATCGCGGCCAGGGGCGGAGCCAGGAAGACGCCGCAGAGGCCGCCCAGGGCCGCGCCCACCACGGTCGCCGCCAGCACCGCGACCGGGTGCAGGTTGAGCGCGCGGCCGAACACCAGCGGGCGCAGCACACCCTCGAGGATGTTCTGGGTGATGATCACGATGACGACCATCCACACGGCCGTGGTGACGCCGCCGGAGCCGAGCGCGAGCAGGACGGCGAAGATCGCCGAGACCCAGGCACCGAGGTACGGCACGAACGCCGCCACGAACGTGACGACGGCGATGGTGAGCAGGAACGGCACCCGCAGCACGGCCGCGCCGAGCGTGATCACGGCCGCGTCCATGGCCGCGACGAGGGTGGTCCCGACCATGTACCGCCGCAGTTGCACGGCCGCCCGCTGCACGAGCCGGTGCTCGGGGTCGGACCATTCCGGCCGCCGCTCGATCGCCGCGACGAGGCGGGGGCCGTCGCGCAGGAGGTAGTACAGCAGGTATGAGCCGGCCAGCAGCCCGACCGCGACCTGCCCGATGACGACCACCCCGCTGGCCAGCGCCGACCCGATGCCGAGCAGGGCCGTGCGCCACGGGGCCGAGCGCAGCACGGTCTGCACCGGGTCCGTGCCGAGCGCGCCGCGCAGCCGCCGCCCGGCCTCGGCCAGGGCCGGCTGCCACTCCGCCGCCTGCAGCGTGAGCACCCACACGAGCAGCGCGCCGACGAGCATGAGGCACAGCGGGACGACGAGCGCGCCGAGCAGCGTCGCCGCCGTGGGCGCGAGGCCGAGCCGGCGCATCCGGACGACGAACGGCTGCACGGTGACGGCGATGACGACCATGAGCACCAGGGGCATCAGCAGCGGTACCAGCACCCCGACCGCGAGCACGGCCAGCGCCACGCCGACGATGACCCCCGCGACCGACCAGCCGGCCCGCCCGAGCCGCCGCACCCGTCCCTCGGCAGCGCTCACCCGGCCACCCCGTTCCACCGCGCGGTGACGAGCGGTGTCGATGCGTATGACGGCGAAGGCAGCATGCGCCGGGCGCTACCCGCGACATCGCGTCTCAGCCCTCCCCCGCCGCGCGACCACCCGGCGGCCTCACCCGGCCCCGCCGCTTGCCACCGGCATGGCAGGTCCGCCTCAGTCGGGGTAGCAGACGCCGGACCCGTCCCGGCGGGCCGGTCCCATGTCGGCGATCATGGCACGCGAGGCGTGGGAGCATCGGGGCATGAGCACGCCGAGCCTGACCGAGCGGCAGGAGCCGTGGGTGGTCTTCGCACGCGCCGGCGATCCGTGGGTGGACGCCGAGGCCGCGGCGGTCCTGCGGCAGGGCGGGCAGGTGGTGCGGCTGGACGCGCACGAGCTGCGCGAGCCGTGCGCCCTGTTCGCGACGTTCGCGCGGGAGCTGGCGTTCCCCGCGTACTTCGGCCACAACTGGGACGCGCTCGTCGACTGCCTGCGGGACTGGCCCGGCCACGGCTCCGCGACGCCGGATCTCGCGGTGCTCGTCGACCACGCGGACGTGCTGCTCGGCGCCGACTTCCTCGGGCTGTTCGTCTCGGTGCTGTGCTGGGCCGGGTGGCACGCGAACGTGGCGCTGGACGCCGACGGCGAGCCCATCGGCTATCGCGAACCGTTCGCCCTGCACTTCGTCTTCCTCGCCGACACCGCCGCGCCCGCCGACTTCCACGCGGCCGCGGCGTCCGGTCGGGACGCCGAGGTCGCGGTGGTCGACGGGCGCGTCACGGCCTGGCTCACGGCCGAAGCATGGTCTTGACGGCGCGGTGGTTCTCCGCCCCGTAGGTGCGCACCCGATCGAGCTGTAGTGCGGTGGCGCGATTGTTAGCATGGCAATCGGGTCGGCGCCTACCGAGTCGGGCGGTGGAGAGCATCCATATCAGCGACGAGTCACTGGCGGCCATCGCCGCGTTGCACGGCCGCCCGGTCGAGGCGGTGCGGCCCATCGCCTCCGGCGTCGCCAACCACGCGTTCCTCCTCGGTGACGACCTTGTGCTGCGCATTCCGCGCTCCGACGATTTCGTCGAGGATCTCGCCAAGGAGGCCGTGGTCATTCCGGTTGCCCGCGGGCTGGGGGTGCGCACGCCCGCGGTCGTGTCTTTCACGCGGGGACGCGCTGAGGCCGGTGTGCCGTTTCTCGTCCTGGAACGGGTGATCGGCATCGACCTCGAGCAGCGGGACGCGTCGAGCGC
The DNA here is from genome assembly GCF_040300725.1 of Dactylosporangium sp. NPDC000244. Lineage (NCBI taxonomy): Bacteria > Bacillati > Actinomycetota > Actinomycetes > Micromonosporales > Micromonosporaceae > Dactylosporangium > Dactylosporangium sp. NPDC000244. Next base: position 93,079 of record NZ_JBEPEH010000022.1, read on the forward strand.
CGCCGCCGGTCGGGCGTACGCCGACGTCGGCGGGCAGCTCGCCGCGCTGCATCGGCTCCGGCCCGGCGACGCGCCCGATCTCGCGGCGCTGCCGGTCGAGGACGCCTCGCCGAGCCCGTGGGAGCTGGTGCCCGAGCTCGCCGCGGCCGGCAGCATCGACCGCGACTCCGCGCGGTGGCTGACCGACTGGTTCACGAGGCTGTCACAGCACGTGCCGAGCGATCCCGGCCAGGTGCTGGTGCACGGCGACATCGCACCGCAGAACCTGATCGTCGACCCGCGGACGGGCGAGCTCGCCGGCATCGTCGACTGGGGTGACGCGATGTGGGCCGACCCGGCCGCCGAGTTCGCCAAGATCCCGCTGAGCGAGATCGGCCCGATGGTTGAGGCGTACCGCGCCGCAGCGGAGCCGGCCGACGGTGCGTGGGAGGCACGCCTGCTGTGGTACCACCTGCACTGGGCACTCGGCCGGCTTCGCGATCCCGCGCCGCGGCCCGGTCGGCGGCACTGGTCGGCGCCGCCGGCGAGCCGCATGCTGCACCTGCTCAGATTCCTTGCCGGGTCGCCGCCGGCACCATGGTCCCGGCTGCGCTAGCGACGCTGCGCCCGGCCCGATGTGCATCGTCCACAATGGACGCGAGCTGAGCCGGGCAGGCCGCGTCAGCGCTTGAAGTAGGAGCCGGCGTCGAGGTCGGCGAGCAGGCCCGGGTGGGTCGGGGTCCAGCTGAGCAGCTCCCGCGTGTAGTCGCTGGACGCGTGGGAGTCGAGGCCGAAGAACGGGCCGATCCAGCCGAAGTGCGCGACCGCCTCCTCGGCCGGGATGGACTTGACCGGCAGGTCCAGGCCGCGGCCGATCGCCTCGGCGATCTCCTTCGTGGGCACGCCCTGCTCGGCGACGGCATGCAGTACCGATGCGGCGGGTGCCTTGTCGAGGGCCAGGCGGACCAGCGCGGCGGCGTCGAGGCGGTGGACGGCCGGCCAGCTGCCGCCCTCGCCGATGTAGGCCGACACGCCCCGCTCGCGGGCCACGCCCACCAGGACGGACACGAAGCCGTAGTCGCCGTCGCCGTGCACGGTCGGGGCGAAGCGGATCACGCCGGTGCGCACGCCGCGCTCGGCGAAGGCCAGGGCGGCGAGCGCGTTCGCCATGCGCGGGTGGCCGCTCGGGTCCGCGGAGTCGCGCTCGGTCACGGGGTTGCCGGGCAGGCCGGCGACGCCGGAGGCGATGAGCAGCGGGCGGTCGGAGCCGGCCAGGGTCTCGCCGAGCGCGGTGATCGCGGCGAGGTCGGTCTGCGCGGCGTCCGCCATGCGGGAGAAGTCGTGGTTGTAGCCGAGGTGCACGACCCCGTCGGAGTCGGCGGCGCCGGCGCGCAGGGCGTCGAGGTCGTCCAGCGTGCCCCGGCGCACCTCGGCGCCCAGGTTCGCGACGGTCGCGGCGGCGGCGTCGGAGCGGGCCAGGCCGACGACCTGGTGCCCGGCCGCGAGGAGCTCGGCGGTGACGGCGGAGCCGATCCAGCCGCTGGCGCCGGTGACGAAGATGCGCATGGCAGTCCCCCTACGAGACGATGTCACTTGATGACATCACCGACGCTAGCACAGTCATGTCATCGTGTGACATGGCTTAGGATGTGTGACGTGGGACGCTGGGAGCCTGATGCGCGGGGCCGCCTTGGGGAGGCGGCTTTGCAGCTGTACGTCGAGCGCGGTTTCGAGCAGACGACCGTCGCCGAGATCGCCGCCCGCGCCGGGGTCACCGCGCGCACCTTCTTCCGCCACTTCGCCGACAAGCGCGAGGTGCTCTTCGCCGGCTCCGAGCAGCTGCAGCAGGGTCTCGTCGAGGCGCTGGAGTCCGCCCCGGCGTCGGCGACGCCGCTCGAGGCGGTCGTGGCCGCTCTGGACGCGGGGGCCGAGTTCCTCGGGCGCCACCACGCCCACGCGCGGCGGCGGCACTCCGTGATCATGGCGAACCCGGAGCTGTACGAGCGGGAACTCATCAAGATGGCGACCCTGTCGGAGGCCCTCGCCGAGGGGCTGCGCCGCCGCGGGGTGCCCGAGCCCGACGCGACGCTGACCGCGGAGACCGGGATCGTCGTCGTGCGGGTCGCCTTCGGCACCTGGGTGAGCCGGCCCGAGCCGACTGACCTCGCCGCGACCATGCGCGAGACCCTGGCCCGGATGGCGGCGGTCACCTCCGGCGGGTAAACCTTTTCCGGCCCACGGGACTCGAAGGGGTGGATCGGCCCAGGGAAGGGGACCCACCGCGTGCGCCCGGACAGGGAAGAAGCGTTTCTGCAGTACGTCACGAGCCGCAAACAGCGGCTCCACCGCGTCGCGTATCACCTGCTGGGCGACCGGGACCGGGCCGACGACGCGGTGCAGCACACGCTGACCGTGCTCTACCAGCGCTGGTCACGCATGCACGAGGTCGCCAACCTCGACGGGTACGTCCACACGATGGTCGTCCACGAGTGCCTGCGGGACCGCCGGCGCTGGCTCGCGCGCGTGCACCTGCGGGCCGCGCCGCCCGACGTGCCGGTCGCGGCCGCCGACCCCGAGATCGAGCAGCGGATGCTCCTGCGGGCCGCGCTGCGGGAGCTGCCCGACCGGCAGCGGACCGTGCTCGTGCTGCGATTTCTGTGCGATCTTCCGGTACTCGAAGTCGCCGACCTCCTCGGGCTCGCCGAGGGCACCGTGAAGGCGCACACCGCCAAGGGCCTCGACGCCCTGCGCCGCCGCCTGGACACCGCGACGACGAGGAGCCTGGCATGAGCGAGAACCCGTTCACGATCCTGACCCGGGAGCCGGTCCCGGACAGCCGCGTCGACGAGCACGCCGTGATCGCGCGCGGCCGGGCGCGGGTGCGCCGCCGCCGGGCCCTGACCGCGGCCGGGGCCGGCCTGGCCGTCGCGGTCGTCATCGGCGCCGTCGCCTTCGCGCAGCAGCGCCCGCAGCCACGGCCTACCCCGGTGGGTCCGACGCCCTCGCCGTCGGTCTCCGCGTGCGGGGCGGAGCCGCTGCCCGAGCTCGGCCCGACGGCGTGGGTGGTGGTCGACGGCTCCGGGCGGTACATCGCCGCCAGCCAGGCCGCCGGCGACATGCCGGTGGTCGTGTCCGGGCCGGGCGGGACGCACACGTTCGCCGCGGTGCCCAGGATCAACGTCGCCGGGGTCAACGGCAGCGGCACGGTGGTCGGCAACGTCGAGAACGACAGTGACGCCGACGGGTACGTCATCGACGGCGGCACCACCGTCGCGCTCGGCCGCCCCAAGGGCGCCCTGAACGTCCGGGTCCAGGCGGTGAACGACACCGGCGACGTGGTGGGCGACGCCCGCATGCCCGGCAACACCTTCCGCGCCGTCGTGTGGCGGCACGGGCAGTGGAGCCGGCCGCAGCTCCTGCCGACGCCGAACGGCGAGCAGTCCTCCGCATACGGCATCGCCGCCGACGGCCGCATCGTGGGCAGCGTGGGCGCCACGCCGCAGCCGTACCTGTGGTCGCCCGACGGCACCGCCCGGCCCCTGCCCCCGCCCACGGGCAAGCCCGGCGGGATGGCGGTCGACATCGCCGGGGACTGGGCGGCCGGCCCCGTCAACTACGTCGCCAACTCGGTGCCGCAGCCGAACGGCCGGCGGGCCGCGAGACCGCCGATGACCTGGGCGCGCTGGAACCTGCGCACCGGCGAGGTCGTGCCGATCGAGGCGAGCCCGCTGACCGTGGGCACGGCCGGCCTGCTCGCCGACGGCACCGTGGTGCTCGCCGACACCCGGACCGTCACCCTGTGGACGGAGGCGGGCACAACGCCCGTGCCGGCGCCGGAGAGCGCCGGGCGCTGGCTGATGACCGGCGCCTCGGAGCGCGGCACGCTGGTCGGCATCGCGATCGACGGCGACCAGCGCGCGGCCTTCCGCTGGGCCTGCCGCTGAGCCGATCTACGATGACGGGGTGCTCATCGAGTTGGCGGACGGGCGATCGCTGGAGATCGCCGTGGCCGGGCCGCGGGACGGGCGCGCGTTCGTCCTGCACCTCGGGACGCCGTCGGGGCCTCGAACGGTACCGTCGCTGACCGAACCGGCCGCCGAGCGCGGCCTGCGCACGATCGTCTGCGGGCGGCCCGGCTACGCGGGCTCCACGCCGCGGCCGGGCCGGCGGGTGGCCGACGTGGCCGGGGACGTGGCGCAGGTGCTGGACCGGCTCGGGCACGACGAGTTCGTCACCCTCGGCTGGTCCGGCGGCGGCCCGCACGCCCTCGCCTGCGCGGCGCTGCTGCCGGACCGGTGTGCCGCCGCGGCGACCCTGGCCGGCGTCGCGCCGCACGACGCGACCGGCCTCGACTGGATGGCCGGCATGGGCACGGAGAACATCGTCGAGTTCGGCGCGGCCATCGCCGGGCCCGAGACGCTCGACGCGTACCTCGGCCGCGAGGCGTCCGCCCTGGCGAAGGTGACCGGGTCCGAGGTCACCGCGGCGCTGGGCGGCCTCGCCCCGCCGGTCGACGCGGCCGCGCTCACCGGCGAGTTCGCCGAGTCCGTCGCCGCCGGATTTCGTTCGGCCGTTTCCAGTGGTACGGCCGGCTGGCGCGACGACGACCTCGCGTTCGTGCGCCCGTGGGGCTTCGACCTCTACGCCATCGCCACGCCGGTCCGGGTGTGGCAGGGCGGCCAGGATCGCATGGTGCCGCCGGCGCACGGCGCCTGGCTCGCCGCGCACATCCCCGGCGCGCGGGCCCACCTCGACCCGGAGGCGGGCCACCTGTCCCTGGTCCACGGCGCCGCGGCGATCCTCGACGACCTCCTCGAAGCCGCGCACTGGTGACATGGCCGGCCTCTACCTCTGGGGCTGACGCGGACCCGGCCGTCCAGGGCCTGCCGGGAATCGGACAGATCGCGGCGATGGCACGGCTTGGAACGCGTATCGGTCGAGGGCGCCACTGCGGCGCCCATGAGGAGGACCGATGAGGTTTCGCGGCAAGCTGCTCGGCGTGGCCGTCTCCGTCGCCGCGGCCGTGGCGGCGACGCTCGTGGCGCCGTCCGCCGCCCACGCGACGGACCCGTTCACCTGCTACATCCAGACCGCGGACCGACATTACGTCACCGCGGTCGGCGGCGGCGGCCGGATCACGGACACCATGCACACCAACGTGAGCGTCCCCGGGCCCTTCGAGCGGTTCACGAAGGTCCCGATGGGCGACCTGTTCGGCCACTTCGCCCTGCGCACCTGGTCGGGCAACTACGTGACGGCGGTCAACGGCGGCGGCCTGAGCACCGTCAACGTCCCCGACGTCCTGCACACCGACGCGACCCGGATCGGCACCTGGGAGCAGTTCGCGACGGTCACGCTCGCCACCGGTGACGTCGGCATCCGCACCTGGGACAACCACTTCCTGGCCGCGCTCAACGGCGGCAACCGCACCACGAAGGTGTTCGACTCCAACCGCGCGAACCTGATCATCCCGGACACCGCGTTCACCTTCACCTGCAACGTCTGAGCCTGACCGGCTCGGACGCCTGGAAGCACGCCTCGGCGACCCGGAGGGCTCCCTTCGGGTCGTCGTTGCGGGCCGGGCTGCGGGCCAAGGCAGCGGCGGCGTGGCGGGCGACGATGTGCGCGGTGGTCACGTCCGGCGCGGCGGCCAGCGCATCCGCAGCTCGTGGTCGTAGATCGGCCCGGGCGGGTCCGGGAACGCGGCGAGCGTTTCGAGCACGGTGTCGGCGGTCAGCGGGGTCACCGGGCGACGGTACCGGCCGGGGCGGCTTGCTCGTCAGTTCTTCCTCGCTGTCACGATCGCGAAGGAGAGGAACTCGCCGGCGTCGGCGGCGAGCAGGTCGATCACCGCCTGGCGACTGTGTGGCAGGCCAGTCCAGTCGCCTGTGTGCTCGGCCACCGCCTGTGTCCATAGCAGCCAGTCCCGCCAGCCATCTTCCTGCAGTCGTGCCGATGTGACGGTCACGAGTTCGGTGACTTCCCACTGAAAGCGCCACCACTCGGCGGTGTGCCAGGCGATCGGCTCCCAGCCGAACAGTTCCTTGAGGCGCTCCGGGATCGCCCCGAGTTCCCGGACCTCCCGGGTCATTCCCGGTGTCGCCACGCCGAGCTGGCCGCCAGGCCGCAGGAACCCCACGAGGTATGGCAGGTACCAGTCAGAGGTGCCGAAATACTCGAATGCGTCGATGCTCACGATGGCGTCGAAGCTGCCTTTCCCGAACGGCAGGTTGTGCGCCTCGGCCCGCACGGCGGTCACCTGGCCGGAAACGCCGGCGTCAGCGAACACGGCCGCTGCCTCATCCGGCGCGATCCACCAATCGGCCGCCACGACCTCGACGCCGTACTCACGGGCCAGGAACACGGACGTCGCTCCCTTGCCGGAGCCCAGGTCCAGGACCCGCATGCCCGGGCGCAGGTCAAGATCCCGGGCCAGGTCCTCCAGCAGCCACAACGGGTTCGGCCCCATGTCCAGGTCGAGCAGCCAGGCCGGGTCGTACCGGGACGAGCGCGGATACCGATCCGGGCGGACAAGATCATCGAAGATCGCCACGGGTACCGATCCAAGCTGGTCACACGCAGGCATGCAATCCCTTTGCTCACCCCGCCGACCTGACAGTTCAGAGTCTCTGGTCGAAGGCGATCCGGACCCAGGCCGCGAGCTCCGCATCGCCGCGCCCCTCGAGGAAATCGGCCAGCCGCTCCCGATCGGCGGGCGTGGCGTCCTCGATCACGCACATGAGCTCGCCGATGCGCCGGCCACCGTCGTGCGCCGGCAGCGGCTTGGAGGTGTCGCGCAGCGCCGCGTGCAGCGCGGCCCGGGGCAGGAGCGGTAGCCACGTGCCGACCAACGCCGGCCGCAGCGCCGCGACGAACTCGGCGGTGCGCGTGTCCAGGGTCTCCGCCGTCACGCCCCAGATCCCGGGCGGCCACGCGTTCGGCGCCAGGACGCGGTCCCACAGGAACGCCTCCCCGTCGCGGTACGGGGTGCCGCGGACCGCGGAGAGCGGCTCGCGCCGGTTCGAGGCGGTGAACGGCAGCAGGTAGCGCTGCACCTCGGTGTGGAACGAGGCCGTGCCCGCCGGGGCGGCACGCCGGTCGGCCAGGACCGTGAGCCGGTCTCCCCGCTCACCGTCGACGACCAGGGCACGACCCTCGCGCCGCACCCCGAGATCCGCCAGCTCCCCGGCAGCCGCCTCCAGCATCGCGTTCACGAGGGTCGTGCCCGTCACCTTCGTCATCCCGCTCCCGCAGCCTCGTACGCGGCACCGCCGGGCGTCACGGTACCGGCCATGCCGGCGGCGCGGCCGGTCCGTATTCGTTCGACGTGGCCGCAGTAGCACTCGAGGTCGAGCACGACGCCGGTGTCGGTGTTGCGCAGGCTGCGGATGCGGCGCTCGGAGAGCAGCATGCGGGATCGGTGGGCGGGGCAGTCGATGACGAACATGGCCCCAGCCTGCGCCCGGCCGCCGCCGGCCAACAGTGGCAGACCTGCAGAGGATCGCAGGATTTCTGCCATCATGGGTGGCGTGGGTACCCCATTCACGAGCGTTGCCTCGTATGTGGCCGACGGCACCGGCGCGCTGGGCATCGGCATCGTCAGCGAGATCTTCGGCTTCGACCGGCGGCATCGGGGCAGCCCCGGGTTCGACTTCGCCGTCTGCGCCGACCGGCCCGGCCCGGTGCGGACGGACAGCGGGCTCCAGGTGGTCATCGAGCACGGCCTGGACCGGCTCGCGCGCGCCGACCTCGTGCTCGTGACCTCCTGGGACGCCTTCGAGCTCGAGCCGTCCCCGGAGGCGCTGGCGGCGATCCGGACGGCGTACGAGCGGGGCGCGACCGTCGCCGGCTACTGCACCGGCTCCTACGTGCTGGCCGCGGCCGGGCTGCTGGACGGGCGGCGGGCGACCACGCACTGGCGGTGGGCCCCGGCCATGGCCGAGCGGTTTCCGGCCGTCACGGTGCTGCCGGAGGTGCTCTATGTCGACGAGGGCCGCATCGTCACCGGCGCGGGCGGCGCGGCCGGGGTCGACATGTGCCTGTATCTGCTGCGCCGCGAGTACGGCGCCGCGGTGGCCAACGAGATCGCCCGGGACATGGTCGTGCCGCCGCACCGCGATGGCGGGCAGGCGCAGTACGTGACGGCGCCGGTGCCGGTCGACTGCGACGACGAGCGGCTGGCCGGGGTGCTCGCGTGGGCCCGCGACAACCTCGACCGGCCGCTGACCGTGCAGACGCTGGCCGGCCGGGCGCTGATGAGCCAGCGCTCCTTCGCCCGGCGCTTCGCGGCCGCCACCGGCTCGACGCCGCACGCGTGGGTGCTCAGCCTGCGGCTGCACCGCGCGGAGGAGCTGCTGGAGACGGCCGACCTGTCGATCGAGGAGGTCGCCCGCCGCGTCGGCTTCGGCACCGCCGCGACGCTGCGCGAGCAGTTCGTCCGCCGCCGCGGTGTGCCGCCGCGCGACTACCGCAAGGCCTTCTCCGGCTGATGCGCGGCCCGCGGTGCCGGACGGTGGTTACGCGGTGCCCGGCAGCGGCTCGGCGGGCCAGTTGAGGACCTTCGCGCCGAGCACCGCGGCCTGCAGGGTGAACCGATGGGCGGGATCGGTCGCGTCATAGCCGGTCAGGGTCCTGATCCGGTCCAGGCGGTACGTCACCGTGCGCACCGACACCCGCAGCCGTCTCGCCGCCTCGGTGGCCACGGCGCCGGCGGCGAAGTAGGCGTCCAGCGTGTCCAGCAGCGGGCCCGCGCCGGCGCGGGCCCGTTCGAGCGGGCTGAGCACGGCGACGACAAGGTCGACCATGGCCGGCTGGTCGCGCAGCAGCACCCGGTAGACCAGCAGGTCATGGGCGGTGATGACGCTCTTGTCGGTGTGCAGGCGCCCGGCCATGGTCAGCGCCTCGCGAGCCTCCTCGTAGGAGCGGGCGATGCCGTACAGGCCGGGGTGCGGACGGCCGACCGCGACCCGCCAGGGCCGTCCGTGCCGCAGGCGGTCGAGCTCGCCGTGCACCAGGCGGCCGAGGTCGTCCTCCTGGCCGGCGGGCGCGGTGCGGCCGGCTGCCGTGGCCTCGGCCGGGGCGAGGACGACGAGCAGGCCCTCCTTGGTGGCGACCAGGACGTCGCGGTCGCCGAGCCGGTCGAAGATGACCGCCTCGAGGGCGCTGATCGCCGCGTCCGTGTCGGGCAGCCGCCGGACCGGTGCGGCGAGCGCGACCTGATGCACCCGGGCGAGATCGAGCCCGAACGGCTCGGCCCGCTGGACGAGGCTGCCGAGATCGGAGTCGCCGCGCAGCAGGTCGTCGACGAGCTCGCGGCGCAGCGTCTCCTCCCGGCGGATCAGGTCCCGGCGCGCGACCGCGTAGCCGTCGGCGAGGGTGGCGACCGCGTCGTCGACGACGTGCAGCACGGCCGCGGCGGCGGCGCGCACGAACTCGCTGTCGCGGGAGCGCGCCACCATGGGCAGGTCCTGCCAGAGCCGCTGCGCCGCCGACAGGTACAGCTGCACCACCCGCCCGGCGGAGATGCCCTGCTCGGCGGCCTGCCTGCCGAGCCGGCCCACGGCGTCGAGCTCGGCGCGCCTGGGCCGGCGTCCACTGACCGCCGCGTCGGCCAGCATCGGCAGGTAGTCGCCGAGCAACCCGACCGGAACGCCGCCGGCGTCGGCGGAGGCGGCCGTGGCCACCTCGGCCAGCCAGGCCGGCTGGGGCTCGGTCACGGCGGACTGTCGCCGCCGGCTGGTGCCGGCCACGCCCCCGCTCACCTCCCCCGCCGGCAAGAGCCGCCTCGATTGCCGGTCACCGGCAGTGTAGACCGCAGGCGGGTCAGCCGTTGCGGCGTTGCTGGCACGGCACGCAGTACCGGGCGTGGGGCAGGATCGCGAGCCGCTCGGCCGGGATCGTGGTGTCGCAGTGCTCGCACCGGCCGTAGCTGCCCTCGGCGATCCGCCGCAGCGCGCTGGTGATCCGCTCGATCTGCACCCGGGCGGCGGCCGCCAGCGCCTCCTGGTTGAGCGCCTCGCCGGGGTCGCCGGTGTCCGCGGAGATCTCCGTCAGCTCCTCCAGCCGGGTCGTCTGCGCCGCGAGGTCCGCGGTCAGCGCCGCGCGCACCTCGGCGAGCCGGTCCCGCTCGGTCGCATCGATGTCAACGCTCATGTCTCGTCCTTTGCTCGGTGATGTGGTGCCTCGGTGCGACGGTCGCGCACGGGCCGGTCAGGGCCGCGGGGCGCTTCGGCGCATCGCGCTGAGCGCGGCCAGGCCCGCGCCCCGCACGGCCGTCAGCTGCGGTGCCGGGGGACGGCGCACCGCGATGCCGGCGGCACCGGCGATGCGGGCGCCCAGCCCCGGGCGGGACGCGCCGCCGCCGACCAGCAGCAGGCCGCCGCGCACCGCCGCCGCGACGGCCTCGGGCCGGTGCCGCGACCGGCGCACCTGGCCGATGAGATCGCTGACGGCGGCGACGATCGCCGCGTCGGGGTCCGTGCCGCCGGTGCGGTCGTGCAGCCCGACGTCGCGCCGGTGGGCCGCGATGGTCACGCCGCCCGCGAGCACGGCGACCTCGGTCAGGTGCGCGCCCACGTCGGCGATCAGCAGCGGGCCGGGGGCGACGCCGGAGCCGATCGCGGCGGCGCGCACCGTGTCGATGAGCAGCAGCCGTTGCGGCGCGAAGACGGTCGTCATCACCTCGCGCAGGGCCGGCTCCACGCCGGCGTCGCCGCCCACGGGCCGGCAGGCCACGACGACGGCACCGGGCGGGAACGGTCGGCGCGGATCGTCCAGGAGGCCCGACAGCAGGACCCGCATCGTCTCCGGCTCGGTGATCCGGCCGCGGACGACCGGGCCCGATCCCCGCGCGGCGGGGTTGGCGACGTGCACGGTACCGCAGCCGGATGCCCAGATCCGGGTGCCGGCGCTGCCGAGGTCGACACCCACGGCCGTGGGCTCGGCCGGCTTTTCGAGTGTGGTGAACACGAGCGCTCCCTTCGGACACGCGAATGCGGTGGAGATTTCCGGATGACGGCGGGGCCGGGACCGAGCAGCGACGGCTCGACGGCGGCGGCGTCAGGCCCTGGAGCCGGCCGGCGGGCGGTGGCCGCCCGGCTGTCGCGGCGGGGCGACGGCGGCCCGGCGGCATGCAGTCACGCCAGTCGTCATCGTCACCACCCCCGTGCGCCGTACCAGAATGAACCTCCAGCATCGGCGCCCGGCCGCCGGAACGCACGGGCCGCGGTCGGCAACCTCGCGGCGCCGCGATTGCCGACGACCGGCAAAGTCACCCGCATGGGGCAGCCGTCCCCGGGCGTTGCTCAAGCGCCCGGGGACGGCGGGCACGACGGTCTAGTGCTGCTGCCGGGCGATCGCCTCGGCGCTGACCGGTGTGAACAGGTTGACCAGCGTTCCGTCGGGGTCGCGGAACAGCAGTGATCGGTTGCCCCACGGCATTGTCGTCGGGTGTTGCACGAACTCGCCGATCATGTCGCGCAGCCGGGCGAACTCGGCGTCGACATCGTCCACGCGGAACTCGATGATTGCCGTCCGGTTGGCGGCCGGCTCGGCCGAGCCTTCGCCGAAGAGCTTGACCGTTGCGGTGCCGCCGATCGCCAGCGTCGCCCCCGGCAGGACGATCTCAGCGAAGTCAGGCGTGTACCGGCGGGCGGTCTGGCCCGTGACCTGCTCGTAGAACTCGGCGAGACGGCCGACCTGGTCGGTGATGATGCGGATTGACGCGAATCTCATGAGGTGACGCTAGGCCCGATACCGGGCACGATCCGCCCGGTATTGCGGAAGAATCCGACCATGACACGGCCGACCGCACGGGTGCTCGCCCTCCTCGAGATCCTCCAGGCCGGCGGCACGCACACCGTTTCCGGCCTGGCCGAACGCCTCGGCGTCGACGAGCGCACCGTGCGCCGCTACGCCGAGCACCTGCTTGATCTGGAAGTGCCGCTCGAATCCGTACGCGGCCGCTACGGCGGGTACCGGCTGGCGCCCGGATTCCGGATGCCACCGCTGATGCTGACCGATGAGGAAGCACTTGCCGTCCTGCTCGGCCTGGTGGCGGGCCGCCGAGCCGGCCTGGTGCCGACATCGCGGGAAGCGGCCGCAACGGCAGCCGCGAAGGTGCGCAGGGTGCTGCCCAAGGCGCTGGCCTCCCGGCTCGATGCGCTGTTGGCGACCACGGACTTCACCGCACCGGAGCGTGAGGTGCCGACGCCGGAGGCCTCGGTCATGCTGCGGCTGGCGGAAGCGACGCGACAGTACCGGCCCGCGGTCATCGGCTACATCGACCGCACCGGACGCCGCAGCGAGCGCACCGTGCATCCCTACGGGCTGGTGACGCACTCCGGGCGCTGGTACGTGACCGGCACCGACTCCGCGTCCAGCGAACTGCGCACCTTCCGGCTCGACCGCATCGTGGAGGTACGAATCGCGCACGGTACCTTCGCGGTGCCCGAGGGCTTCCAGCCCGCCGACGTGGTCCTGACGAGCCTGGCCGGCGCGCCGTGGCGGCATCAGGTCACCGTCGCCGTGCGGGGCACCACCGACGAGGTACGGGCGCGTCTGCCGCACGGAATCGCCAGCGTCGAACCCGATGCCGGCGACGGGCCGGACTGGGTTCTCGTCCGGCTGCGGGCCGAGCGACTCGACTGGGTTCCCGGCGTGCTGGCCGGGCTGGGACTGCCCTTCGTCGTGCGGGAGCCTGCGCAACTGCGCGACATCGTGCGCGCGTGGACGGACCGCATCGCCGGATGTGCGGCCGCAGCGTCTGCGCAGGAGGCGATCGCCGCCTGGGGATCGAGGTGATCGGGTAGCCGCGATCCGCTCAGCCCGCGGCCCTTCCCGCGTGCCCAGGGTGAGAAGTGGCGGGATCCCCGAAAATGTGGGTACCGCAGCGCGGACACGCAGGTGCGGCATGAAGGGCTGGGCAGCGGTGGGCATCATCACGGAGGACATGCGGAAGATCATCGACAGCGCGAGGCTCGCGTTCGTGGCGACGGTCTGCGAGGACGGCTTCCCGAACCTCTCTCCGAAAGGCTCCCTGCGCGTCTACGACGATGATCATCTGGTGTTCATGAACATGGCCTCGCCCACGACGGTGGCGAACCTGCGGCGCGACCCTCGGCTCGAGGTGAACGTGGTCGACTTTCTCCTGAGGCGTGGCTATCGCTTCAGGGGAAGCGCCGAGCTGCGCGGCGAGGGCGACCCCGTGTACGCATCGTCCCGCCAGTGGGTCCTGGACACCCACGGCCCCGACTATCCCTGTCACGAGGCAGTGCTGATCCAGGTTGACCGGGCGCTGCCGGTGGAATCGCCCGCCTACACGTTCGGGCACTGGAACGAGGACGACCTGAAACGGGCGTGGTCCGACAAGTACGGCCTGCCGCATGCGCGGTAGGGCGTCGGCGACGTAGCCCTCCCCGCGGCGCGCACCGATGACGTGCGCGACCTTAGCCCTATCGCACCGGCGGCGCCGGAAACGGCGGGCGAGGCCCGGCATCCCCGGCCTCGCCCGCCTCGCCGTGCCGGCACGCCTCCGACCTGGCGCGACTTCGCGTAGGAACAGCCACCTGGCGTTTTGAATATGGCGAGAACTTTTGCCCGAAAGAATGAAAGTTAGAAACAATTACTAATTACTTTTGTTCTGGGCTACGATTCTGCCGACCGAGCGTTCAAGGTCATCGTTCTCCAGCCCCCACACCCCCGGGACGCTTCGAAGCAGCGACGCGACCGGCGAGCCGGCAACACCCTGACCCCCGTCCGACGTTGGGTCCGCCGCTCGCCGCGCGCGCCTCGCTCGTCGAGGCCTGCCTTCGCGTCCCAACACGGAACTGGAAGGAAGTGCATGTCCAGTCACCCTCCGACCGCCCTCGTGGCCAGAGACCCTGGTCGTCGTCTGGTCCGCTGCCTGGTCGCCGTCGCCCTACCGGTCGCGTCCATCTCAGCCGGGTCGCTCGTCCTCGCCTCATCGGCATGGGCCGCGCCGGCCAGCGCGCCGGCCACGCTCACCCCGGCTGTCGCAACCGGCACCAACAGCTGGTACCGAGGTCCGGTCACGCTGAACCTGTCCGCGACCGATGGGGTCGGCGGCGTACAGCGCCTGGAATACCGCCTCGGCAACACGGCACCCTTCCAGACCGCGGTGGCCGCCGGCGCCCCGTACCCCGGCGCGCTGGCCGGGTCGGTGAAGATCACGCAGGAAGGCTCCACGACGGTCGGGTACCGCGCCGTCAGCGGTGACAACTCGGTCGAGACGACCCGCACCATCACCGTCCGGATCGACACCGTCGCCCCGGTCGTCAGCTGGCCCGGCATCGTCGCCGGCAAGGTCGGCCACACCGCCACGCTGATCCCGACCCGGACGGATCCCGCTCCCGGCTCCGGCGGCGTCTTCATCCAGAAGATGTGGATCGACCAGACCGAGACGACCCCGCTGCCGCTGCGCACCGCGACCCTGTCGACGGGCGCCCACACGATCAGCGTGGTGGCCAGCGACGCGGCCGGCAACGCCGCCCGGTTCGACCAGACGTTCGTGGTGACCACGTCGTTCGGCGAGCTCGGCACCCTCATCGACGGCTTCGCGAGCGACGGCTCGATCGATGCCGGCCTCGCGGCCGGCCTGCACGCCAAGCTGACCGAGGCGGCGAGCCTCGCCGGGGCGGGCAACGCCAACCAGGCGAAGCGAGCCCTCAACCAGTTCGTCGCCGCCGCCCAGGGCGGGTCGCAGTCCGGCCAGGTCCGGGACACGCTCGTCGGCGATGCCCGCTACCTGCAGCAGCAGGTCGCCGGCGAGCTGCCGGGCGATCCGGAGACCGGCATGATCGTCACGCCCGTCGCGGGGCCTGACCCGATCGCGCCCGTCGTTCCGCTCGCGGCGTCGACCAACTTCCCCGGGGCCAAGTTCCGGATCCTGTACTTCTCGGCCACCAAGGGCTTCCGGCACGATCACATCCCGGACACCGCACTGCTCGTGCAGCAGTGGGGTCAGCAGCACGGATTCGACGTCGACATCTGGGACCCGCGGCTCGCCCCGGCGTCACTGGCGAGCACGCCGTTCACCTCGGGTGCCGACCTCGCGAAGTACAAGACCATCATCTTCTCCTCGCCGGTCGACGGGACCAACGCGAACAGCCCGGCGAGCGCGGACGCGCTCAACGCCGCCGAATTGGCCGCGTTCCAGGAGTACATCCGGGCCGGCGGCGGCTACGTCGCGCTGCACGGCGCGTCCGACGCGATCCACAACGTCCCCTGGTACCGCGACCTGGTCGGCGCGTGGTTCACCAACCACCCGGGCGGGCAGAACGGCGAAGGCACCTGTGGCAGCTGCATCAACGTGCGGGTCAACACCGAGGACAGCACGAACGCGGCCACCGCGCACCTGCCGAAGACCTGGCTGACCATCGACGAGCTGTACAACTTCGACCACAACCCGCGGGCCGAGGTCCACACGCTGCTGAGTCTCGACGAAGAGTCGTACCGCCGCAGCCTCAACAGCGGCAACGCCGCGACCAACCCGCTGCCGCTCATGGGCGGCGACCACCCGATCGCGTGGTGCCAGGAGTACGACGGCGGCCGCGAGTTCTCGCTCATCCTCGGCCACGACCGGGCGCAGTACAGCCGCGACCCGTTCACCCAGATCCTGCTGGCCGGCATCAACTGGACGGCCGGGCAGAGCGACGCCAACTGCTCGACCTTCCGGCAGACCCGTACGTTCATCGCCTCCGGCGCCCTGACGCCGGAGTCCGCCACGGCTGCCGCCGCGCTGCTCGACAACGCCCAGGCGGCCTACCTGCGGCAGGACTACAACGCCGCCGGCACGTCGCTCAACAAGATCACGGCGATCGCCGGTTCGCCCGCCGCGGGCACCAGCGAGGCGCGCGGCGAGCTCGACCGCCAGGTCCGCCAGCTGCGGAGCTGGATGTCGTCCCTGAAGAACTCCTGACCCGTGCCGCCGCCGGCCCACCGCGTGGGCCGGCGGCGGACGCGCACGCCGGGCCTGACGCCTCCGAGAGCCTCGCGGGCGTCAAGCCCGGTGGTCGTTGGCGCCGCTTGCACGGCCCCGCCGCGGGGACATCACGGCAGCGGCGGCCGTGATATGAACTGCACCGTGGCGGAACCGGAGATCATCGAAAACGGCGACAACGACGACGACGAGCCGCTTCCGGGCGGGCGGCCCTTTCCCATCCTGCTCGTCGCCGTTGCCGTGGCGTTCGTGGTGCTCGCGTTCGCCGCGGTCTTCATCGGCTTCCAGGTGTACTCCGGCCATCAAGCGGAGGCTGAGCGGGCGGCCGAGGACGCTGCGCCGCGGTCGCCGGCCCCGAGCCGGTCGTCCTGTTTGGACCTGCACGACTACGGGTGTGACCCGGCTCGGCGGCTGCCGGTCACGCTCGATCAGCTGATGGAGGCGCAGAGTTTCACCGCGGGCCCCGAGTGGGCCAACAACTCGGGCACGCACACGCTCAGCATGCCGATGCTCACCGACCAGCCCGGCACCGCCGCCGGACGGCTCACCGTCGAGCATGCCCACCAGGTCGTGTACTCGGTCCGGTGCGAGGCCAACTCGACCGGGACGACCCCACTGACCCCGGTCGAAATCGGCTACCTGAAGCTGTGTGGCAATGCCGCCCTCCCCGGCAACGACCCGGCGGTCGGCGGCGCGGTCCAGTGGCTGGCGAACAATATCCATGTGGCCGCGAACGGGCTGGTCGCGCGGTACCAGTGCAGCGGGGTCGCGTTCTCGCTACACATCAGCGCATTGCACGCCGAACTCGACATCACCGTCCCGGACGATCGCAAGGCCTGCGGCCCGGCCTGAGTGTTCCGGCCGAGGGCGCTCGTCGACGCATACACCGGCGCCACCCGTCACGGAACTGGCGACCACGACACCGAGATGCGCACGGACGAGATGCTGCTCGCCGCGACCATCACCACCCGCGAACGCATCATCGCGCGCTACTGACCGTGACGGACCAGCTGGATGTTCGGTGCGCGGATCTGCTTGATATGCAGGTGTCGAGACGCTCTGTCTCAGCCCTGCAGGTCCTCACGGCCCATCACGGTCCGAGCTTTTCTCCATGGCGTCCGATTGTGTTGTGAGGAGGTGTGGTCGGAGCCCTTGCGTGCCGGTGAGTGAGGTGTTGGGTGGCAGCCATTCCTCGTCGAGGTCGAAAACGATGTGGAAGCCGTTGTCGCGGTCGGTGGGGCCGAGCGTTTCACGGGGCGCCACCGGTACGCCATCGAAGAACCGTTGCCGGTACGCGACGCCGTCGTCCCACTGGTCGACGGTGACCCACAGGCTGAACGCCGCGGCCCAGCGCAGGCCGAAGTGGCGCTCCGGGCGGGGAATGGCGCCGGTGACGAGGTCTTCCGCGTCGAACTGTGGCACGTCGGGGCCGCCGGTCACCGCGATCCGCAACGGGCCCTGCACCTCGGCCCGCAGCCCGTCACGCCGCAGGCCCTCGAGGACCATCGCGGGGAGGCGGGGGTCGGTGCGCTCCACGCCGATCCACGAGCGCGGGGACCGGCGGATCAATCGGGTGTAGTTGTCGGTGACCAGGATCCTCGCCGAACTGTAGACGTCGAGTGGATCCTCGGGCATCCGGATCTGTTGCCAGCGGTGGCGGTCGTGGGGCAGGCCGGCCGCCGAGAACACCGCTCGCGCCCCTTCGGCCCAGACGTCGTCACGGGCCGTGAGCGCCTGCCGGGAACGCGACCCGCAGGTACGGCGCGAACGAGAAGTCGCGCAGCTCGACAGCGGCGAGGGCGGCCTCCAGCAGGCGCCGGAAGTCGCTCACCCGTGCACAGACCGCAGTGATCAGCGCATCGTGCGGCGTGCCCGGATGCGGCCAGCGGCCGGGCGGCGTGCGGCACGCATGGTCGAAAGCGCGCGGGTGCTCGGCAGCACGGATCAGCCGGGCGAGGACCGCTTCGTCGATCACCAGCGCAGCCCAGGCCCGCTCCTCGGGCCGGGGGTCGTTCATCGCCGCGACGAGTGCCTGCAGATCCACCCGTCCATTGTGCGGCACGGCGCCCCGCCGACCGCCCACGCCAGGCCGCGCATCCACTCCACACCACGGCGGGCGACGTCAGCGGACCCGGCCAGGTGAACGCCGGCTGGCCCATGCACCGCGGCAGCGTCGACTTCGTCGTCGTGCCGGAGTCGGCAGGGCCACGGGTGACGGCCAACGCCTGTCACCCGTGGCCGCTGTTTCCGGGCAGAGGGCGGACGCACTGCCGGCACCTTCCGCGACGGGATCGTGGACCCGCGGGGTGCGGCGTCGTCCTTTCCGGCCTGACGTCTCCGAACGGGTCAGCCGCCGGCCTTCGGAAGCACCAGTTCGGCGAACACGGCCCGGTGGTCGCTCCCCGCGACACGATAGATCACGACCTTCCGCACTCCGACACGCTTGTCGGCGAGGATGTGGTCGAGCGTCACGCTCGGGAAGTACCACCGGTTGTCGTAGGGCCACGACGGGGAGAGCCCGGCACCGGCGAGGTCGGCGGCGTCGTGGTACCCCTTCGCCACCACCCCGCGGAACGCCTTGTGGTCAAGGGTCGAGTTGAAGTCGCCCATGAGCAGGTTGACCGGCCCGCTCGGGGTCGCCGCCGGCTGCGCCGCGAGATCGGCCAGCCAACAGGCGTCCGAGGCACGGCCCATCGGAGCACACGGATGCGCCGACTCGACGTACACCTCCGGGGCGCCGGGCACGCGCACTCTGGCGTGCGCCTGCATGAAGCCGCCGGCGAGCTGTCGGTATCCCTGTTCCGCGAGCGGGAACCGGCTGTAGACGGCCGACCCGCCCGCGTCGGCCCGCGGAAAGGCGACCGCGTCGGGCAGTATCTCCTCCAGCCCGGCCGCACGCAGTGCGGCACGCCCTTCCGCGGTGTATTCCTGCACGGCGAGCAGGTCGACGGCGCCGTCGCGGACGAGACGCACGATCTGGTCGGGTTCGGCCTGGCCGTAGAGCATGTTGACGGTCATCACCCGCAGCGTCGGCCCTGCCGGAACCCCGGCATCGGTGTCGGCGATCCAGCGCGGTAGGACGCACGCGGCGAACGCGACCGCCACCCCCACCGCCGCGACCGCCGGCCAGATCCGTTTCGTCAGCACCGCGAGCGCCAGCGGCACCAACGAGACCACCGCGACGTACGGGGTGAAGGCGATGAGCTGAATGGTCGGGTAGCCGCTCTCCAGACCGAACACCCGCGCCGCCGCCCATACCGCCAACGGCGCGATCAGCAGCCACAGCAGCACGGTCAGCCACCGGCGCCGCCGTAGGGTCGCAGCGGGCACCGCGCGCGGCAGAGACTCCTCGGCACTGATCATCCCGCTAAGCGTAGGGGAATGGGCAAGTCGGCCACGATAACTCGCGGTCAGCAGGCCGCTCTCGCATCGTGTCCCGCACGCCACTACAACTTCCGGGCAAGGAAATGCCGCCGCCCGCGCGCACCGCCCGATCGCCAACTCGCTGCGGCCGCCGATCACCGCGGCCGGGCAGGGGCAGCGGCGGTCCGCCGCTGCCGCTAGTCTCGTCCCGTGTCGAGGCACGTGATGACGCCCGCCGGTCGGTATGGTGCGGCTGCGGGACTGGTCGCGCTGGTGCTCGTGCTCGGTGCGTGCACCCCGCAAGCGCAGCCGGCGCCGGCGCCGAGGACGCCAGGCACAACGGGTGCACCCCCGTCGACCACAACGCGCCCCGCGACGTCGGCAACGGCCGCCGCTGCCTCCACGTCCGCACCGGTGACGGTGACGGCGGCGACCGTCCGGTCGATCCGGGCCGTGCCGGACGCCATCGGCCCGTATGCGTGCGACCCGCCGCAGCCACCGCAGCGGCCGGAGGTCTTCGTCGAGTTGGATGCCGGCAGCTACCGGCTCGCCGACCTGGCGGTGACGCTGCAGTACGACGGGGGCGAGCACTACTCCGGGACCGCGCAGATGCGCTACGACGCGGCCAGCCGCGCATTCAGGTACCAGCTGCCACCGGCCGGCCGCGACAACCTGTCACCGTCGCAGAAAAGCGTCAGCCTGTCAGCGACCGTGGTACCGGGCGCACCGCCCGGTACCGTTGCCCCGCCAGCACCGCCCCCTGGATACATTTCAATTAGTCAATGTATAGCCCTGCCGCACGGTTCGACTTCCCGGCTGGCGGCAGGTGCACCCTGGTCAATCTCCGGCACCAGCAGCCCTGTGTTATCAACGTGACCGTGTCGATCGACCACGGGAACGAAGACGAGCCCGCGCCGCGGCCGCGCAACCGGATCCTGATCGGTTCGTGCGTCCGGGTCATCCTGGACCGCGGCAGCGCCGATCTCGAGATCCACTCGAGTGTCATGCGCCCCGCCGAATGCCGCCAGGTCCAGTGGTGACCCGCGGGCCTCACCGGCGCAGCGGGTGTGCCCGGCCGACACCGGATGAAGGCTATGCCCGTGACCGGCCCGACCGGTCGATCGCCCGGAAGTGGGCATTCGACGACGGCACCAGCAGGAAGACCAATCCCAGCACCAGGGCCAGCGTCGACAGACCGAACACGATCGCGAGCCCGGCGTTGCCGGACGTCACGAACCCGACCAACGCATAGTCGAACGCGCCGCACGCCGGTGCGGCGATCGACGCGACGAGCCAGGTCATCACGCGTGCGCCGCGCAGACCCCGCCAGACCCAGGATGCGGCGGCGGCGAAGCCCACGAATCCCCAGAACGTGACGGTGTACCCCACACTCGTCACGTAGCTGTCACCCTTGCTGCTGGCGGCCAGCAGCACGAAGAGCGTGAGTTGCAGCGCCGCGCACACCGCCAGCGACAGGGCGGCGGCGGTCACGGTGGCCGGGCGAGGTGACGACACCGGCCGACGATATCGCCTGGTCACGCATGATTGGGTGGTGAACCTGGAGCACTGGGGTATCCCGGCCGACGCCCGCGGATTACGCCCTTAGAAGCGTAGCTGCCGCAGTTCTGTGAGGCGCAGCGCGGCCGCGGCGGCCAAGTACAGCACGAGCCCGACCAGCCCAGCGAGCACCGCGGTCATGACGCTCCCCGCGAGCGCCGCGCCCACGGCGGCCACCGACGCCGCGACGAGGACCTTCGCGTGGGTGCGCACGATCCGGTGCCCGTCGATGCGGCCGAGGCGGCGGCGCAGCACGAGCGCGGTCGCGACCAGGCCGACCGTGTACGCCGCGGCGTACGCGAGCGGCACCCCGACCACGATGTCCGCGGCCGGCAGCAGCCACGTCGCGGCCGCGCAGCCGGCCACGCCGACGGTGCTGACCGCCGCGGTGATCAGGGCCGGCGACCGCGTGTCCTGCAGCGCGTAGAAGCCGCGCTGCAGGATCGTGTACGCCGCGAACGGCAGCAGCGCCAGCCCGAACGCGGCCACCACGACGCCGAGCATGGTGACACTGCGGCCGTGGCCGAACACGAGCGCGGCGACCGGCCTGCCGAGCACGACCATGCCCACGGCGGCCGGCGCGAGGGCGACGGCCGCGACCCGCACCGCGAGGGACAGGTCGCCGATGACGCGCTCGTGGTCGCGGCGGGCGGCGCTGCGGCTGAGGCGGGGCAGCATCGCGGTCATCACCGACATCGCGATGACGGCGACGGGGACCTGGAAAATCGCGTACGCGGTCTGGTACGACGTGACCCCGCCGGGCCCGCTCAGCGACGCCGCGCGCGTGGCCGCCGCGAGCATGACCTGCGCCCCGAGGACCGACAGCAGCACCCACGCGCCGAGCCGGCCTATCCGCCGCACCGCGATGCCCCGCGGGTCCAGGTGCAGCCGCAACGGGAAGCCGCTGCGCGCGAGGGCGAACACGACGAGTGCGGTCTGCCCGACGACGCCGGCGGTCGTTCCCAGTGCCAACAGCATCAGGTGTATCGTCGTGAGCCCGTCGATCCGCGTGCTGCCCCCGATCGCGAGGTACACGCCGCCGACCGCGATCACGATGAGGCTGTTGACGAGCGGCGCCCACGCGGGCACGGCGAACCGCCCGCGCATGTTGAGCACGGCCCCGGCCGTGGCCCCGACGCCGTAGGCCAGGATCTGCGGCAGGAAGTACCAGCTGAACACCACGGCGAGGTGGCGCTGCGGCCCGGTGAAGCCCGGCGCGTACACGTCCACGAGCCACGGCGCGGCGACGACGGCCACGACGGTGACGAGGCTCAGCCCGTACACCATGAGCGACAGCAGCCGTTGCGCGTACACGACGCCGTCGTCGGCCTCGGTGACCGCCGCCCGCGCGAGCAACGGCACGACGACACTGGCCATCGCCCCGCCGACGACGAGCTCGAAGACCGCGTTGGGCAGCGTGTTGGCCACGTTGTACGTGTCCAGCAGCCGGGTCCCGAGCCCGAGCGCCGCGATGAGCACCCCGATCCGCGCGAACCCCGCGACCCGCGACACCGCGGTCGCGATCGCCATCCCCCGCCCGGCACCGCGCAACGAAGCCATGCCTGTTCTTAGCAGATATCGTCGCTGGATGAGTTTCCGGCTGGCGGCGTACGCGCTGTGCATCGAGGCCCACCGGGTCCTGCTCGCCCGCTGCGGCCCGGTGTGGACGCTGCCCGGCGGCCGCGTCGAGCACGGCGAGGACCCCTTCGACACGGTACTGCGGGAGCTGCTGGAGGAGACCGGCCACACGGGCGTGGTCGACCGCCTGCTCGGCGTCGACTCACGCGTGATCCCGCCCGCCGAGGCCCGCCACGGCATCGAGCACCAGAACGTCGGGATCTTCTACCGGGTCCGCGTCGCCGGCGGCACCCTGCGGCCCGAGCCGAACGGCGACACCGCCGAACCGTCCTGGACCCCGATCGCCGGCGTCACCGCCCTGCGCCGCTCGTCCCTCGTCGACGTCGGCCTCGCCCTGGCGCTGACGACGCCCGCCACCGGGCACGTGGCCCCGGTCCCGGTCGGCGGCCTCGTCCAGCACTGAGCGCGCGGGAGGTGTGGACAGCCCCGCGGCGGGCAACGGCACGGCATGGACAACCTGTTCGGCGAGGCGTGGCTGGCCTCGGCCGTCGAGCTGCTCGTCCGGATCGTCGAGGTCGCCGGCGCGATCGTCGTCTTCGTCGGCGCGATCGTCGCGTTCGGGCGGTTCGTGGTCGCCGCGGTCCGCACCCGGAGCACCGAGAGCTTCGTGCCCATCCGGCTTGGGCTCGGCCGGTTCCTCGCGCTCGGCCTGGAGTTCCAGCTCGCCTCGGACATCCTGCGCACCGCGATCGCCCCGACGCTGCGCGGGATCGGCGAGCTCGCCGCCATCGCCGCGATCCGCACCGCACTCAACTACTTCCTGGGCCGCGAGATCAAGGAGGAGCGAGCCGAGCTGGCGCGACGGGACGCGGGTGGCCCGCTGGGATGAGCGTGCTGCTGGGATACGCCGCGCTCGGCTGCATCGCCGCCGGGCTCGTCACCGGCGCCGTCACCCTGGCGCTCGGCCGGGACGTGCGGGAGGCGCTGCGGATGGCCCTGGACTTCTGGCTCGCCGCCGGGCTGCTGCGCCTGGGCGCGACGCCGGGCTGGGAGCCGCTGCTGGTCGCCGCGACGATCCTGGCGATCCGGCAGCTCGTGGGCTGGTCGCTGCGCGGGACCGGCCGCGTGTAGGGGCCGTGACACCGTCCGGTTGCTAGTCTCGCGGGGTGACGTACCCCCGGCGCAACCCCCGGCCGAATCTGCCGGCGCGGGTGCGGGAGGTGCGGGACGTCACCGGTTCGATGCGCGAGATCGACCTCGTCGGCCCCGACGTGCCCAGCCTGCGGGTCCGCCCCGGTGCGCACCTCGTGGTGCGGGTGCCCGCCGACGACGGCGAGGCGCGCCGGGTGTACTCCATCTGGCGCCACGACCCCGCAAGCTCCCTGCTGTCGCTGCGCATCGCCCTGCACGACGCCGACGGGCCGGGCTGCGCCTGGGCCCGCAAGGCGGAACCCGGCGACCGGATCACGCTGGAGCCGCCGCGCACCAAGATCACGCTGGATGACGGCGGCGTTCCACGTCTTCGGCGGGGGGACGAGACGGGTGCGGTACCGTTTCCTCTCAGTGCGCTCGGGTGAGCACACGGTCGGTCGTCCCGCCTTGCGGTGAGACGGTCCCGGTCTGACCGACTGGCGTCGTGCCGGGTTCACGCTTCGTAGCCACCTGCCCGCGTACGCGGGTCTTCTGGTCGGCTCCACGTGCTGCCACCGGGCCACTCCCGGCGGTGTCGAATGCAGCCGCCAAGGCGGCCAGGTTCAGGGCGGCGTTGCGGTCACGGTCCACGACCAGGCCGCACGCCTCGCAGTGATATTCACGCTCGGCCAGGGCCAGCTTGGCTTTCGCCGCACCACAGCCTGAGCAGGTTTTGCTGGACGGGTACCAGCGGTCGGCCACCAGTATCCGGCCACCGTACCATTGCGTCTTGTACGCCAACTGGCGGCGGATCTGCGCGAACCCGGCGTCGGCGACGTGCCGCGCGAGACTCCGATTGCCGAGCATGCCAGTGACGTTGAGGTCTTCGACCACAACGGTGCCGTGCTCGCGGGCAAGCCGGGTGGTGAGCTTGTGCAGGCCATCGCGGCGCAGGTTCGCCACCCGCGCGTGGGCTTGGCCGAGCCTGGCAGCGGCGCGTTCCCATCGCTTCGACGGCCGCCGGCCGGTGCGCCGGTCCGGGCCGGTCTTGCGGGACAGCGCCCGGCCGAGCGCGCGGAGCCGGGTCTGTGCGCCGGCCAGGTGACGCGGGTTCGGCACAAGTTCGCCGGTCGACAGCACCGCAAGATGTTTGATCCCGACGTCCACCCCGACCACCGAATCCGGCCGCGCCGGGTGCCGTTCGACGCGTTCGACCTCGACGGTGAACGACACGTGCCAGCGTCCGCCGTCACGGCGCACGGCCGCGGACATGATCCGTGCCGTGCCTGCCTCGAGACGGCGGGCGAGTTTGCGGGCGGACTCGTGCAGTTTCAACCGGCCCAGCCGCGGGAGCACGACGTGCATGCGGTCCGGCTCGACCCGGATCGCGCCGGTGGTGAACCGTACCGATGGCGCGGTTCGGCGGCGGGACTTCAACCGCGGAAACCCGGCTGGCCGCCCCGCGCGTTTCCCAGTTCGGGAGTCGGCCCAGTTCTTCAACGCACGAGCGAGTGCATCCAAACCGGTGTTGAACGCCTCCTTGGAGACACCACCCCACCACGGCGCAACGTCGTTCTTCGCGGCGTTCCACGCCTTCCGCAGACCAGCGAGCGACCAGGACAGCGACGGCGTCAGCAGTTCGTCCGGCACACCGTACGAACGTTCCGCGCTGCGCTGGTCCATCACAGCCTTGACCCTCGCGAGCGCCCAGTTGTGCGCAACCCGGGCCGCCCTAGCATGCGCCAGGACATCCCGCACCTGACCCGAGGTCAGGTCGAGCGCGAACCGGTACGCCTGGACGGTCTTCACACCGGGCCGCTTCCGGTTGCGGCCTCGACCGCGCGGCGGGCACGGTTCGCGGCGGCACGTCGGCCGTAAAGCCCTGCGCACAGCGACGTCAGGATCTCGGGTACATCGCGAACCAGGTCGTCATCGACCTCGGCCGGATCGACCACCAGCAGTCGACGGCCCTGCGCGCTCAGCGCGGCCTCGACGTACGCGGCGCCGAAGCGGGCGAACCGATCACGGTGCTCGACCACGATCGTCGACACGGCCGGGTCGCACAGCAGCGCGAGGAACTTCTTGCGATGCCCGTTCAACGCGGAGCCGACCTCGGTCACCACGCGGTCCACGCCGAGCTTCCGGCCGGTGACCGGCTCCCGACCATGATCAGCCGACCGATCCGGCAGGTGGGAACGGGCAATGTCCCGGCCGCGTACTGCCGCCGAGCGGCGATGTACGCGACGCCGGTCGACGTCGCCCATTCCTTCAGATTCGCAAGAGCATCATAGCTGTCTCAAGAGCGCCAAGATGCACGCCTTGCCAGCGGCTAGCTACCCCTTCTGGCCATGCGAGCCGCGTTGCACCGCTCGGCACCGGGGCGCCCGGCGCTCGGCGTCTTCGAGTCCGTGAGCGAGGCGGACGAGATGCCCGGCTTCCCCGGCGTGCCCGCCCTGCCCTGGGTCCACCGCGGCCGGGCGTCCGCGGTCGCGTCCCGGGTGCTGCTGCGCGCCGTCGCCGATCTGGACCTGCCCGCCGGCCCGGGCGCGGCGTATGTGGCCGGGGAGAGCGAGACCTGCCGCCTCCTGCAGCGCGTGCTCATCGAGCAGCGTGGCTTCTCCCGCCGGGCCGTGCACACCCAGCCGCAGTGGCAACCGGGCCGCCCCGGCTTCGGCGCCGGCACCGACTGACCGGCCCGACCCCGCTGCGCGCGCGGGTTCAGTTGATCTAGTGTGCGTAGCCGTGCGTCGTATCGTGCTTGTCACCGCTGTCGCCGCGGCCCTGCTGCTGTCCGGGTGCTCCGGCGCCGACGATCCCGGCAAGCATGCGGGGCCTTCACCGTCGCCATCGCCGGTTGAGGTGCTGCCCGCGGTCGGGGCGTGTCTGACGTCGGGCGGCAACATCGCGTACGCCGACAAGGCCGACCCGGTCGCCAAGGAGGTCGGCTGCGACACGCCGCACAAGCTCGAGGTGGCGGGCACCGGCCGGTTCCCGGACGGCGGGCAGGTCCCCGGCTGGGGCAGCGCCGCAATGCGCGCCGCGTACGCCGAATGCGGCAAGGCCGCCACCGCGTACCTGGGCGCCGACTGGCACAACGGCTGGCTGTTCCTGCACATCGGCCGCCCCGCCAGTTCCGACTGGGCCGCCGGCGCCCGCGGCTACGTGTGCGGGATCGCGGAGTTCGAACGCACCGACTGGTCCGCTCCCGCCCTCGCGCGCACCGGGACCCTGAAGGGCGACCTGGCCGCCGGAGGCCCCGGGAAGGTCGCCCAGCGCTGCGCGACGCTGATCGGCCACAGTCCCGACCCTCAGGGCTTCTACGACGGCGCCAGCCAGAAGCGGGCCGACTGCGCGACCCTGCACGACGCCGAGTACGCCGGCTCCATCGAGCAGCCGGACGGGGTGTACCCGGCGTATGAGTCGCAGCAGGCCTTCGTGGGCAAGAAGTGCGACGCCCTGGTCGCGAGCCTGCTCGGGCTGACGCCGCAGGCCCTGGGCAAGCGCCGCGACGTGCGCAGCCTGTTCACGTACCTCGACGACCAGTCGGAGTGGCAGGCCGGCGAGCGCTCGCACCTCTGCTATGCGACGGTCGCGCAGAGCCACAAGATCCGCGCGAGCATCAAGGGTCTCGGGACGGGGCCGCTGCCGTACTGAGGCCCTTGCGCGCCGGGCTCGTATTGGCGAGCATCGTTGCATGACTTCGATGCTCCGCCGCCTCGCGCTGGTGTCCGCGGTCGGCGTTGGAACGCTCCTGCTGGCCCCGGTCACCCCGGCGTCCGCCTACAGCGCCTGCGCCGCCGGCACGATGTGCGGCTGGCTGTACTACTCCGACGCCGCCCGCACCCACCAGCAGGGCGGCCACACCACGAACTGCCAGGGCGTCGTGCTCGACTGGGGCATCAAGTCCGGCTACTCGACGTACATCTCGCAGTCCTGCGGCGACGGCCCCAACCCGGTGTAGGTCAGACCGCGCCGCGGACCGTCGCCACCAGCCCGAGGACCTCGCCGCGCAGGTCCTCGGCGAGCCGGCCGAGTCCAGGTCCGGCGCCGCGATCCTCGCGCTCGGTGGCGGCGGCGACGCCGTCGACCAGGCCGCTCATCTCCCGCAGGGCTCCCGTGACCGACTCGAGCACGCCGATCGCCGCGGCCGCCGCCGTCTGCACGTTGCCGACCTGGGCCACGATGTCCTCGCTGAACGTCGCGGTCTCCGAGGCGAGCGTCTTGACCTCGGTCGCCACGACGTTGAAGCCGCGGCCGGCCCCGCCGGCCCGGGCGGCCTCGATGGTGGCGTTGAGGGCCAGCAGCCGGGTCTGCGACGCGACCTGGGTGATGAGGTCGACCGCGCGGCGGATCTGCTCCGACGCGCTACGCAGACCGCCGACGGTGACCATCCCCTGCTCGGCGTCGCTGACGGCATCGGCGGCGAAGCGGGCCAGGCCGTGCGCCGACGCGCCGAGCTGGGTGGCGGCCGCCGCCACCTGCTCCGACACGCGCAGCACGACCGACTCGAGGCGGTCGGCGAGGTCCAGCCGCCGGCGATCGGCCGCGACCAGGCCGGCGGCCGCGTCCCGCAGGCGCTCGGTGGCCCGGTTGATCTGGGCCGCGCCGAGGCCGAACGCGCCCAGCATGCCTTGCGGCAGGAAGCGGCGGTGGAAGCGCCCCTCGGCGGCCGCGGTCAGCGCCGCGCCGGACTCCCGCACGAACGCGTCGGTCACGTCGAGCAGCCCGTTGACCGCGTCCCGCGCCGCGGCCGCCTCCGGCAGCGGGCCGAGGTCGGGCACACGCGCCTCCAGGTCACCGGCCGCCACGCGCTCGGCGACCCGCGCCAGCGTCAGCAGCGCCGCCGCGGCCGCATCCGCGGCCGGAGGCTCCTGCTGGCGTCGTCCGATCCGCACGCGGCTCACCGCCCGCTCGGTGCGAGCCCGCCGGCCGGCGACCAGACGAACTCGTCGTAGGTGCGGCCCTCGCCGTCGAGGCGGCCCAGCAGCAGCTCGAGCCCGGCCGCGGCGGCCTCGCCGGCCCTTGAGTGCCGCCGCTCCTCGGCCCGCATTGCCGCATACAGCGGGCCGACCGCGGCGATCGCCGACCGGTCCGGGCGGCGGCGGCTGGAGTGGTAGCCGACGATCCGGCCGGCCCGGTCGAACGACGGCGTCACGTGCGCCAGCACCCAGTAGTGCGCGCCGTCGCGGGCGAGGTTGAGCACGTAGGCGAACACCTCGTCGCCCGCCTGGATCGAGTCCCACAGGAGCTTGAACACGCCCGCCGGCATGTCGGGATGCCGGATGATGTTGTGGGGCCGGCCGACCGCCTCGGCCTCCGTCACGCTCGACACCTTCTGGAAGACCGGATTGGCGTACGTGATCACGCCCTTGAGGTCGGTCTTGGTCACGATCAGCTCATGCTCGCCGAAGCTGCGCTCCTGCCCTGTCGGCCGGACGGCGGCTGTACGCATCGACCTCACCTCTCCGCCTCCCGCATCGGCACGGCGCCGCGCCGGTTGAGCGAAACGTCGACGCCTTACCGCTCTCCCCCGCCCGGCCGCGCCAGTCGCGTTCGGGCAGCACGAGTTCGACGTCCTGCCCACCCTGGCACCGCAGACCTAGGCCACGAGCGGCACCCGCACGCCGTCAGCCGTTGGGGTAGGCCGCCGTCGGCCACCTCGATGTCCAGGGCGCGGGCTTTCGCGAAGGCGGCGGCGCGCTCGTTGTCGGTGGTGGTGAGCCGGTGCGCCTGGGCCGGCGCCCGGTCGCGCAGGGTGGCGATGGGGCCGTGGTAGACGACCTGGCCGGTGCGCATGATGGTGACGTCGTCGCAGATCTGCTCGACCTCGGCCATGTCGTGGCTGGACAGCAGCACGGTCAGGCCGCTGCCGGCGTGGCGCTTGACGAGGGCGCGCATGTCGCGGATGCCGGCCGGGTCGAGGCCGTTCGCGGGCTCGTCGAGGACCAGCAGCCGCGGCTGGCGCGGCAGGGCGGCGGCGACGCCGAGGCGCTGGCGCATGCCGAAGGAGTAGCCGCGGACCTTCTCCTTGTCCCGGCCGAGCAGGTCGACGGCGTTGACCGCCAGCACATCGCTCATGTCCGCCGACGCTAGAGACGCCACATGAAACAGACATGAAGCCGCTACTCGCGGCGGCGTGCGCGGCGGAGCAGCAGCCAGGCGGCCACGACGGCGACGAGCGCCGCCACCGCGTACCACTGGAAACGGCCGACCGCGGCATGGATCGCCGGCAGGTGGTCACCGACCAGGTACCCGGCCGTCGTCCACAAGCCCACCCACAGCGCCGCGCCGAGCGCGTTGAACACGACGAACCGCCGCCACGGCATGCCGGTAACCCCGGCCACGACCCCGTTGAGCTGCCGCAGGCCCTCGACGAACCGGGCGGCGGCGACGACGATCGGGCCGCGGCGGGCCATGAACCGCTCCATCCGCTCCAGCCGTGCCTCGCTCAGCCGGACGTACCGGCCGAAGCGCAGCACGAGCCGACGCCCGCCGGAGCGGCCGATCCAGTACCCGATGCTGTCCCCGGCGACCGCCGCGGCGAACGCGACCGCACCCACGGCGATGACGTTGAGCCGGCCGTGCCCGGCCAGCCCGGCGGCCAGAATGATCAGGGTCTCGCCCGGGGCCGGCACCCCGAACCCCTCCACGAGCACGATCAGGGCCAGGCCAAGGTAGCCGTAGTGATCGACCAGCGCATGCATCGCGACGCCTCCTCATGTCCGCCGTGACCGGACGGTAGGCCGCCGAAGATGAAAGGAGGATGAACGCCGCCGGTGGCGTGATGCACTCGGCGGCATGCGCGTACTGGTAGTGGAGGACGAGCGGCGCCTCGCCCAGCTGGTCGCCCGCGGCCTGGCCGAGGCCGGCCACGACACCGAGACCCGGCACACCGGCCCGGACGGGCTGCTCGCCGCGGCCACCGGCCGCTTCGACGCGGTGGCGGCGCGTGCCGCTGCGGGTCCGGCTCATCGCCGGGTTCGCCGCGGCCATGCTGGTCGTGCTCACCGGGGCGGGCGGGTTCGTGTACCTGCGGGTGCAGTACGCCCTGGACCGGCGCCTCGATGCCGACCTCACCACCGAGAGCGCGGCGGTCGCGGCCGCCCTGCACGACGGCACCCTCGGCCCCCGCAACCCCGCGATCGTCTCCGGCGGCCTGTACCAGATCCTCGACCGCTCCGGCGCGGTCCTGCGGGCCAGCCCCGGCCTCACCACCCGGCCGCTGCTCACCGCCGGCCAGGTGGCGGCCACTCGGCGCGGGCCGGTCCGTCGAGGCGATCGTCACCGCCCACGGCGGCCGGCTGCGCTGCTGTTCCGGCCCCGCCCACCACCACCCGCACGAGACTCCGGTCCCGTGCACCCACCCCGGCACGGGCACCACGATCACCGTGCTGTTCCCGGCGGCCGAAGCCGGCGACGAGCCGGGCTAAGGCGTCGGGGCGCGGGTGGACCGGGCGGCGAACGCGAGCACTGCTCCGGCCGCGAGCAGGACGGCGAGCGCCGCGAACCCGTACATGAGGGCCGTCGCCGAGGCCACCGCGGCCACCAGCAGCGGCCCGCCGGCGTCACCGAGCTCCCGGCCCAGCTCCGCGGAGCCCATTGTCTGCCCCAGCCGCTCCGTCGGCGTCCCCGCGGCCAGCGCCGCGAACCCCAGCGGCGTCATCAGCCCGGTACCGGCCCCGATCAGCACGGCCGCGGACAGCACCCCGACCAGGCCGGGCACCATCGCGCACCCCAGGCCCGCGGCCGCGACCGCCAGACCCACGCCCAGGCCGGTGCGGGTCGTCAGCCGCCCGGCGTCGAGGGCGCGGCCGGCCCACGGCTGCACCACCGCCGCGCAGGCGGCCAGCACCGACACGGCCGCGCCGGTCGCGACCGTCCCGAGCCCGGCTGCCCGCCCGCTGACCGGCAGGAACCCGACCCCGACCGACAGCGCCGCCGTCGCCGCCGCCAGGGCGCCGGTCGGGGCCAGGAACGCCCGGTCCGTCAACCGGCGCACCAGGTCCAGCACCGTCTGCCGCGCCTTCGGCAGCGGCGCCACCACCGGCACCGCCAGGAGCACCCAGACCGCCACCGCCGCGCCCAGGACCGTCAGCACGGCGAACAGCAGGCGCAGCCCGCCCGCCCACGCCAGCACCCCGCCGAGCAGCGGGCCCAGGGTGTAGCCGATCGACTTGTAGAAGCCGTACGAGCCGAACGCCCGGCCGTGCTTCGCCGCGGGATTCAGCCGGGCGACGAGCGCCGAGGCCGCCGGCGAGAACGCCGACGCCGCCGCGCCCTGGCCCAGCCGGGCGACCCACAACCACGACGGCCGGTCCGCCACCACGTACACCGCGGAGGCGGCGGCGAAGGCGACCAGGCCGCCCAGCAGCAGCGGACGGGCCCCGACCCGATCGGCCAGGCTGCCGAACACCGGCTTGAGCAGCACCTCGGCCCCGTCGTACAGGGCCAGGAGGCCGCCCAGGACCAGCAACGACGTGACCGCGTCCGCCGAGAACCCCCCGAGGTTCGCGGCGATGCCGTGCGCGCCGAAGGCCGTCGTGAACCCCGCCGCGTACAGCGGCCACATCTGCCGTGCCGGAGCTGTCACGACAGATGGTCCCCCAGGCCGAGCCGCAGCTGCAGCATCGCCTCGAAGCGGTCGTCGGGGTCGGCCAGGTCGATGCCCGACACCTCGGCGATCCGTTTGAGGCGGTAGCGGAAGGTGTTGGGGTGCACGTGGACCGCCGCGGCGGCGGCGGGGACGTCGCCGAAGCTGTCCAGCCACGCCGCGAGGGTCTCGGTGAACGCGGACTGGTGGCGGGCGTCGTGCGCGCGCAGGCGCACCACCGCGACGTCCGGGACGTCCTCCTCGGCGGCGATGCGATCGGAGAGGTCCTCCAGCAGGGAGGCGACGTAGACCTCGGGGAGTCGCGCGACCCGCGGCCGGGAGTGCCCGCGGGCGAGCACCCGCAGGACTCGGTCGCCGTCGGCGCGCGACCGGCGCAGGTCGGTCGGGCGCTCGGCCACCCGGCCGATGCCGATCAGGGCCGGCATCCGGGTCCCGATGCGGCCGAGGAACTCCTCGGCGATGCGCTGGGCCCGTGCCTCGGACGTGGTCGGCAGGACGGCGTAGATGACGCCGCCGAGGCCCGCGACGGCGGCGCGGGGGTGGATCGCGCTCAGGTGCAGGGCCAGCGCCCCGGCCAGCAGGTCGCCCGCCGCCACGCGGTCGGGCGTGACGGCCGGGGCGAGATCGCCGGGCGGCGGGTTCGCGTCGACGGCCAGCACGGCCAGCACGCACGCCGGCTCGCCCGTCAGCCCGAGCCGGGCGGCGGCCCGGGACGCGCCCGCGCCGCCCTCCAGCACCGTCGCCAGCAGGTCCGCCCGCAGCCGGCGCTCGGCGTCCGCGCTGCTGCGCTGGCGCAGCAGTTGCAGGGCGGCGAGCTTGGCCGACTCGCGCAGCGCCCGGTCCTGGACCTCGGAGAGCGGGCCGTCGACCACGACCCAGATCGAGCCGAGGATCTCGCCGCCGGCGCGGACCGCGATCGCCGCCCGGGGCTTGCCGGCGATGCCGTCGATGTAGATGGGGCCGTCGGTGCGGTACAAATTCTGGAAATCGCCCCGTTGCTCGAGCGCGCGCAGCTTCTCGGCGGGGACCTGCCGGTCGAGGATGGTGGCGATGCGGGCCTCGTCGCCCTCCTCCTGCCGGCTGGAGAAGGCCAGGACGCGGCCGCCGCGGTCCTCGACCGTGACGGGGCCGCCGACGAGACCGGCCGCGGCGTTCGCCATGGCGAACAGGTCCCCCGACAGCGGGTCGTCGCCGCCGGGCTCGCCGGGGCGCCCGACCGTGCCGACCTCGTCGGTGGCGAGCAGGGCGCGCAGCAAGGCCGCGACCTGGGCCCAGGAGGCGCCCGGGGTCAGCCCCAGCACGGGCAGGTCGTGGCGGGCCGCCGCCTCGGCGACCGGGCCCTCCGCGGCGACCGGCGAGCGGACCACCAGCGCGGCCGCGCCGATCGCCCGGGCGTGGCCGATCAGGGCGGCGACGGGCTCGGCGCCGTAGACGCCCACGCCGAGCACCACGGCGCCGGGCAGCCGCGCCGACTCGTCGCCGGGGTCGTGGATGAGCACCCCGGTGACCGGCCGATCCGGATCCGCGCGCCCGGCCACCAGGTCGACCAGCGTCGAGCCGAGATCGGTGAGGATCCGCCCCAGGACGGCCCGTGGCGATGTCATGATCGTACGGTAATCCACTCCTTCGTCACCGTGACGCTCTCCAGCCGGTCCGGGATCGGCACGCGGCCCAGCCCGGGCTCCCGAGGGACGTCGAGGTGCCCGTCGACGAGCACGAACGGCTCGGTGATGTCGGTCGCGTAGTAGCGATCCGAGGCGGACGTGTCGCCGGGCAGCGTGAAGCCGGGCAGCGCCGCCAGGGCCACGTTCGCCGCGCGCCCGAGGCCGGTCTCCAGCATCCCGCCGCACCACACCGGCACGCCGTTGGCGACGCACACGTCGTGGACGCGCCGCGCCTCCAGGTAGCCGCCGACCCGGCTGGGCTTGATGTTCACCACGGAGCAGGCGCCCAGCGCGATCGCGTCCGCCGCCGACCGCGCGGAGACGATCGACTCGTCGAGGCAGATCGGCGTGCGCACGATCTCGGCCAGTTTCGCGTGGCCGCGGATGTCCTCCTCGTCCAGCGGCTGCTCGATCAGGAGCAGGTCGAAGGGGTCCAGCCGGGCCAGGTGGTGCGCGTCCGCGACCCGGTACGCGGTGTTGGCGTCCACCTGCAGCAGCACCTCGTCGCCGAAGCGCTCCCGCACGGCCCGCACCGGCTCGACGTCCCACCCCGGCTCGATCTTGAGCTTGATCCGGACGTAGCCCTCGGCGAGGTAGCCGCCGACCGCGTCCAGCAGCCGCGGGATCGAGTCCATGATGCCGACCGAGACTCCCGCGGCGACCCGCTCCCGGGTCGCGCCGAGCCACGTCGCGAAGGAGATCCGGTGCGCGCGGAGCCAGGCGTCCAGCACGGCGGTCTCCAGCGCCGCCTTCGCCATCCGGTGCCCCTTGATCGGCTCGAGCGCCGGCGCGACCCGCCACGGGTCGAGCTCCGGCACCGCGGCCAGCGCCGGGATCAGGTAGTCGCGCAGCACGTCGGCGACGGCGCTGGTGTACTCCGAGGAGTACAACGGCGCGGCCATCGCCCCGCACTCGCCCCAGCCCTCGCCGTCCTCCGTCACCGCGCGGACCAGGACGATCTCGCGCGCGTGCTGCGTGCCGAACGAGGTCCGGAACGGCGCCACGAGCGGCACCGCGATCTGCCGGATCTCGACGCCGGTCAGTCTCATCGCTCGTCCTGCCCTTCGATCACGTACCGGCCGTCGCGGGTGAAGCCGGTGACGGTGTGCCCGGTGGCCATCAGCCCGCCGAGCACCTCGCGGGTGGCGGCGCGCCACCGGCCCGCGGCGGCCGGGTCGGCGCGCCGCAGCCGTTCGATGTCGGCCGGCACGGCGACCAGCACCCGGCGGCCGTCGACGCGACCGCGGACCGGGCCGCCGTCCGGCCCGACGCTGAGGCCGTCCACCGCCCTGTCCAACGCCCCGTCCACCGGAGGCGCGGCGACACCCGAGGTGAGGTCCCAGTGCACGAGCAGCCGGTCGGTCTCGGTGCCGGCGTTGATCTCGTCGTGCATGGCGCCGTAGAAGTTCGCCAGGTACTGCGTGGGCACCGCGCCCAGCTTGGTCAGGTTGAAGTAGGCGTTGCGGCTGACCAGCGGGTCGAACGTCCAGCTGATCAGGCCGATGCCGCGGCGCAGCGCCCAGGCCCGCTGGTGCAACTTGAGGGCGAGCCCGGCGTGGCGGCCGCGCAGCGTGGAGTCGATGCCCGCGATGTGCGAGTGGAGCCCGTCGGACGCCAGGAAACCCACGCACGCCCCGGCCAGCTTGCCGTCGGCGAAGACCCCCGCCACGTAGCTGCCGGAGTGCGACAGCCCCTTCAGCAGCTTCAAGGTGATCAGCGGATCGCCGGGGTCGGGCCGCCAGATGTGGTCCAGCAGCGCGCAGGCTTCGGTCATCTCCTCGATCGTGCCGAGCTCGGCGACGGCGATGCCGGCGGCGTCCGCGGTCGCCTCGGCCAGCGCCGTGGCCTCGATGACGTGCTCGGCGCCGGCCGTGCGCGGGGCCGCCGTGGCGACGGTGGGGTGTTGGTCTGTCATGTCAGTCCTTCGAACCGGGCGCCAGGAGGTCGCGCACGAGCACCGCGAGCAGCGCCGCACGCTGCGGAAGGTGCTCGACCGAGACGTGTTCGTCGTCGGCGTGGGCGCCGCCTCCGACGGCGCCGAGGCCGTCCAGGGTCGGTGTGCCGGCACCGGCGGTGAGGTTGCCGTCGGAGGCGCCGCCGACGGCGAGCCCGTGCAGCTGTCCGAGCCCCAGCTCCTCATGGATCCGTGCGGCCCGGGCGAAGAGGTCGGCGGACGAGCGTTCCTCCATCGGCGGCCGGTTCGGGCCACCGGCCAGTTCGAGCCGGGCTCCCGGCGTGACGGGCTGCCGGGCTCGCATCGCCGCGTCGACCCGGTGCTGCTCGGCGATCGTGGCGACGCGGACGTCCAGCTGGAGTTCCCCGGCGTCGGGAACCGTGTTGCGGGTGGTGCCCGAGGCCATGACGGTCGGTGTCACGGTGGTCCCGGACGCGGGGTCGGCGAGGCCGGCGATCGCCAGGACCTGGTGGGCCAGCTCCATCGTCGTGTTGATGCCGAGGTGCGGGTCCAGCCCGGCGTGCGCGGCGCGGCCGACGACCCGAAGGTCGTATGTGGACACGCCCTTGCGGGCGGTCTTCAGCGCGCCGCCGGGTCCGCTGGCCTCCAGGACCAGCGCCGCGCGGACCCGCCGCGCCTCGGCCTCGATCAGGTCTCGGGAGTCCGGTGAGCCGTGCTCCTCGTCGGTGGTGACGAGCACGGTCACGCCGTCGAGCGAGTCCAGCACCGCGAGCGCGTGGAACATCTGGACCAGCCCGGCCTTCATGTCGTAGCAGCCGGGGCCGGTCAGCCGCCCGTCGCTCACCGTGAACGGGTGGGTCGCCAGGGTGCCGAGCGGCCAGACCGTGTCGCAGTGCCCGAGGAGCAGGACCCGGTCCCCCGCGCCGAAGCGCCAGCGCAGTTGGACGCTGCCGCCCTCGGCCAGGCGCTCGGGTTCGGCGCCGGTCAGGCGGGCGCCGAGGGCCGCCACCGTGTCCGCGCAGCGCGCCGACGCCAGGCGGTCCGCCGTCGGCGACTCGGCGCGGATGAGCTCTTCCAGGTCGGCGAGCAGGTCCGGCAGCCGGACCTGCAGCGCCTGGAGGGGGTGGGGCACGTCAGGCGACCTTCGGGGTCGCCCGCACGCCGTGGTGCAGGTACCGGGAGCCGTCGGGCAGGTTGTAGAAGACGACCGGGAAGTGGATGCCGACGTCGTGGCGCATGACCACGAAGGCGTCCTTCTCGAAGGTGTGCATCTCCAGCTCGGTGCGCTGTTCGCCGGCCACGGCGGCCAGGTGGCCGACGTTGCTCGAGACGAGGTACAGCTTGCCGTCGCGCTCCACGACCTCCAGGTGCTGACCGGCCCGCTCGTAGCGGCCCACGTAGTCCGCCGGGTCGAACGGCAGCGGCTCGGGCGAGGGCCCGACGGCCGGGCGCATGGCGACCCCGGCCAGCTCGTGGACGATCTCGGCGAAGAGCTGGTGGTACAGCGCCGCCGAGCTGCCGCCGTTGGTCAGCAGGACGACGGCCAGGTCGAGCTCCGGCAGCACGCGCAGGTAGGCCGACTGGCCGATGGTCCCGCCGTCGTGGCCGTACACCGCGGTGCCGTCCCATTCGTCGAGGAACCAGCCCAGGGCCCACTGCTTGCCGAGCACGTACGGGTCGGGCATGGCCACCTGGGGTTGGCGCATCAGCGCGGCGGTGCTCTCGCTGAGCAGGCGGGTGCCGTCCTCGGTGACGCCCCGGCTCAGGTGCAGCTTGGCGAACTTCAGCACGTCGCGCGCCGTGGCGTGGATGAGGCCGGCCGGCCCGGCGGAGCGCATCAGGCCCCACATGGGCACCGGCGTCAGCGGCTCGCCGCCGTGGCCGATCGCCGCCCGGTGCAGCAGCGCCTCCTCCGGCAAGGTGCCGGTGTGGGTCAGGCCGAGCGGCTGGAAGAGGCGCTCGCGCATGAGCTGGTCCCACGTCACGCCGGTGACGACCTCCAGGACGCGGCCCAGCAGGCTGTAGCCGGCGTTGCAGTACGACTGGGTCACGCCGAGCGGGTGGTTCGCGGCCACGTCGCGCAGCAGCGCGGCGTACCGCTCGAGGTTGTCGTCGCCGCGGCCGGTGTCGGCGAAGAAGTCGCCGTCGATGCCGGACGTGTGCGACAGCAGGTGCCGCAGGGTCAGGCCCTCCGTCAGCTCCTCTGTGGACAGTCGCAGCTCGGGCATCACCCGCCGGATCGGCGCGTCGAGCTCCAGCTTGCCCTCTTCGACCAGTTGCATGGCGACGGTGGCGGTCCACACCTTGGTGATGGAGCCGATCTGGAACACCGTGTCGGTCGTGGCCTCGATGCCGGCGCCGCGGTGGGCGAACCCGGCGGCGGCCTCGGCGACGACGTCGCCGTGGTGCAGCACAGCGAGGCTCGCCCCGGCCACCCGGTGCTCGCTGATCAGCGCGGCGAGGCGCTCGGCGTACATCATGGTTCTCACTCCTCGGGTTCGTTGGTGTGCCGGGTGACCCAGTCGGCGACCCGCTGGTTGTAGTCGACCCGGTGCGACGGCCGGCCGTTCAGGATGAACAGGTGGCTGCTGCCGGGGTAGAGCACGAGCCGGGTCCGGACGCTACGCGCGCGCAGCGCGTGGAACCACTGCTCGGCCTGGCCGACCGGGCACGTCTCGTCGGCGTCGCCGTGCAGGATGAGGGTGGGCGCGCGCACCCCGTCCACATAGGTCAGGGGCGAGAGCTCGACCAGCCGGTCGCGGCCGCCGCCGATCTCCAGGGTGCCCAAGGCCTCCCCTTCGTCGGAGGTGCCGGACAGGCTCAGCAGATCGCTGACCACGCCGCCGGCGGCGACGGCCGTGAAGGTGCCGGTCCGGGCCGACAGCCAGCAGGCCATGTAGCCGCCGTAGCTGTACCCGGTCACGGCGACCCGTTCGCCGTCGACGAGGCCCTCGGCGACCAGCGCCGCCACCGGCTCGAGGAAGTCCCGTTCGTCGTGCTCGCCCCAGCCGCCGACGACCGCCCGGTAGAAATCCTCACCGTAGCCGTCGCTGCCGCGGACGTTCAGCGCCAGGATCGTCCAGCCGCGGGCGGCCAGCGTCTGGTGGTACACGTGAATGGCATCGGCGTGTGAGGCCCAGGCGTTGTGCGGGCCACCATGCACGTCGAGCAGGAGCGGGCCGCCGGGCGGGGCGGAGGGGTCGCGGATGATCAGGCCGTGCACGGGCGTGCCGTCGGAGATGACGAAGTCCCGCTCGGTACAGGCGATCAGCTCGACGTCCGGCAGCGACCGGGCCTGGTGGTCGGTCAGGACGGTGACCTCGTCGGCCGGGCCGACGGCGGCGATCTCGCCGAACCGCGCCCGGTCGGCGACGACGGTGACGGCCCGGCCGGAGGCCGGCGCGACCGAGAGCCCGCTGACGCCGAACGCCGCGGTCTGCGGGATCTGCTCGGCGGTGCCCCCGGACAGCCGGTACAGGCGGGAGACGCCGCGGTCGCGGGCCGCGAACAGCACGTCGGCGCCGGCGAACCGCGGGACGGCGCCGGGGTAGCCCGGCAGGCCGTACATGACGTTGCGGTCCAGGCCGGCGGTGAGGACCTCGGCCGGGCCACCGGCCAGCGGCTGGCGCATCAGGCGCAGGATGCCGATGTCGGCCGTGGCCCGGCCGACGACCAGCAGGGCGGACCCGTCGGCGTACCAGGCGCAGGGCATGGCGATGCCGGTCGCGGAGCCGACGAGCCGGGGCTCGGCGGTCCGTCCCGCGCCGGCGTCGGCGACCTCGACCACGTAGAGGCCGTTGGCGGTGGAGAGGTCGGCCCGCTCGCCGATGGCGGCGGCGAAGGCGAGCCGTGCGCCGTAGGGCGACCAGACCGGGAACGCCACGTGATAGTCCCCGGCGGTGACCTGGACGACCTCGCCCGTCTTGACGTCGGCCACGAACAGGTGGGCCCGGACCGGGCCGGTGCGACCGGCGCCGTCGGCCTTGTAGTCGAGGCGGTCGATGACGACCGGCGCGGTGCGGTCGAACTCGCCGGCCGGGGCGACGAACGCGATCCTCGTCCCGTCGGGGCTCCAGACGGGCGATCGCGCGCCCTCGCCGGCGAGCCGCGTGGGCTCCCCGCCGTCGGCCGGCAGCGTGTACAACGCTCCGTCCCGCAGGAACGCGAGCGTGACGCCGTCGGGCGACCAGCGCGGCGCGGCGTCGGCCGGGCCCTCGGTCAGCCGCCGCGGCGCCCCGCCGGCCACCCGCACCTCCCACACCTCGCCGGTCGTGCGGTCCCCGGCCCGATCGGCCCCGGTCAGCACGTACGCGACCCGTTCGCCGTCCGGCGACACCTGCGGATCGCTCGGCAGCCGCAGGTCGTAGAGGTCGTCCGGGGATATCGAACGGGTCATGCGGCGGCCTCCTGGCCTCCGGGCACCGCCGGTCGGGCCGGGATGCTGGCGAGCAACGTGCGGGTGGTCTCATGCTGAGGATCGCGCAGCACCTCGTCCGCCGGGCCGCTTTCGACGAGCCGCCCCTCGTCCAGCACCGCGATCCGGTCGCAGAGGTAGCGGACCACGGCGAGGTCGTGGGAGATGAACAGCATCGCGAAACCCGCCTCGCGCTGGAGCCGGCGCAGGAGGTTGAGTACCGCTCCCTGGACCGACACGTCGAGCGCCGAGGTGATCTCGTCGGCGATCAGCACCCGCGGCCGGGCCGCCAGCGCCCGGGCCAGCGCGACCCGCTGCCGCTGCCCGCCCGACAGCGTGTCCGGGGTGCGCGTGAGGTACGCCGGGTCGACGTCGACGAGGTCGAGGTATCGGGCCGCTTCGTCCCGGCGCTGCGGCCCGGGCATCCGCGGCAGGGCCTCGGCGACCGACGCGCCGATCGTCATCCGCGGGTCCAGCGACGCGTACGGATTCTGGAACACCAGCTGGACGGGGTGCGCGCCGCGATGGCGGAGGGACTTCGCGTCGGCGCCGTCGACGAGGATCCGGCCGCCGGAGACCGGGGCCAGACCGACGACGGCCCGGCCGAGGGTGGACTTGCCGGAGCCGGAGCCGCCCACGACCCCGGTGACGCTGCCGGGCGCGACCTGCAGGCTCACTCGGTCCACCGCCGTCATCCGGCCGTACCGAACCGTGAGCTCATCCACCTGCAAGGCACTCATCCGATCGCCTCCTTCCGCGCGGCCACCGGAAACCAGCAGGCCACGCTGCCCTCGCCGTCGTCGCGGCGCTCGGTCGGCGGCGCCTCGGTCCGGCAGCGGTCCTCGGCGGAGGCGCAGCGCGGCGCGAACGGGCAGCCCTCGATCCGCTCCCCCGGCTGCGGCGGGCGGCCGGGAATCGTTGCCAGCTCCGCCTCGAGGTCGGTGGACATCGTCGGGACCGCGTGCGCCAGCGCGCGGGTGTAGGGATGCCGGGCGCCGGTGAACAGGTCCGCGACCGGCAGCTCCTCGACGATGACGCCGGCGTACATGACCAGCACCCGGTCGCAGACCTGCGCCACGACGCCGAGGTCATGGGAGATCATCAGCAGCGCGGCGCCGCTGTCCCGGCGCGCCTGGGCGAGCAGGTCGAGGACCTGCCGCTGGACGGTGACGTCGAGCGCGGTGGTCGGCTCGTCGGCGATGATGAGCCGCGGCGTGCCCATCAGGCCCATGCCGATCATGGCGCGCTGCCGCATACCGCCGGAGTACTCGTGCGGGCGCTGCCGCGCTCGCCGCTCGGCCGTGGGGATGCCGACCGCGGCGAGCCGCTCGACCGCCGACCGCCACGCCTGCCGCCGCGTGGCGCGGCGGTGGACCTCGGCCACCTCCGCAAGTTGCCGGCCGACGCGCAGCGCGGGGTTGAGCGAGGTCATGGGATCCTGGAACACGACGGCCGTCTCGGTGCCGGCCTTCGGCACGACCATCATCCCGGCCGCGGCGGTCGCGGTCACCGGCAGCAGGTCGGCCAGCGCGAGCGCGGTGAGGCTCTTGCCCGAGCCGGACTCGCCGACCAGGCCGACCGCCTCGCCCCGCGCGATGCGGAAGGAGACCCCGCGCACGGCGGCCCGGCCGACCCCGAATCCGACGGTGAGGTCCCGCACCTCCACCAGGGTGTCGACGTCGGTGGCGATGTTCCTGCTCGCGGTCACGGTGCCGGACGCGCGACCGGACTTCGGCACCGCCCCGGCCGCCCGGCGGCCGCCGGCCTGCGCCAGTGTCTCCCCGACCAGCGCCAGCATCAGCCCGGTGACGACGACCGCCGCGCCCGGGGCGAGGGCGGCGAGCGGGTTGACGTAGACCCGGTTGAGCTGTTCGTTGAGCAGCCGGCCCCAGTCGTACTCCGGTTGCTGCACGCCGAGCCCGAGGAACGACAGCCCGGCGAACGCCACCAGGGACCCGGCCGTGGCGGTGGCCGCGAACAGGACGCAGGGCTCGGCGACGTTCGGCAGCAGGTGCCGGGTCATCATGCGCCAGCGGCCGACGCCGAGCACACGGGCCGCGGCGACGTAGTCCGAGCCGGCGACGGACGCCGTCAGGTTCTGCACCAGGCGCGCCATCGGCGGCACGAGGGCCAGGCCGATCGCCAGCATCGCGCCCCGGGCCCCGACGCCGAAGATCGTGGCGAGGAAGAGCACGAACAACAGGCTCGGAAAGGCCACCAGGATGCCGACCGCCGCGGTCAGCAGCCGCCCCAGCCGCCGGCCGACCAGCGCCGGGGCCACGCCAAGCAGCACGCCGCCGGTCACCCCGATCGCCGCGGCGCCGAGGGCCAGCTCCAGCGAGAGCCGGGTGGCCACCACGACCCGGGCGGCGATGTCGCGGCCGAGCGCGTCCGTGCCGAGCAGGTGGCCCGGCCCTGGGTTCTGGTTGATCGCGTCGGTGTCGACCGCATCCGCCCGCGCGCCGAGCAGCATCGGGCCGAACACCGCGACCAGCACGAGGAACACGACGGCCACGGCGGCGGCCAGGCCAACCGGCGTGCGCAGCGTGCGCCCGAGTCTGTGCCGCACGGCTAGTTCCCCCGGATCGTGGACTGTGGATCGGCGGCCGCGACCACGACGTCGACCAGGAACGTGATGAGCAGCGCGCCGAGGCCGAACACGAGGACCGCGCCCTGCACGAGCGGGTAGTCGTGGGCGGTGATCGCCTGGACGATCGTCGAGCCCAGGCCCGGCCAGGCGAAGACGCTCTCGACGAGGACGGTACCGGCGATCAGCGAGGTGAACAGCAGCCCGCCGACCGTCAGTGAGGCCGTGAGCAGGTTCGGAAGAGCATGGCGGAGGTACCGCAGCCGCGCCGGGAGCCGCTTGGCCCGCGCGGTGCGCATGTAGTCCTCGCCGAGCACGCGCAGC
Organism: Dactylosporangium sp. NPDC000244; assembly: GCF_040300725.1. Lineage (NCBI taxonomy): Bacteria > Bacillati > Actinomycetota > Actinomycetes > Micromonosporales > Micromonosporaceae > Dactylosporangium > Dactylosporangium sp. NPDC000244. Next base: position 136,160 of record NZ_JBEPEH010000022.1, read on the forward strand.
GCCTCGACGCGCACGATCCGGGCGAGCGCCGCGGCCGGGACGATCGTCAGCGACAGCACCGGCAGCACGTACGAGAGCGGGCCGTCCTGTGAGGCCACGGGGAGGATCGGCCACGCCACCGCGAACACCGCGACCAGTCCGACCGCGAGGAGAAACTCCGGGACCGCCGAGACGACACCGGTGACGGCGGCGAAGCCGAGCTCGGCCCGGCGCCGGCGGCCGTCCCTGGTGAAGACCGCCGCGCCCATCCCGATCGGGATCGCCAGCAGCATGATGAGGCAGAATGCCGGGACGGCGATCAGCAGCGTGTTCGGCAGCCGGTCGGCGATCACCTCGGACACCGGCATCTGGTTGCTGATCGAGTCGCCGAGCCGCCCGGTGAACAGCTGGCCCAGGAAGTGCACGTACTGGACCGGCAGCGCCTCGTCGAGCCCGAGCGCGTGCCGCTGCGCGGCGACCAGGCCCGGGTCCGCGGACGGCCCGAGCGCCGCCCTGACCGGGTCGCCGGGGATCAGGTGGATCATCGCGAACGACGCGGTGACGAGCACGAACAGGGACACCGCGAGCCGGCCGGTCCGCCGCAGGACGAAAGCGGCCCACGGGTGATGCCGGAGTGCGGTGCGCGCGCCCTCGGACGCGCGCACCGCGGCGGTCAAGGACATCAGCCGCCGGCCCGCAGGGTGCCGGGAACGATGCCCCCGCCGTCGACCTGGAACGTGACGCCCTTGCCGTAGTACCGGGTGGTGTTCATCGCGAACGGCACCACGTCGAGCCGCTTGACCAACGCCGACTCGGCGCTCGTCCACAGTGGACATCCTTCGGCCCCCGGCTTCGCCATCGCCTGCTTCACCCCGGCCTCGTAGTCCGGGTTGGCGATGCCCGCGAGGTTGTTGCCCTGCGGCGGGCGCGGGCCGGAGAAGAACGGCACCAGCTGGTCCGGGGAGTACACGTTGAACGGCTGCCACGCCACATCCCAGTCGCCGCCCGACAGCGTGCTCATCAGGTTCGCCGGGTCGACGGCCCGGCTGACGACCTTCGCCCCGAACTCCGTCCACTGCTTGGCCGCCAGCTCGCTCGCCGAGGCCACCGCCGGGCCCATCACCGTGGAGTACAGGTAGCCGACCGTGAGCTGCTTGCCGCCCTTGGCCCAGATGCCGCCGCCGTCCTTGGCCCAGCCGGCGCCGGTCAGCGCCGCGGCCGCGGCCGCGGTGTCGTGCGGCGGCACGTTGCCGGAGACGACGTCGTCACCGCACGGGGCCGGGTCGAGCTCGCCGACGTGCTTGGGATCGGCGGGCCGGCCGCTCGTCGCGACCGACGCGAGCTGCTTGAGGTCCACCGCCTGGACCAGCGCCCGGCGGACCGGCTCGTCCGCCGCGACGTGGCCGCCGGCCTCGTTGAAGATCAGCTGCCCGAACAGGAGGCCGGCGTCTTTGTGCTGCATCCGGGCGGCGTCGAGCCGGTCGCCATCGGCTCCAAGAATCTGGGCGACATTCAGTTGTCCGCTGAGCAGCAGGTTTGCCGCGGTCGTCTCGTTGGTGATGACCTTGAAGACAACCTTGGCGGGCATGTCGGCGTTCGTGGCGCCGCCCGGGCCCCAGGTGTAGCCGGTGCGTTTCACATAGGTGTAGTGATCGCCCGGCACGGCCTCGCTCAGCTGATACGGTCCGGTCGCCGCCGAGGCCTTGGCCAGCGCCGCCGGTTCCTTGAGGTCCTTCTGACACAGCAGTGGCAGCAGGGCCGTGTTCTGCACGATGAACGGCGCCGGAGACGGGGCCGTCACCGTGACGGTGTTCGCGGTGTCGTCCGCGGTGGCCTTCGCGCCGCCCGGGACCGTCAGCCCGATCAGCGGCACCTTGTTGGCCGGGTCGCCGATGTAGTTGAACTCCGCGGCCACGTCGGCCGCGGTGAGGCGGCTGCCGTCCTGGCACGTGACCCCGTCCCGGATGGTGAACGTCGCCGAGGTCGCGGTCGCGGTCCACTTCGTCGCGACCGCCGGCTGCAACTGCCCGTCCGCCCCGATCGACACCAGCGAGGCGTACGCGAACCGGTTGATCGCCAGTGCGGCGCCGACCAGCGTCTGCATCGGGCTCAGCGTGCCCGGATCGCCGTTCACCGCGATGGTGACCGTACCGTCGCCCTTGGCGCCCCGGTCGTCTCCCGCCGAGCCGCCACAGCCGGCGGCGGAGACACCCAGTGCCATTGCGGCGAGGGTCGCAACGGCCGTGCGGCCGTTCGTTTTGCGCACCATGAGCCCAGCTCCTTAGCAACGCCGCCTACGAGTGGGTGAAATATAGGCAACGTCACAGGGGCCGAGATTCGTCGTACCGGACGAAGAGAAGGCGTGAGGTTGGTGCTGGGCGACGAAGACAGCCGAGCCGCGGAGCTGCTCTGGCTAGGTGGCGCGCCGCCCCCGTTCCTTCCACCATGCGGCGTACGTGCCGTCCCATGGGAGCGGGTCCCGGCGCGGGCCGTCGGAGCGGTACGTGCGCCGGGTGGGGAAGACCGTGACGCCCATCTCCGCCTCCGACTCGCGCGAAGCGAGCCGCACCTCGTCGAACGAGCCGTCGACCGAGACGATCGGCCGGCCGCTCATGACGACGTGAATGTGGTCGAAGATGCCGTGCTCGAACGAGTCGAACACGGTGATCGTCAAGAAGCAGGCGCCGAGCGGGTTGGGCGGGTCAGGTTTCTCGCGGGCATCCGCCCACTCCGCGACCGTGTGGCCCGCGCCCCACTCGAACAGGGCTACCTCTCCCGGCCGCAGGAGGCGCTCCCGCTTCGCGGCGGCCGCCTCCACGAACTGCGCGTCCTCATCGAGCCGCACCCGTGCGGTGGTCACGCCCTCGTTGATCAGGACACCCCGCGTCTGAAACCACAGGAGCCCCTTACGCCCGCCGTTGCGCGCGAAGACCTGCGCCGGCGACGCCGCCTCGGCCTGCGCCAGGCAACGCTGGTCGAGCAGCCGCAACTCGCCCTCATAGGGCATCCGATCACGCGTCGCATCGATCATCGGCGGCCACTTCGGCGCCTCGATCAGCGCGACGACGAGGGGAGCCCGCTCGTCCGTCCTGGTGCGGGCCGCCTCCCCGACCGCCGCCGCGGCGACTTTCAGCATCTCCTGCGTCAGGACGACCTGCTCGTCGGCGGCCTTCGCCTGCGCCGCGTTGATCTCGACCTGCTTCTGCAACTCCGGCAGCTGCTTGGCCGCGGTCCGGGCCGCGCCGCGTCCCGACCGAGCGGCCGAGGCGGCGGCGACCGCCGCGGCGACCGCACCGATGGCCGAGACGATCTGAATCCACTCGGCCAGCGTCAGACGACCGATGCTGGCTGCCAGCGCATCCCAAAAAGCACGCACGGCCAAGGCCCACCTTCATGAGAGACTCACCTTTGTGGGCGGGTCCGTGCTGGGCTCGGCCGCTCACCGGTTGAGGTGCGACCTGCCCCGCTCGGGCGGGGATAAGCGCTTGATGCCGAGGTGACGGCCGCGTCCCGCCGCGCGCCCAGCAGCTCATCGAGGCGGTCAAGCCCGGGTCACCCGCGTAATCGGGGAAGGCCGGGGAAGATGGAGCGCATGGCAACGGCGCAGATCATCGACGCGACCCGCACGACCCTCGGCCCCGTCGGTGTATGGACCAGCACGGTGCAGGGTGAGTCCGCCGCCGTGCAGCGCGAGGTCACCGCGCGCATCGAGGAGCTCGGGTTCGGCTCGGTGTGGCAGGGCGAGGTCGTCGGGACCAACGACATCTTCGCCCAGGAGGCCGTCTGGCTCGCGGCGACCTCGCGGATCGTGGCCGGCGCCGGGATCGCGAACGTCTGGGCCCGCCACGCCGGCACCGCCCGCGCCGCGGCGGCCACGCTCGCCGACGCCTGGCCGGGGCGGTTCATCCTCGGGCTGGGCATCAGCCACGCGCCCATCGTGGAGCAGTCCGGGCAGTCGTACCGCCGGCCGCTGCAACACATGCGCGAGTACCTGACGGCCATGGGCGAGATGCCCGAGTCCGTCCCCGTAGTGCTCGCCGCGCTCGGCCCGCGCATGCTCGAGCTCGCCGCCGACCGCTCCGACGGCGCCCACACCTACTTCGTGCCGCCCGAGCACACCGCCGAGGCCCGCGCCGCGCTCGGCCCCGATCGGCTGCTCATCCCCGAGCAGGCGGTCGTCGTGGAGACCAGCCCGCGGGTGGCCCGCGAGGTGGCCCGCCAGCACACGGCGCGCTATCTGCAGCTGCCGAACTACGTCAACAACCTCCGGCGGCTCGGGCTCACCGACGACGACTTCGCCGACGCCGGCAGCGATCGGCTCGTCGACGCGATCGTCGCCTGGGGCACGCCCGACGACATCGCCGAGCGGGTCCGGGCCCACCGCGACGCCGGCGCCGACCACGTCCTCGTCCAGCCGCTCGGCGCCGGATTCGACGACGCCCTGCGCCAGCTCGAGGAGCTGTCGGCTGTGCGGCTGCACTGAGCCGCCCGGGCGACGGCCGCGTAGGCTCCAGGGCACCGTGCCGCATCGCGCGTCCACCACACCGGCACGCCGTGGACCTACCGTCGGGAGGCGGTGCCCGGTGTCAGACCCGGCCGGCCGCGTGGCCCGATCGCCGAGTCCCGGCGCTTCGGCGGAGTCCCTCCGCGCCGCGAGCGCCCGCGCCGAACAGGCGATGATCAACGCCGAGTTGCGGGCCACCCGCCGCGCCGTCCTGTCCCGGTTCCGCCACCGGCTGCGCACCGACGTCTCGGCGATCGCGGCCCCGGACTTCCTGGTCCTCGCCGACGCGCCGACCGTGCACTCGGCCATCATGATCGCCGCCTGCGGGATCCCCGCGGCCGACGCGTGCCATCTGCAGCTACGGGAGCGGGGCACGCTCACGTTGCGGACCGTCCGGCACTACGGCCTGCCGGCGGACCTCGTCGACCGGTTCGCCGCGGGGGACGACGGCCTGGCGGCGGCGGCCGCGCTCGCGGTGCGCACCGGCAGTCCCATACTGGTCGACGATCTCACGGCCAGCCCGGTGTTCGCAGGCCGCTCGGCCCGCCTGGTCCTGCTGGCGGCCGGCACGTGCTCCCTGCACGCCTACCCGCTGCGCGACGACGGCGGCCGGGTCCTCGGCGTGCTCTCGCTGCACTACGCGGCCGCGGGCCGGCACCCGAGCCAGGACGGCTTCGCCCGGCACGCGGGGCGGGCGCTGAGCAACGCGGCCGGGGCCCCGCCCGGGCGCGACGATCCGGCCCGCGCGACGATGGCCAGCGTGATCACGGATCACCTCGCGGCCACCACGACGGTGACGGTGCGGGGGTGCTCGACGCCGTCACCGTTCCCGGCTTCACCGATCTCGTCCGGTGCACCCTCGCTTCCCTGGGCGCACCGCACACGCTGATCATCGACCTGCGAGGGGTCGACGTGCTCGCCGTCGCCGGGGTCCGGGCGCTGCTCACGACCAGCTATCTGGGCCGCCGGCGCGGCCTCGCCTGCCGGGTGATGATCGGGGCCGGCCACCACCCGGCGGGCGCCCGCACGGTCCTCGGCCTGCCGGGCGCGATCGAGAGCCTGCTCGTCCCCGAAAGCCGTGTTTCGTAAACTGTTGACAGAACATGGCCGGGCCTTCATGTTGAATCCGGTAAATCCTTCGATCGGGCTGGTTCCCGCCAGTCCCGTCCGATCCGTTGGAGCCTGGAGTCCTCATGCCCGTGCGACGAACCCGTCTCCTCGCGCTCACCGCCGTGGCCGCCCTCCTGGGCGCCGGGCTGAGCGCGCCCCCGTCCGCCGCCGCCCCCGCGCAGCCGGCGCCGCTCACCACACCGTGGACGGCCCAGGCGCTCACCGGCACGCCGCTGCCGGAGTACCCGCGGCCGCAGATGGTGCGGCCCGACTGGCTCAACCTCAACGGCGAGTGGCAGCTGCGCCAGTCGGCCACCAACGACAACCCGGTCTTCGGCCAGGCGCTGCCGGAGCGGGTCAACGTGCCGTTCCCGGTCGAGTCGGCGCTGTCCGGCATCAAGCGGGCCCCGAACGACAACCGGCTGTACCTGTTCTACCGCCGCACCTTCACGGTGCCCGCGGGCTGGGCCGGCCGCCGCGTGCAGCTGCACTTCGGCGCCGTCGACTACCAGGCCACCGTGTGGATCAACGGCGTGCAGGTCGGCACCCACACCGGCGGCTACGACCGGTTCGAGTTCGACGTCACGCCGCAGCTCAACGGCGGCACCAACGAGATCGTCGTGCGCGCCTGGGACCCGTCGGACACCCCCGGGCTGAACATCGCGCGCGGCAAGCAGGCCCGCAACCCGGGCGGGATCGTCTACACGCCCTCCTCGGGCATCTGGCAGACGGTGTGGATGGAGCCGACCCCGGCGTCGTCGATCTACAGCGTCGACTACTACCCGAACCTCGCGAACAACACGCTGCGAGTGCGAGTCTTCACCCGCGGGGACGTGACCGGGCACTCGGTGCTCGCCGAGGCGCTCGACGGCGCCACCGTCATGGGCACGGCCACCGGCGGCTTCACCGACTTCACCGTGCCGGTGCCGAACGCGCGCCGGTGGTCGCCGGACGACCCGTTCCTCTACAACCTGCGGATCTCGCTGCGCAACGGCGCGGGCCAGACCGTCGACCAGACCATGCACTACTTCGGCATGCGCGAGGTGAGCACCGGGGTCGTCAACGGGCGCCGGGTGCCGCTGCTCAACGGGCAGTTCGTCATGCAGACCGGCGTGCTGGACCAGGGTTTCTGGCCCGACGGCGTCTACACCGCCCCGACCGACGCCGCGCTCGCCGGTGACCTGCAGAAGATCAAGGACCTCGGGTTCAACCTCGTGCGCAAGCACATCAAGGTGGAGCCCGCCCGCTGGTACTACCACGCCGACCGCCTCGGCCTGCTCGTCTGGCAGGACATGCCGAGCATGGGCGAGGCACCCGGCACCACCGCCCAGCACGACCAGTGGGAGTCCGAGGTGCGGGAGATCGTCGACGAGCACCGGTTCTCCCCGGCGGTCATCGCCTACGTGCCGTTCAACGAGGGCTGGGGCGAGTGGAACCTCGCCGACACGACCCGCGTGGTGAACAACGTCAAGAACCAGGACCCGACGCGGCTCGTCAACGCCCACAGCGGGTACAACTGCTGCTCCTCCAAGGGCGACCCGGGCAACGGCGACATCCAGGACTGGCACGTCTACGTCGGGCCGGACTCGCCCCTGCCGACCGCGACCCGGGCGGCCGCGCTGGGCGAGTACGGCGGGCTCGGCGTGCGCTCGCCGGGCCACGAGTTCAGCCCGAGCGGCGGCTTCTTCGCCTACGAGCAGCACCCCGACGGCGCCTCGGCCACCGACCGGTTCGTGAGCCTGACGTTCCAGGCGGCGACGCTGATGTACACGAAGGGCGTCGGCGCGCTCGTCTACACCCAGCCGTTCGACGTCGAGGGCGAGTACAACGGGTTCTGGACCTACGACCGCCAGGTGCTCAAGTTCGACGGCGCCCGGGTGCGGGCGGCGAACCAGGGCATCATCGCCGCCTCGAAGCGGCTCAACACCGGCGGCCCGCCGGTGGGCGGCTACGTCAGCGGCCCGGGCGGCAAGTGCGTCGACGTGGCCGCGGACGACACGGGCGGCAACGGCTCGGCGGTGCAGCTGTGGGACTGCCAGGTGCAGTCGCTCGACCAGCGCTGGACGTGGAGCGGCGGCACGCTGCGCACCCTGGGCCGCTGCCTCGACGCGACCGGCAACGGCACCACCAACGGCACCGCCCTGCAGCTGTGGGACTGCAACGGCGGCGGCGCCCAGCAGTGGGTGGCGCAGGCCAACGGCTCGCTGCGCAACCCGCAGTCGGGCCGCTGCGCCGACTCGCCCAGCGGCTCGACGGCGAACGGGGCACGGCTACAGCTGTGGGACTGCAACGGCAGCGGCGCGCAGGGCTTCCGCATGGGCGGCGGCTCGCCCGGCGCCGCGTTCGTCAACGGCCCCGGCGGCAGCTGCGTCGACGTGGCCGCCGACGACACCGGCGGCAACGGGGCGGCGGTGCAGCTCTGGGGCTGCCAGACGTTCGCGGCCGACCAGCACTGGAGCTGGGACGGGACCGCCCTGCGCACCCTGAACCGGTGCCTGGACGCGACCGGCAACGGTACGGCGAACGCCACCCCGCTCCAGCTGTGGGACTGCAACGGCGGCGGCGCGCAGCAGTGGGTGCCGCAGGCGAACGGCGCGCTGCTCAACCCGCAGTCCGGCCGCTGCCTGGACTCCCCGAACGGCTCGACCGCGAACGGCGCCCGGTTGCAGCTGTGGGACTGCAACGGCTCGGTCGCGCAGATCTTCCGCAGGCAGTGAGGAGCTGTCGTGCGCCGTCGCATCCCGTTCACCACCGTCGCGCTCGTCGCCGCGTCGATCGTCGCCGTCGGGCCCGCCTCCGCGGCCGTCGCCCGGCCGGGCTCACCTTCACCGGCCCGGCCGCGCAGGGTCCAGCTGTGGGACTGCAACGGCAGCGGCGCGCAGGTCTGGACGCCCCGGCCGGACGGCTCGCTGCGCAACCCGCAGTCGGGCAAGTGCCTGGACGACCCGAACTCGTCCACCGACTGGGGCACCCAGCAGCAGCTGTTCACCTGCAACGGCACCGGCGCCCAGCACTGGGGCCTGCCGGGCTGACCGCACCCGGTGGCGCGGTTCGCCGCGCTTCCGGGACCCCGGCACCCGCCGCCACCTGCGAGCCATTACCGTGTTGCCCGTGCTCAGCCTAGGACGCGGTCGATGACCGTCTATCAACCGGCGCGTCCGGCACCGATGCGGCACCGGGTGACCGCTCCCGCACCAGCGGTGATCCCGGCCGAGCCGAAGCCGCAGCGATTCCGGCCCGACATCGAGGGACTCCGCGCCGTAGCCGTCCTGCTCGTCGTGCTCGACCACGCCGGTGTCGAGCACATCACCGGCGGTTACGTCGGCGTCGACGTGTTCTTCGTGATCTCTGGCTTCCTCATCACCCTGCACCTGTTCCGCGAGCTGCAGAAGACCGGCCGCATCCGCTTCGGCGCGTTCTACGGCCGGCGCATGGTGCGCCTGCTGCCCGCCTCGACCGTCGTGGTGCTGACCACCGTCGCGGCGGCCTGGGCGTGGATGTCGCCGATCGCCGCGAAGGCCGTCTCGCTCGACGCGCTCACCGCCGCCGCCTACGGCATCAACATCCGGCTGGCCGCCCAGGGCACCGACTACCTCTCCGCCGAGCGCGAGCCCTCCCCGTTGCAGCACTTCTGGTCGCTCGCGGTCGAGGAGCAGTACTACTTCATCTGGCCCCTGCTGCTCGTCGTCGCGGGCGCGGCCTGGGCGCGCCGCGGACGGCCGAGCCGGCTGTCGGCCACCCTCGCGCTGATCGTCCTGGCCGCGGTGTCGTTCGGCATCTGTGTGTGGCAGACCGGTCACGCGCAGCCGTGGGCGTACTTCGGCATCCAGGCCCGCGCCTGGGAGCTGGCCGTCGGGGCGCTCGCCGCTCTGGCCGCCGAGCGCCTCGCCCGCCTGCCCGGCGCCCTCGCCGCCGTCGCCACCTGGGCCGGGCTCGCCATGATCGTGACGTCCGCGCTGTGGTTCGACGCCACCACCGTCTTCCCGGGCAAGGCGGCCCTGCTGCCGGTGGCCGGCGCGGCGCTGGTCATCGCCGGCGGCTGCGCGGCGCCCGCGGGCGGCGCCGCGGTGCTGCTGAGGACGGGCCCGTTCCAGTGGTTCGGCAAGCTGTCGTACAGCTGGTACCTGTGGCACTGGCCGCTGCTGATCCTCGCCCCGCACATCGCCGGGCAGGACAAGCTCAACGTGTGGATCCTGGTCGGCGTGGCGGCATTCGCGCTGATCCCGGCCCGGCTGTCGCTGATGCTGGTGGAGAACCCGATCCGGTTCAACCCGGTGTTCAAGCGCCGGCCGAACCGCGGCCTGATGCTCGGCGCGACGATGACGGCCTTCGCGGTCGGCGCCGCGGTCCTGTTCATGGGGCTGCCGATGCGTGTGCAGGGCGAGGGCCAGGCCCAGGACACCGCCTCGGTCGTGTCCGACGCGCAGCAGCTCGAGGAGGCCCGCCGCCAGCTGCTCGCGCTCATCCAGACCAGCGCGACCGTCGCGGCCATGCCGCAGAACCTCGCGCCGGCGGTGACCGCGGCGAGCAAGGACCTGCCCGGCGGCGACAAGGGCTGCCTGGCCTCGCTCGACGAGTCCAAGACCGCGCCCGCCATCGCCCTGGGCTGCGACCGCAAGGGCGTGCCGAACGGGCCGACCACCGTCGTGCTCTTCGGCGACTCGCACACCGAGCAGTGGTTCGACGCCTTCGACGTCATCGCCAAGAAGAAGCAGTGGCGGCTCGTGGTCCTCGCCAAGAGCGGCTGCACCCCGGCCGACGTGCTCACCATCAAAATCAACTCACGGCGGGCGTACACCGAGTGCGCCGACTGGCGCGAGCAGGCCTTCGCGGTGATCAAGCGGCTCAAGCCCGCGATCGTGGTGCTGTCGACCCGCACGTACACCGACCCGCCGGTCAACAGGCAGGGCGCGCCGACGGTCGACAAGGCCCACGCCGACACCGCGTGGGCGGAGGCGACCGTCGCCTCCGCCACCCGGCTGGCCCAGCTCGGCGCCAAGCCGATCATCATGCAGGACACCCCGGACCCGCACGGGGTCAGCGTGCCGGACTGCGTCGCCGCGCACCCGGCGGCGGTGCAGCAGTGCGCGCTCAAGGTCCCGACCGCGATCTACGCCACCCGCCGGGCCGCGATCGAGGCCGCGGCCCAGCCGGCGGGTATCACCGTGCTGGACCCGACCGAGTGGTTCTGCACCGACACGCTGTGCCCGGCGATCATCGGCAACAGCATGGTGTACCGCGACGGCAGCCACGTCACGACCACCTACATCAAGCTGCTGACCCCGCTGCTGACCGCGGCACTGACGTCCTGAGCGGGCCTAGGGTGCGGCGTTGAGCAGGTCCACCGCGCTGTGCTGGCACCGCTGGCTGGTCGCGGTGCGCGGCCCGGCCCAGTGGTTGCCGTACGCGTCGATGGTGTCCCGGTCGTTGGCGTAGGCACTGTCGGCGTTGCGCTGCAGGTAGGCGTTGTAGGCGCCGCCCGCGGCGGCGTTGAGCGCGCCGAGCCCCCGGATCGCGGCCCCCTTGAACGAGGCGCCGTCGTCGGAGCACGTGCCGCTCTCGTTCGGCTCGCGCAGGATGCCGCCCGGCGACAGGTAGGTGCTCGCGGTGAGCGCGTCGCCGATCCGCCGCGCGGTCGCGAGCGCGGCCGCGTCGCCGGTGAGCTTGTTGAGCTGCACGAGCGCGTTGACGAGCACGCCCTGGTTGTAGGTCCAGGTGGTGGCCCCGTTGTTGCGGCACGTGCTGAGGCTGATGCCGTCGTTGACGAGGTTCGAGCCGTTGAGCATGCCCGTGCCCTGGAACCAGGTCCAGGCCGCCTGGGCCCGGCCGCGATACACCGTGTCGCCCGCGATCCGCTTCGACAACGCGGCGTTGAGCTGGATGTAGAGGCTGTTCTCGATGGCGTTCTTGTGCATCCGGTCGGTCTTCCACCACACCCCGCCGCCGCAGGTCGTGTCCCAGTAGCTGAACATGTAGTCGGCCCCGGCCCGCGCGGTGTTCAGGTAGCGGCTGTCGCCGGTCAGGTCGTACGCGTCGACCCAGGCCAGCGCCCACCAGCCGGTGTCGTCGAGGTACTCGTTGCGGAACTGCCCGAGCCGCGAGTTGATCTGCTTGTCGTAGGTGTTGGCGATCGCGTACTTGTAGCTGCCCATCCCCGACCGCCGGGCGTTGTCGATCACCGCCGTGAGCGCGTTCGCGCTGGTCCACCAGTCCCCGTCACCGAAAAGCCCGGTGCCGAGGTTGTACTGCATCATCAGCGCCGTGGCCGCCGCGGTGCGCCGGTCCCAGGCGTTGCAGGTGCTGCGCGTCCACGCGGTGCACACGAGCTCGGCCCGGTCGCCGGCCTTCCCGCACGCGCGCAGCACCCCGACGCCGTTGGCGTTCCAGTTGTCGACGTTGTACTGCTTGGTGCGCTGGCCGGTCGCGCCGGCGGCGACGGTGATGTCGCCGATGCGGCTGTCGACCCAGGTCTTGCCGCCGTCGAAGGACCGGTCCATCCACACCTCGTCGCCCGCCTGCCCGCTCTCGAGCGTGGCCCAGCCCATGGCGTCGGTGTCGTTGAGGTGCATGGTGAAGCGCCGCCCGTACAGCGTGGCGCTCACGGTCGCCCGGTTGGCCGGCGCGAGCGAGGCGTCGCGCCCGTCGCAGTAGCGGTTGCAGATGTTCGTCGCGGCCAGCGCCGGGGCGCTCGTGGCGGTGCTGGTGGGCGTGGCGGTGCCGTCGGCGGCCCCGGCGGCCTGCGCGGGCACGAACACGACGGCGGCGGCGAGGATGGGGACGGCGATCAGGCGTGGGGACACGGTTCCCTCCCGGGGAGCTGTGGCCCGGACCGCCATCCGGTTTTTATCGACAGTCCTCTATCTAATTCCCTCTGTCAACTATTGACATAACTGCGGGCACGCCCCGACAATCCAGCACCGCCGAGCCGGCATCGGCGACGCCGAGCACCGGCGGTCACCCCGCAACGCTCACCTGGAAGCGAGTCCCGAAGGCCACAGCAACCGGCGCGGTGCCTACGGCTATTTGACTGCGCCCATGGTCAGACCCGAGGACAGCAGCCGCAGGCTGGCCACGTACACCACGAGCACAGGCACCGCGGAGACGACGGCGAATGCCATCATCGCCGGCCAGTCGGCGCCGTAGGCACCGGACTGCACCGCGATCAGTGACGACAGTGGGTACCGCTCGGGCGAGAGCATGAACGTCATGCCATAGAGGAACTCGCCCCACGAGACGAGGAAGATCACCGAGGACACGGTGAGGATCCCGTTTCGCGCGAGCGGCAGCGCCACCGACCAGAACGTGCGGATCGTGGAGCCACCGTCGACGCGTGCGGCCTCTTCGATGGCGGTCGGGATCTGCCCGAAGAACGGGCGCAGCAGCAGGATCGCCCAGGGAAGGAACATAGCCGCGTCCGCGAGCACAAGGCCGAACGTCGTATCGAGCAGTCCCCACTTCGACAGCAGCCAGAACAACGGGATGAGATTCGCGGTCTGCGGCACCATCTGCAGGACGACGAGCAGGACGAGCGCCGGCACGACGATCGCGCTTCGCGTTCGGGCGAGCGCGTACGCGGCGGGCGTCGCGAATGCGAGGCAGACGGCCGTCGTGCCGATCGCCACGATCGCCGACTGACGAAGCGCGGCACCGAGCGCCGGATCAGCGATGGCGGCACGATACGCGTCGAGCGTCGGATGGAACGCGATCGAAGCCTGACTCGACAGCACCTCGCCCTGGCTCTTGAGCGACGTGAGGACGATCCACAGCAACGGAAGCCCGTAGAGCAGATAGAGCACGGAGCGCAACGAGAAGGCGATTGGCTCGCGGCGGCGGCGGATCATGCCTCCCCCTCGGTTCGGCGGACGTCGCGGGAGTAGACCAGCGCAAGCACGACGACAACGGCGAGAGCAATGAGCGCCGTGGCAGCCCCCCGTCCGTAGTCGAGCGTCAAGAACGCTTCGGAGTACGCAAGGAACGGCAGCGTCGTGGATGCCGTCCCCGGTCCGCCGGACGTCATCACGTAGATGAAGTCGAAGCTGCGGAAGGCGTAGACGATCGTCAGGATGGTGAGGACGGTCGCCGCGGTGCGGCCCGCGGCATCAGGACATGCCACACCCGCTTCCAGGGCCGCGCCCCATCGAGTTCCGCGGCCTCGAGCACCTGCGGGTCGACGCCGAGCAGTGCCGCGCGCAGGACGAGTGCGTTGAACGGTACAACTGCCCAGGCGTTGACCAGCGCGACCGACCACAGGGCGAACCTGGAGTCGTAGAGGAACCCCACCCCGTGGCCGCCCAGGGCTCGAAGGACCTGGTTGACCAGGCCCTGGTCGGCCAGGAGGAACTTCCAGATCGATCCGTTGACGACCGGCGGCAACGCCCAGACGAACACCATCAGACCGAGCAGGAAGGAGCCACCGCGGGTCGAGGACAGGACGGCGACCGCGACCAGGAAGCCGCCGACCATCCCGATCGCGGTCACGATGAGGACGAACGCCAACGTGTTGGCCAAGACCTGACCGAAGTCAGGCTCGCGCAGCATCGCCGCGTAGTTGCCGAGACCGACGAAGTCCCACTCGGCGTTGAGGGTCGCCGCGCTCACCGCGTGCAGGCTCATGCTGCCGAGCTGTACGAGCGGCCAGACGGCCAGCGCGAGCAACAGGGCACCTGCGGGAGTCGCCAAGGCAATACGGCGGTCGACGGTGCGGCCGTGGCGCCGGCCTCTCCGCGCCCGTGCGGGTGCGGAGAGGCCGGCGACGGTCGTGCTCGTCGGCGTGGACACCGGGGGCACGCTCGAACTCATGCGCTCTCAGCCCTTCAGCAGGGGCTTGAGCTGGTCGATCAGCTCGTTGGCGAGTTGATCCGGCTTGCCCTGACCCGAGATCGCCTTGGACCAGGAGTTGCCGACGAGCGTCTCGACTTTGTCGACGTTCTTGGACGGCACCTGCGGGCTCGGCGACGGGCGGCCCTGCTGCTGCACGATCTTGCCGAACACGCTCAGGATCGGGTCGCCGCTGATCTTCGCGGACGCGGCGGCGTCGGCGCGCGCCGGGATCGAGCCGAACGCGTCGAGCAGCGTGAGCTCGCCGTCAACCGAGAAGAGCGCGTCCTCGAGGAACTGCTTCGCCAGATCGGGGTGCTTCGAGAACGCCCCGACGTTCTGCACCTCACCGCCCAGCAGGACGCCGCCCTGCGACGTGATCGGCAGAGGCGCGACGCCGTACTTGAACTTGGCCTGGGCCGCGGCCGCGATCTGCCAGTTGCCGTTGACCGCGAACACCGACGAGCCCGCCGCGAACTGCTGGAACGGGACCACCTGGTCCCACGCCGCCGCCTCCTTGGACAGGTACCCCTTGGCGATCCAGTCCTGGAGCATCGCGTACGTCTGCGCCATGGGCGCGGCCTGAGCGTTGCCGTAGGTGAACCCGTTCGACGTGAACCAGGGGAAGCCCTGCCACTGGCTCTCCAGCCCCGGCTTGCCGGTGAGCGTGATGCCCTGCTTGCCGGCCTTGACGGCCTTCGCCATCACGTCCTCGAGCTCGGGGATCGAGGCGGGAACCTGGGCGCCGAGCTGGTCGAGGAGGTCCTTGTTGTACCAGAGGCCCAGCAGGTTGACGTAGCCCTGGACGCCGTACAGCTTCCCGTCGATCTTCTGCAGCACGCCGTCGGGGAACTGCTTGGCGTCGGAGTACGCGGCCCACCAGTCGTCCATCGGCTTGATCGCGCCGGCCTGCGCCAGCGGGTAGGTGCCCGAGGCGCCGAAGACCAGCACGTCGGGCCCCGTCTTGGCGCCCGCGGCGGTGACTGCCTTCGTCGTCATCTGCTCGACCGGCACGTACTGGAACTGGACGTGGACGCCGGGGTGCTTGGCCTCGAACGCGGTCGCGAGCCGCTGCAGGCCCTGCACCTGTCCGTCGGTGTTGTAGTAATGCCAGACCGTCAGCGTGGTCGAGCCGCCGGCGGTACCTTCACTGCCCGGACTGCCGGACGAGCAGGCCGCCAGGCTAAGCGTTGCGGCCCCGACCAGCGCGACGAGCGCGCGGGCGAGGCGTGCGTTCCTCATGAGCTGTCTTCCCCCTGTCGCCATTGACCGTGCGGCAGCGCCGCCGAGCCCGGGATTGTTTCATCGATGAAACGACCCTGTTAGGGCAGTGACTTTGCACGCCGAAAAGGGTTTCGTCAAGCACGTACCGTCAACTGGCCCCCGACCAGCGTTCACGTTGACGCTGCCACTTCTGTCGCCTAATTTCATCGATGAACAAACGAGAGAGGTAGATCGTCGACGTGGATGACCACACCCCCGCCGCGCCCGTGAGGCTCCGGCTGGCCCGCCGAATCGGCACTGCGAACCCGCGCCTGTTCGGCTCGTTCGTCGAGCACCTGGGCCGCGGCGTCTACGGCGGGCTGTACGCCCCCGACGACCCGTCCGCGACGACTGAGGGCTTCCGCGGCGACGTGCTCGAGCTCGTCCGCGAACTCGGCGTCACCGTGGTGCGCTACCCCGGCGGGAATTTCGTCTCGGGCTACGAGTGGCGCGACGGCGTCGGCCCGCGAGACGCCCGCCCGCGCCGCCTCGACCTCGCTTGGAAGACCATCGAGCCGAACACCTTCGGCACCGACGAGTTCGTGGCATGGTGCCGGCACGCCGGCGTCGAGCCGATGCTCGCGCTCAACCTCGGCCTCGGCGACGCACGCTCGGCGCTCGACCTGCTCGAGTACGCCAACCACCCGGGCGGCACGACGCTCTCCGACGCTCGCGTCGCCAACGGCTCACCCAAGCCGCACGACGTGCGCCTGTGGTGCCTCGGCAACGAGGCCGACGGCCCGTGGCAGCTCGGCCACCGCTCCGCCGCCGCCTACGCCGAGCGCGCGGCCGTGACCGCCGCCGCGATGCGCCGGTTCGACCCCGCGCTCGAGCTCGTCGTCGTCGGCAGCTCGCACGAGCGGATGCCCACGTTCGGCGCATGGGAGCGCGAAGTGTTGACGCGAACGATCGGTCTCGTCGACCACCTGTCGTGCCACATCTACTTCTACGACGAGGGCGACCGCGCGCGGTTCCTGCGCTCGTCGGATGCGCTCGACAGGTTCCTCGACGACATCGCCGCGACCATCGCGCACGTGCGGGCCGCGACGCGCAGCGAGCGCGAGGTCACGATCAGCCTCGACGAGTGGAACGTGTGGAACTACACGTCGTACGACGAGATCGAGCCGCAGCGCGTGTTCGAGGAGGCGCCGCGCATCCTCGAGGAGCAGTACACGCTCGCCGACGCGGTCGTGGTCGGCACGCTGCTGCAAAGCATCCTGCGCCACGCGGACGTCGTCGCCATCGCCGCGATGGCGCAGCTCGTCAACGTGATCGGCCCGATCCGCGCCGAGCCCGGCCGGCCCGCCTGGCGGCAGACCACGTTCCACCCGTTCGCCGCCGTCGCCCGCAGCGCGGGCCACACCGTGCTCGACACCTCGGCGGACACGACGGGCGGCGCCGACGCGACGTGCGTCGTGACCGTCGCTCCCGGCGGCGACCACGCGCTCGTCCACCTGGCCAACCGTTCGACGACCACGGTCACCGACATCGCGCTCGACCTGCGCGAGCTGGCCCCCCGCTCCGTCGAGCACGCGGAGCTGTTGTGGGCGCCGGACCCAGCGGCGGCAAACACGGTCGACGACCCCGACGCCGTCGTGCCGCGGCCGCTGGACGCGCGGCTCGACAACGGGACGCTCGCGCTTCGGCTGCCGCCTGTATCGTGGGCCACTGTCCGCGTCGGCTGCGCAACCGGAAGTAGGTGAGCAGATGGCACGCAAGGACGAGAGCGTCACCATGGCCGACGTCGGCGCCCGCGCCGGCGTCACGGCCCGGACCGTGTCCAACGTGCTCTCCGGGCACACGTCGGTCCGGCCCGAGACCCGTGACCGCGTGCTGCGCGCTGTCGACGAACTCGGCTACCGCCTGAACACCTCGGCGCGCAGCCTGCGTACCGGGCGAACCGGCACGATCACGCTCGCCATCCCTGACCTGAAGATCGACTACTTCACCGACCTCGCCTGGCGCATCATGGCGGAGGCCGAGCGGCACGACTGGACCGTCGTCATCCAGCAGACCGGTGCACGCCGCGAAAACGAGATCGCCATCCTCTCAGGCGCACGCCGCCAGCACTCCGACGGCTTGATCTTCCAGCCCCACGCGCTCGGGCCCGGCGACGAGCGGTACCTCACGGGCAACGACCGGCTCGTCATCCTGGGCGAGCGGATCTTCCGCGGACCCGTCGACCACGTCACCATGGCCAACACCGAGGCGGCCCAGCTCGCGACGCAATACCTCGTCGACCGCGGCCACCGGCGGATCGCGGCGATCGGCGCGAACCCGCGCGTCGCCACCACGTCGGCCGCGTCGCTGCGCCTCGAGGCATTCCGCGACACGCTCGCCAAGAACGACCTGCCGGTGCCCGCCGAGTACGTCGTCACCGCCGAAGAATGGCACCTGCGCGACGGCGCTGCCGGCATGGCGCGTCTCCTCGGCCTGCCGCAGCCGCCGGATGCGGTCTTCTGCTTCAACGACACGATGGCGTTCGGCGCGCTCCACACGCTCGCTGCCCGCGGTGTGCGCGTGCCCGACGACGTGGCCGTCATCGGATTCGACAACGTGGCGATGGCGGAGTTCACCACGCCGCCGCTCACGACGATCGAGCCGGGCACCGCGCAGGTCGCCAAGCAGGCCGTGGACATGCTCGCAGCACGCGTCGCCGGCCGCGGCACGCCGCCGACCGAAGTGTTCACGGATTGCTCGCTCGTGGTGCGCAGGTCGGCCTGACCACCGCTCATCAGCCGGAGACCAGCGGGAAGCCGGTCCAGTGGCGGCCGTCGGCCGACTGATACAGGGCGCGGCCGCCGCCCGTGGACGTGATGGGGTCGCCCGCGCGGGTCCAGCTCTTGCCGGCCGGGCGCTGGTACACGTACACCCGATGCGAGACGGCGTCGTCGACGGCCGCGTAGAGCGTCGAGCCGTCCGCGCTGCGAGCAGTACCGACGGCGCCAACGCCACCAGGTCCAGCGGTTCGTTGACGCCGCGCCCGGTCCAGGTCCGGCCGGCGTCGTCGGTCCCGAAGAGCGTGTCGCCGACGACGGCGTAGGCGTGCTGCCGGGTCGGCCACGCCCGCCCAGGCCACCTTCGCGCCGGCCGCGGACGGGGACGGCGATCCGCCGACGGGCGGCGGGCCGGAGCGGTGCTCGGGCCACCACGCGATCGCGGCCACCAGCGCGCCAGCACGGGGACCAGGGCGAGCGTGGTGGTGAGCGCCGTGCGGCGGCGGTGCCGTGCACGCCCGGCGTCGAACAGCGCGTCGGCGTCGGCCCGCGGCGCGGGTGCGGGCGCGCCCGCGAGATCGTCGAGCAGGTGCCTCAGCTCCGGAGTGCGCGGATGCGTTGCCCGGCCCGGCAAGGTTTTCTCAGCCCTTCCGGGCCTTCGCGTCGGCGGCGGCGAGGGCAGCGCGGATCGCCTCCCGGGCGCCGGGCTCCCACGGACCGGAGGCGGCCAGGGGGATCTCGGTCATGAACCGGCGCTCGGGCTCCGGGATCAGCGCGACGACGCGGTCCGGGTCGGTGGCGGCGGTGGCGTAGAGGTTCGGGCCGTCGGCGTAGAACAGGTCGGCCACGACCAGGCGACCGTCGGCGGCGCGCATGACGTTGTCGGGGTTGGTGTCCAGCGGACCGCACCAGGGCAGCTCCCGCCGCGCCCGGGCGTGCACCCGGCGCACGACGTCGACCAGGCCGGCGACGTGCGGGGCCCGCTCGGCGATCGCCCGGTGGAACGCGGCGGCCTCGTCCGCGGGCACCGGTCGCAGCCACTCGAGCAGCTGCAGGTCGCCGCCGCCGGCCAGGCGGCGGTGCGCGAACAGGGCCGGGACCTGGCGGGTGGGTGCCGCCTCCCGGTACAGCGCCGCCGCGTACGGGCCGGTGGGGTCGAACGGGCTGATCCGGGCCGCGGCGGTGCCGTCCGGTGCGCGCAGGGCGATCGCCCAGTCGCCGGCGCCACACGGGGTCCATCCGGCTTCGAGCAGTGCCGCCTCGGCGTCGCGGTGGTCGGCGTGGGGGCCGACCACCGCGAGCGCCTCGTGCGCCTCGTGTGGCGACGGGCCGAGGGAAGCGCGGGAGCTGATTGCGCCAGAGCTCCGCTCGCGCGGAGTTCCCGAATCGAACGGAAAAGAAGGAAGCTCCCGCATGGCCTCGGCTGTCGCCAGTCTACTCGGGGATCAGCTCGGTGAGCCGGTCCAGGGTGAACACCTGCGACCCCTCCGGGAGGTCGTCGGGCGCGTGGATGCCGATGTACGTCACCGGCTCGTCCGGCACCTCACCGTCCCACATCCTCACGGCGGTCCGCGTGGCGAGGAGGTCGACGAGGTACGACACGGTCAGGTACTGCCGCTCCACGAGTGCCCGCACCCGGTCGGCGACGGTGAGCGTGTTGTCCTCCACCTGGTTGAACGCCGGCATGCCGGGCAGGTACAGGTGCAGCCACACGGCCTCCCAGCCCCGCTTGCCCTGGGCGAAGACCATCGGCAGCGCGACCCGGCCCGGGCCGCGCAGGTCCGAGCGGGCGCGCACGGTGCGGGCGTCGAACGGGGCGCCGTGCTGGTCCTTCGCGCGGGTCTGGTAGCCGAACATCGACTCGGCGACGTCGTCGAACGACTCCCCCGCGTAGATGTACACCTGCGGCGCGACGTACCGCACCGTGGTCTTCGACAACGGCATGTCGATGAACTCGGTCGCGCCGTCGGTCGCGTCGGTGATGTCGCCGGAGTGCACGAGACCGCCGCCGCGGTAGTTCGTCCACGACACCTGGCCCGCCGGGTGGAACTCGGCGTCGAGCATCTGGACCGACAGGTCGTAGTCGGTGCGGCGCGCGGTCTGCCGCCAGTACATGAAGAACCGCAGCAGCTCGCCCGAGACCACCGATCGCGACCCCCGCGGCAGCACCGCGAACCCGCCCTCGGCCGCCCGGCCGGACAACGGCAGCGCGACGTCGAGGACCTCCGGGTCGACCAGCAGCGGGTGCTGCAGCTCCGGCAGCCGGGCGAGGATCTCGGTGTCGAGCCGCGACGACAGCTCGGCCACGAGCCCGGCCGGCAGCGTCGGGCGGGTGTCGCGGGCCACCCAGGCGCCCCGCGAGCGGTTCGCGAACATCCGGGCCGACACCGGCGTCAGCCGGTTGCCGACGTGCTCCCGCAGCGAGCACAGCACGCGGCCCGACGCCGAGCCGAGCGCGGCTGAGACCGCCTCGACCACGGCCGAGCGCTGCGCCGCCGGGGCGATCCGCAGCAGCCGGTCCGCGGAGCGCAGCAGCAGGCCCGGCGCGGCCGAGAGCACCGTCGCCGCCGGGGCGACGGCACCGGCCCGGATCGCCGCCTCCGCGCGACCGGCGATGCCGGGCACCTTCCGCTCGCCGCGGGCGACCGTGAACACCGCCTGGGCGTGCGGCCACTGGCCGTACTCGTGCGGATGCAGCCGCTCGCCGAGCCGCTTCCACGGCTCCGAGAACCGCGCGACGTCCCCGAGCTTGGCCGGGCTCGCGCCGACGACCTCGTCCAGCGCCGCCAGCAGGACCCGCCGCTCCCGGCGCGGGAACGCCCGGAACCTGGTGACCGTCCCCAGCGAGGCGTCCCCGCCGGAGACGTGGCAGGCCAGCCGCAGCACGTCGGTGGTCGTGTCGACGGCGACCAGCGGCCGGCCGAGCACGAGGCGGACCCCGTTGAGCACGGCCCGGTTCTCCCGCATCGGGATCGCGTCCGGCTGCTCGCCGTCCACGCAGGCCACCGCGAGCTCGCCGAGGATCGCGAGGTCGGCCTCGCCGAGCGGCACGGTGCTGCCGGCCAGGGCCAGGTAGAGCCGCGCCGCCTCCACCTCGGCCGTGTCGCCGAGGTGCAGCACGGTGAGCCGGTCGCCGGCCGCCGCGACGAACTCGTCGTGCGCGGCCAGGAGATCGGCGTACGTGTGCTGGTAGGTGCCGTAGCCGGGCAGCTCGAGCAGGTTCAGCCGGCCGTCGGCGAGCGCCGTCCCGCCGCCCGCGAGTACCGCCGCCGCCAGCCGCTCCATCCAGAAGTCCACGGTGTCCGGCACGCCGTCGGGGAAGGTGAGGAAGTACGCGTTGTGCCGCACGTGGTCGCCGACGAGCTCGCGGACCGCGGACACGGCCGCGGCGGCAAGGTCCATCGCCGGGCCGTGCGCGAGGCCGCCGACGTGCTCCAGCAGCGCCCGCGACGCCGAGAACCCGGCATCGAGCAGCGCCGCGTCGAGCTGCCGCGCCACGGCCGCGCCGTCGCCGGCCGCGCCGGTGCTCGCGGGCACCCGCAGCGTCTTGCTGACAATCAGCTTCTCGAGCACGCGCTCCTCCGTCCCGCGGTCGCCCGGACCTCCTGACTACGTGGGTCGCCGGGGACTCGAACCCCGAACCCTTCGGTCCAATAAGGAGAAGGAAGCACCTCCATGGCCGCGAGGGGCGGTGGGCGGACGTGCTGACCAGCCGAATGCTCTACCAATTGAGCTAGCGACCCAACGGCGACGATCGTCGCACGGGCCGGCGCAACCGAGCCAACGAGTTTCGGGTCCGCCTGACGGATCCTGAAGCCACACGCCCGCCGCGGTCACAGATCGGTCAACGGCGCGCCCGATAGCGCAGGTGAAGCACCCGGTTGCCCTGCATCACCACGTCGGGGTCCTCCAGCAGGTGCTGCGCGTCGACCGACCCGAAGTAGCGCTTGCCGGACCCGAACACGACGGGCACGACGTCCATGCGCACCTCGTCGACCAGGCCCGCGGCAAGCACCTGGCCACCGACGTCGCCGGCGGCGACCTCGACCGTGCGGTCACCCGCGAGCTCCTGCGCCTTGGCCACGGCTGCCTCGACGCCGTCGACGAAGTGGAACGGCGCCTCGGGGTCCCAGCCCTCGGGCTCCGGCCGGTGCGTCACGACGACCACGTGGTCGATCCCGCTCGGAGGCTTCCCGTCCCAGCCGTCCGTCATGTCGAAGACGTGGCGGCCGCAGATTGTCACCCCGATCTGGTCCCAGTACGGCCGGGTGTAGTCGTAGGACGTCTGCGACACCTTCACCGCGCCGCTCTCGTCCAACGGGACGTCACCGCTGGACAACCAGTCGAACAGCGGTCCGGGCTGGTCATGCTCGTCCGCGATGAACCCGTCCACCGACACCGAGCCGTACATGACCACCTTGCCCACGTGCCTCTCCTCTGCCTTGGCGTGCCCCCAAACTAGCGTGTCGTGAGCCGTCGCTCTTGTAAGAAATCAATCGGCCGGCAGCGGCCAGCCCTCCATCACGTGGCCGGGATGTTCGCGCAGGAACCGCCGCCGGACCTCGACGTACCGGGTCGGCGTGAGCCCGGTGAACGCCCGGAACTCGTGGCCGAAGTGGGCCTGGTCGAAGTAGCCCGCGCCACCGGCGAGCTCGCCCCAGTCGATCGGTCCGGCGGGGTCGATCGCGAACACGGTGGCGGCGAAGCGGTAGGTGCGGGCCAGCCGCTTCGGCGTGACGCCGATGAGCTCCTTGAACCGCTGTGTCAGGTGCGTGCTGCTGACACCGGCTGCCACGCTCAGGTCGCCGATCGCCACCGCCCCGCTGGTCGCCGCGATGACGCTGCTCGCATGGCGGACCAGCCCCAGGCCCGCGGACTCGCGCAGCCGGCGCATCAGCTCCTCCTCGAGCAGCGTCAGCATCGCGTGCGGGCCGTCCGCCGTGGCCAGCCGGTCTCGCAGCTCAGCGGTGGCGGGCCGGCCCCAAGCCTGCTCCAGCGTCACCGGCCGGTCGCACAGCTCGGCCGCGGGCATCGGCAGGAACGGCGCCAGCCCCCACGGCTTGATGTGCACGCCGACGGACCGGGTCGGGACCGGGTAGCCGAATTCCAATGCGCGGGTGGGCGTGGTGACCACGCAGCCGTCGGCGTAGTCGGCCGTCTCGATGTCGGTGCCGGCGCGGATGCGCAACGGCGCCCCGAGGTTGACGATGAGCAACGCCGCCGGCATCGGCGGCAGCATCAGCCGGGCGTACGGCGGCGCACCCTCCAGGTAGTACAGGTCGTCGATCAGCGCGTCCAGCGGCGGTCGCGGCACTCTGGACACGTACTCCACGTGCACAACAATACCGCCGGCGATGCATGCACGAGCCTCCTTGACTCAGGCGGTCGAGGAGCTCAGGGACCGGGACCCGCTCGCCAGAATGGTGGCGATCAGGGCCTTCACCGCCGGCCGCTGCTCGGCCCGCGGGTTGGCCAGCAGCACGAGGTCGATGGTGCCGAGCTCCGGGAGGCGGTGCGCCGGGCCGAGCACGGTGAGCTGGGGCGGGACCAGGCTCGCGGCCAAGCAGGACACGCCGATGCCGGCCGCCACGCCGGCGATGAGTCCGTTGACGCCGCGGCAGACGCACGCGCTGCGGTACGGCATCTGCGCCCGATGCAACGCCTTGCGCATCTCGTCGCGCGACACGCTCGGCGCGGCGTACACCACCAGCGGGATCGGCCGCGTCAGGTCGAGCCTCGTGGCGGGCGTGCCGACCCAGACGAGCCGGTCGCGCTTCACGAGCTGACCGCGCCCGTCGCCCGGCGGCCGCTTGCCGACGAGCACGTCAAGCTTGTCACTCTCCATCCACTCGTGCAGCACCCGGCTCTGCTCGACGGTCAGGTAGAAGTCGACCATCGGGTTGTCGCGCCGGAACTCCCACAGGATCTGCGGCAGCCGGGTCAGGGCGAGGTCGTCGGACATCCCGATGCGCAGGCGGCCGCGGGGGCGGGAGCCGGTGAAGTACGCGGCCGCCTGCTCGTGCGCGGCGAGGATGGTGCGCGCGAAGCCGATCATCGCCTCGCCGTCGGCGGTGAGTGCCACGGTGTGCGTGGTGCGGTGCACGAGGGTGCGGCCGACCTGCTCCTCCAGGCGGCGGATGTGCTGGCTGACCGTCGGCTGGCGGATCCGCAGCCGATCCGCGGCCTGGGTGAAGCTGCCGGTCTGCTCGACCGCGAGGAGCGTGGCGAGCAACTGCGGGTCATACAGGGCGGCCATAGCGAATGACTATAACTGTGAGTCAGGTTATCGGGGTTCCCTATGTTGGTGACCTCGGGAAGGGTTGAGGCCGTGACCACGGCCTCCGCCGTTTTGAGCCCGACCCCGTTCACCGCTCTACGATTCCGCGGCTACCGCATCTATCTCACCGGACAGACCCTCGCCAACACCGGCGCCTGGATGGGCAGCATCGCGCTGGACTGGCTGGCGCTGCGACTCACGGACAGCCCCGCCGCCGTCGGCGTCACGATGGCCCTGCAGTTCCTGCCCATCCTGTTTTTGGGGGTGCACGGCGGCCTGCTCGCCGACCGGTACCCGAAGCGCCGCACGCTGCTCATCACCCAGTCGGTCAACGCCGTCCTCACCGCCACGCTGGCCGCGCTCACCATCGCCGGTGCCGTACGCATCGGGCACGTGTTCGCGTTTGCCCTGCTCACCGGGCTCGTCTACGCGGTCGACGCGCCGACCCGGCAGGTGTTCGCGAACGAGGCGGTGCCGCCCAGCCACCTGCGCGGGGCGGTCGCCCTCAACGCGTCGGTGTTCCAGGCCACCCGGCTCGTCGGGCCGGCGGTCGCGAGCGTGCTCATCGGCACGGCCGGCATCGGCTGGGCGTTCGCGGGCAACGCGCTGTGCTACATCGGGCCGACGATCGCCCTGCTGCGATTACGCCCGGCCGACCTGACCCCCGCGCCGCCGGCCGGGCGCGAGCCGCGCGCGTTCCGCACCGCGGCACACTACGTGCGCGAGCGGCCGCGGGTGCTGTGGACCATCGTCCTGGTCGGCGTCGTCGGCACCTTCGGCCTGAACTTCCCGATCGTGCTCACCGCGATCGCGACCGAGTCGTTCGGGGGCGCCGCCGGCCTCTACGGGCTGTTCAACATCGTCCTGGCCGTCGGGTCCGCGCTGGGTGCGCTCGTCGCCGGAGCCGCCGTCTCCACCGGCCTGCGGCGCATCCTGCTGTACGGCGGGCTCTTCGGCGCCGTCCAGCTGCTCGCCGCGGCCGCGCCGAACCTGCCGGTGTTCCTGCCGCTGCTGGCCGCGCTCGGATTCGTGAACCTCGCGTTCCAGGCGCTGGCGAACGCCTCCGTCCAGCTCTGGGTCGACCCGGCGATGCGCGGCCGCGTGATGGGGCTCTACATGCTGGTGTTCACCGGCGGTACGCCGTTCGGCGCGCCCGTCATCGGGGCGCTCACCAACGCCTTCGGGGCCCGCGCCGGGATGGCCGTCTGCGGACTCGTCCCGGCCGCCGCGGTGGTGGCGATCGTGCTCATCAACCGCAACGGCGTCAGTCCGGCGGGCGAATCAGCTGCGCGTTGACCACCACCGCGGGGTCCACGCCGAGGTTGGCCTGGGGCTGCGTGTCCTCCTGGTGGCGCCGGGCCAGGATCGCGGCCCCGGGCCCGTCGCCCTGCTCGATGGCCCGGATCAGTTCGGCGTGGCTCTCGATGCTGCGCCGGGTGGCCTCGGTCCCCGGCAGCTCGCCCTCGCGGACCGTGCGGGCGGCCCACTCCTCCTCGTGCGCGTACCACAACCCCTCGAGCATCCCCACGAGCAGCTCGAAGGTCTGGTTCCCGCAGTTGCGCACCAGCGCCTCGTGGAACTCCTTCATGCAGGCCACGAACTTGGCGAAGTCGCCGAGCGAGGCCTCGGTGCGCTGGTGGATCTCGCGCAGGGCCGGCACCACGGTCTCCATGCGGTCCGGGCGGGTCGCGCACATCTCCGCGCACATCGGGTCGAGGCGCCGCACGGCCAGGCCCAGGTCGTGCACGCTGACGCTGCGGCCCTGCAGCACGAGCCCGAAGACGTAGCCGGCCCGCTCCAGCTGCGGCGGATGCACCTCGGCGCCGCCCCGGTTGCCGCGGCGGATGGTGATGAGCCCCTCGGTCTCCAGCGTGCGCATGGCCTCGCGGACCGACGGCATGCTGACGCGATACTCCTCGAACAGCTCGTCCTGCTTCAGCAGCCCGTTGTCCGTGGTCAGCTCCCCGCGCAGGATCCGGTCGCGCAGCTCGTCGGCGAGCCGCTCCCCGACCCGGCGGCGCAGCTGCAGCGGGCCCTTCGCGCCACGGTCCGGGGCCGGGTCCCCCACCATCTCCGCCTCACTCATGCTCGCACCTCGACGTCGGCCAACACGGCCCGGAAGCCGGCCACATTGGCGAGCTTGATGGTCTCATACCCGCGTACGGCGTCCGGGGCCCGCGCCACCGTGAGGCAGCGGTCCCGGTCGGCGTCGCGGAGCGCGGCCAGCATCGCATCCGTGTACTCGCCGGGCAGCGCTTGCTCGACCCGGCGCACCTCGGCCCGGCCGAACGGGTCGAACGCCGTGCCGCGCACCGATCGCATCGACCGCAGCACCCCGAACACGGGCCGGATCCACCGGCCGAGCGCGAGCTTGTGACGCAGACCGAGCGCCCGCAGAAACGGCGGATGGATGTGGTACCGCACCCCGGCGCCATGATCGGCCTTCAGGTGCAGCCGCGCCACCTCGTACTCGTCCTTGTACGCCAGCAGTTTGAACAGGTACCGGGCGAACTCCTCGGACACCGCGTCCGTCCCGAACCGGCCGGCCTCGGCCGCCGCGACCTCCCGCACGGCGTCGACGTACCGCGCGGCGAGCCCGGCGTGCTGGTAGTCGACGAGCTCGGCCGCGCGCGGTTCGGCGATCGCCCGCACGGCCGCCGGCAGCCCGGCCGCGTCGAGCAGCCGAGCGGCGGCCGCCCGGGCCGGCGCCGACGGATCGAGCCCGGCCGCGACCGCGGGAGCCTCGACCGCGGTGGGCGAGACCACGTGGCGGCGCCCGGCCCGGAAGGCGGCGATGTTGTCCTCGACCGCGACGCCGTTGAGCCGCAGCGCCTCCTCGATCGAGGCGGCCGACAGCGGCAGCGCCCCTTCCTGGTACGCCACCCCGAGCAGCAGGATGTTGGCGGTGGTCTCGTCGCCGAGCAGGGTCCGGCTGAGCCCGGCGGCGTCGACCGCGGTGGTGCGCCCGGCCGCGGCCCGGATGCGCTCCAGCAGCTCCCCGGCCGGCGGGAGAGCCTTCGCCGGGTTCGTCACCACCGCCGAGGTGGGCGTGAGCGAGGAGGCGACGACGGCGACGGTCCGCTGCGGATCGGTGCGCGCGAGGTGCTGGGGCGCGGCCCCGCTGAGCGCGTCGAACACCAGGTAGAGGTCGGCCTGGCCGTCGGAGACCGCGGCGGTGCGGGCGTCGACCGGGGCCGCGCCGAGCTGCAGGTGGGACACGACGGCGCCGGCCTTCTGGCTCATCCCGGTCTGGTCGAGCCCGGCCGTGTGCAGGCCGTCGAGCAGCGCCGCGGTGGCGAGGACCTGGTTGACGGTGACGACACCGGTGCCGCCGATGCCGACCAGGTAGATGCCGTAGGTCCGGGCGCCGATCGACGCCTTGCCCGCCGGCTCGGCCAGGGGCGCGTCCGGGTCCGCGCGCCGGGGCCGAGGGGGGCGCCTGGTCGCGGGCGCGGCCGAGCGGACGGTGACGAAGGACGGGCAGTCGCCGTCGAGGCAGCTGAAGTCCGAGTTGCACGACGTCTGATGGATTCGGGTCTTGCGGCCGAGCTCGGTGTCGACCGGCTGGACGGAGAGGCAGTTGCTCTTGACGCCGCAGTCGCCGCAGCCCTCGCAGACCCGCTCGTCGATGATGACGCGGCGCTCGGGGCGGGGCAGCCGGCCGGAGCGGCGCATCCGCCGGGCCTCGGCCGCGCACACCTGGTCGTAGACGAGCACGGTGACGCCGTCGACCGCGGCGAGCTGCTCCTGCGCGGCCATCAGCTCGTCGCGGGGCCGCACGACGGTGCCCGGGGCCAGATCGCGCACGCCGCGGTAGCGGGCGGGGTCGTCGGCGACCACGACGATCCGCTTGACGCCCTCGGCCGCCAGCTCGCGGGTGAGCGCGGGGACCGGCATCCCGCCCGCGATCGGCTGGCCGCCGGTCATCGCGACGTAGCCGTTGAACAGTATCTTGAAGGTGATGTTCACCCCGGCCGCGACGCAGGCGCGCACCGCGAGCAGGCCCGAGTGCGAGAACGTCCCGTCGCCGAGGTTCTGGAAGACGTGCCCCGTGCTCGCGAAGGGGGAAATGCCGATCCAGGGCACGCCCTCCGAGCCCATCGGCACCACGGGCAGCTTCTCGTTCGAGGCGAGCCGCGGGTCGAAGTAGAACATGCCGTGGCAGCCGACGCCGCCGCCGATGACGGCTCCGGCGGGCAGGACGGTGGAGCGGTTGTGGGGGCAGCCGCTGCAGTACGCCGAGGTGCGCGTCAGCAGCGGCAGGGCGATCGGCCCCCGCGACGGCGCCGCGGCCCGGACCGGCTCGGGCAGGCCGAGCTCGCGGCGCAGGATCGGCTTGAGCCGGTCGACGCCGAGCTCGCCGTGGGCCGGCACGAGCAGCCGGCCGGCGCGGTCGCGCTTGCCCACCACGACCGGGCGGTGCGGGGTCGGATACAGCGCGCCGCGGATCGCCGACTCGATGAAGTCGCGCTTCTCCTCCACGACCACGATGTGCTCGAGGCCGTCGGCGAAGCGCTCCACGACGGCCGGGTCGAGCGGGTAGATCATGCCGAGCTTCAGCAGGCGGATGCCCCGCTCGCGCAGGTCGGCGTCGTCCAGGCCGGCGTCGGTGAGCACCTGCCGGACGTCGTAGTACGTCTTGCCGGCGGCGACGATCCCGATCCGGGCGCTGCCGGCCGTGGCCCCCTCGATGCGGTTGAGGCCGTTGGCGGCGGCGAAGGCGACGGCCGCGAGGTGGCGGCGCTCGAGCAGGTCCCGCTCCCGGTCGACGAGGATCGTGGGGACCATGTCGAGCCGCTGCCGGTGCTCCCACGGCTCGCCGTCGATCTCCAGCGCCGGGCGCAGCAGGGACAGCCGGTCGGGGGCCAGGTTCACCGACCCGACCGAGTCGGCCACGTTGGTCACCACCTTCAGCCCGACCCAGCAGCCGGAGTACCGCGACAGCTCGAGCCCGATCACGCCGAAGTCGAGCAGCTCCTGGGTGGAGCCGGGCACCAGCACCGGCATGAGCGCGTCGTAGAAGGCGGTCTCGCTCTGGTTCGGCAGCGACGAGGACTTGGCCGCCGGGTCGTCCCCGGCGACCGCGATCACGCCGCCGAGCGGGTGCACGCCGAACTGGTTGGCGTGCTTGAACGCGTCGCCGCAGCGGTCGACGCCCGGGGATTTGCCGTACCAGAGCCCGAAGACGCCCTGCAGCCCGTCCCGGAACCCGCCCGGCGCGGGCTGCTGGGTGCCGAACACGACGGCGGCCGCGAGCTCCTCGTTCACGCCGGGCACGTGCCGGATGCCCTCGGCTGCGAGGGTCTCGGCCGCCCGGTGCAGGGTGAGGTCCAGGCCGCCCAGCGGCGAGCCGGGGTAGCCGGAGGCGAGGCCCCCGGTGCGCAGCCCGGCCGCCCGGTCCATCCGGTGGCGGTCCAGCAGGATGCGCGTGATCGCCTGGGTGCCGGTGAGGACGACGGTGCCGTCGTCGGCGTCGTAGCGGTCCGCCAGCCGGTAGCCGGCGCGCCGGCCGGGCGGCGTCGCTGTGCCGGCCGCTTCGGGCTCGACCATGTCGGGCTCAACCACTTCGGTCATGGATGTCTCGGGCCCTTCGTTGCGGGGGATGGTCGACGTCGCGTCACGCGGGCTCGGCGGGTGCGCGGGGCACCCGGGCCGCGGCGGACGGGTCGCGCGGGTCCTTGTAGAGCAGGATGGTGCAGGCGCCGCCGTCGAGGCCGGACGGGCACCGGTTGACCGGCCAGGGCGCGCCGAGCCGCTCCCGGGCCATCTCCACGTGCCAGATCGGCACGTGGGTGCGGTAGATGGTGGTCGGCCGCCCGCCCCAGGCGACCCGGTGCTCGTCGCCGACGACGGCGAGGCCGAGCCCGGCCCCGAACCGGCCGTCGAGGACCTGCCGGGCGCACGTGCCGCACGGGTCCTGCACGATGGTGAACTTCTCGTCGTCCTCGGTGACCTCGAGGTCGGTGAAGTGGCCCTGCAGCAGGCGGACCAGGTTCACCAGGCGCTCGCCCGGGGGCCGGTCGATGTCCGCCATGAGGCCGCGCAGGGCGTCCTCGCCCCGGCGCCGGTGGAACGCCTCGAGCTCGTCGGGGCCCCACTCGGCGTACACCTGGGAGAGCAGGGCGGACAGCCAGTCCCGCAGCACGTCGATGACCGAGCGCCACTCGGCCTCCCGGCGGTCGAAGACGGCCAGCGCCCCGTCGGCGTCGCCCCGGGCCGCGGCCGCGGCGACCTCGTCGGCCATCGGGGCCGGCAGGTCGTCCCGCACCGGCTCGACGCCGGGATAGGCGGCGAAGAAGGTCAAGGTCCGACCGGTCAGAAGTCGCAGGCCCGCGCGGCCGTGGCGCTCGGCGGCGGTGCCGAGGATCGTCGTGACCCAGTCGAGGTAGCGCTCGCGCTGGCCACGGTGCTCCCGCTCGAGCCACGTCAGCTCGTCGCGCAGGCCGGACACGTCCGGCGCGGCGAGCAGGCGCCGCAGACGGGCCCGCGGCGACCGGGACAGCTCCCGCAGCGCCGCATCCGTGAACACCCGCACCTCGACCACCTCCCTTGACGCTAAGGGTATAACCTTATAACCTTCGCGCTGTGATGCACAACACACCCCAGGCGAATGGCGACGCGGAGCACTCGACGCTCCGGGTCCACGTCGACGGCGGGGTCGCGTGGGTCGAGCTGCACCGCCCCGAGGTGCTGAACGCCTTCAACGACACGATGCTGCGGGAGCTCGCCGGCCTCTGGACGCGGCTGCGGATCGACGACGAGGTCCGGGCCGTCGTCGTCACGGGCGCCGGCGACCGAGCCTTCTGCACCGGGTACGACCGCGCCGGCCTGGACTCCTCCGACGGCCTCGACTCCTCCGACGGCCGGGTTCCCGACGGCGACACCGACGATGAGGCCGCCCTGCTCACGGCGAGCAGCCCGTTCCTGCGCGCCGACGTCGGCGACTTCCTCGGCCCCAAGTCGTGCGGCCTGTGGAAGCCGGTCGTCGCCGCGGTCAACGGCATCGCCTGCGGCGGCGCCTTCTACCTGCTCGGCGAGGCCGACATCATCATCGCCGCCGACACCGCCACGTTCTTCGACCCGCACACCACGTTCGGCATGCCGGCCGTGTTCGAGCCGCTGCACCTGCTGCGCCGGATGCCGCTGGGCGAGGTGCTGCGGCTGGCCCTGCTCGGGTCGGCGGAGCGGATGTCGGCCCGGCGGGCGCACGAGGTCGGCCTGGTCTCCGAGGTCGTGCCCGGCGATCGACTGCGGGACGCCGCCGCGGCGGTCGCCGGGATTATCGCCGCGCTGCCGCCCCTCGCGGTGCAGGCGACCCTGCGCTCCATCTGGATCGGCTCGGAGATGGCCCCCGGCCAGGCCCTCGGCGTCGCGCACGCGCTGGTCGCCGCCGGCACCGACCCGGCCGCCCTCGCCGCCGGCCAGCAGACCTTCCGCTCCGGCGACCGGCCCCGGTGGCGGCTGCGATGATGGACTTCTCCCTCTCCACGGACCAGCTCGACCTGCGCTCGGGCCTCACCGCGCTGCTCGCCGGCCACTCCACCCCGCAGCGGGTCCGGGCCGCCGAGCCGCTCGGCTTCGACCCGGCGCTGTGGGCCGTGCTCGGCGACTTCGGCTTCCCCCACCTGGCGAGCGCCCGCGAGGCGACCCCGGCCGGGCTGGCCGACCTCGCCGTCGCCGCCCGGGCCGCCGGGGCCGCGCTCGCCTCCGCCCCGCTGGTGGAGACCCTGGTCGCGACCCGGCTGCTCGACCGCCTCGGCCGCGCCGACCTCACCGGCCTGGTCACGTTCGCGCCCCGCCCGGCCGCGGCCGGCGTCGCCCGGACGGCGCCCTGGGCCGCGGTCGCCGACCGGGTGCTCGCCTGGCACGACGGGCGGCTCGTGGCCTCGGCGCCCGGCGCCGGCGTCGACGCCCCGAAGCAGACCCTGGCCGGGCTGGCCCTCGGCCACGTCGACCTCACCGGCGCGACGGTGCTCGCGTCCGGGGCGGACGCGACCGAGGCGTTCGCGGACGCCCTCGCCGACTGGCGGGTGCTCACCGCCGCCACCCTCGCCGGCATCGGGGCCGCGGGGCTGCGCCTCGGCGTCGACTACGCCAAGACCCGCCACCAGTTCGGCCGCCCGATCGGCTCGTTCCAGGCCCTCGCCCACCAGCTCGCCGACGCGGCGGCCCTCGTGGACGGGGCCGAGCTGCTGGTGCTGGAGGCGGCGTGGGCGGGCGACACCGGCAGCGGGCGCCGCCGCGGGCTGGCCGCGATGGCGGCCGCGTTCGCCGGGCGGGCCGCGCGCCGGGCCACCGACCGGAGCCTGCACGCGCACGGCGGCTACGGGTACACGATGGAGTACGACATCCAGCTGTACTTCCGCCGCGCCAAGGCCCTCGACCTCCTCGGCGGCGGCGAGCGCGCGGCCGTCGACGCCGTCGTGGACCTCGCCTTGCACGACATCGACGACGCCGACGAGGGGCGGGGCTGATGGACTTCGAGCTTTCCCCGGCGCAGCAGCGGTTCCGGGCCGAGGTGCGCGCGTTCCTGGCCGCGCTGCCGGAGTCGACCTCGGCCGCCGTGCACGACTCCGGCACCCTGCACAGCTGGGACGTGCACCGCGCGATGACCGAGCGCGGCTGGCTCGCCGCGGCCTGGCCGGTCGAGCAGGGCGGGCAGGGCCGGGACCCCTTCGAGATGGCGACGCTGAACGAGGAGTTCGCCCGGGCCGGCATCCCGATCGAGGGCTGGCTCATCTCCGAGCTGGTCGCCAAGACCCTGCAGATCGTCGGCACCGAGCAGCAGAAGCGCGAGGTAATCCCGGCCATCCTGAGCGGCGCGGCCCTCATGAGCCTCGGCTACTCGGAGCCGGACTCGGGCTCCGACGTCGCCGCCGCCCGCACCCGCGCGACCCGCGACGGCGACGGCTGGGTCATCGACGGCCAGAAGATGTTCACCACCATGGCGCACGAGGCGAGCCACGTGTTCCTGCTCGCCCGGACCAACCCGGACGTGCCCAAGCACCGCGGCCTGACCATGTTCCTGGTGCCGCTGGACGCCGACGGCGTCGAGATCCGGCCGGTGCCGACCCTCGGCGGCGAGCGCACCAACGCCACCTTCTACGAGCGGGTCCGCGTCCCCGACAGCGCCCGCGTCGGCGAGGTCGACGGCGGGTGGGACGTCATGATGGTGGCCCTCGCGTTCGAGCGGCAGCCGGCCGCCGCCGGGCACCTGCTGCACCTGGTCGAGCGGGCCGTCGCCTGGGCCCGCACGCCCGGTGCGGACGGGCATCCGCCCATCGAGCGGCCCGAGGTCCGCGCCGCGCTGGCCCGGGCCTGCACCGACCTCGAGGTGAGCCGGCTCATGGGCTACCGGATGACCTGGCTCACCGCCCGCGACGTCCTGCCGCACACCGAGGGCTCGCTGGCGAAGCTGTTCAGCTCGGAGGCGCTCATGCGGGCCGCGGCGTCCTTCGAGGATGTGCTCGGCGCGGACGGGCTGCTCGCCGGGCACGGCAGCGGGGCACCGGCCGACGGCTGGATCGAGCACGAGTTCCGGCACTCGGTCGTGACCACGATCTACGCCGGCACCAGCGAGATCCAGCGCGGCATCATCGCCGAGCGCCACCTCGGCCTCCCCCGGAGCCGGGCATGAGCGCCGAGGACGAGGTCACCCGCACCGTCGAGGACGGCGTGGCCCGGATCGTCTTCAACCGGCCGGAGAAGCGCAACGCGCTCGGGCCGCCGCAGCGGGAACGGGTCATCGCGTTCCTGGCCGAGGCGGGCGCGGCCGTGGAGGTGCGGGCGATCGTGCTCGCGGCCGTCGGCCGGGCCTTCTGCGCGGGCGGCGACCTCAGCGGAACCGGCGCCGCGAAGGCCAAGGTCGTCGGCGGCACCGGGCCCGGCGTGCGCAGCGCCCAGGCGCTCATCGCTGCCGTGCTCGACTGCCCCAAGCCGGTCGTCGCCGCCGTCAACGGTGTCGCCGCGGGCATGGGCGCCCAGCTCGCCCTCGCCGCCGACTTCGTGGTGGCCTCGAGCCGGGCCCGGTTCGCCGAGCTGTTCATCACCCGCGGGATCGTGCCCGACGCCGGGGCCGCGTACCTGCTCCCCCGCATCCTCGGGCTGCACACGGCGAAGCGGCTGCTGCTGCTCGGCGGCGACCTGTCCGTTGCGGACGCCGAGCGGCTCGGGATCGTGCACCAAGTGGTCGAGCCCGACGAGCTCGACGCGGCCGCCGGCGCCCTCGCGGCCCGGCTCGCCGCCGGGCCGACCGTCGCCATCGGCCTGGCGAAACGCCTGCTGAACCAGTCGCTGGACTCGGACCGGGTCGCGGCGTTCGACCGGGAGGAGATGGCCGTGGCCATGAACGTGTGGACCGAGGACAGCGCCGAGGGGCTGCGCAGCTTCGCCGAGAAGCGCGACCCCGTCTTCCGGGGGTGGTGAGCGATGCCCAGACCGACCGACATCGGCGTCGTCGACCTGATGATGGGGATCCCCAAGGGGCCCGGCGACGACAGCTGGCGCCGCTTCCTCGGCAGCCAGCTGCGCGACACCGAGAGCCGGGAGACCTACCGGTTCCCCGCCGAGTACATGTACAAGAGCCTGCCCGGCGAGCGGTTCAGCTCCGACGGGGCCAAGGCCGTGCTGCTGGAGATGGACCGCTGGGGCGTCGAGCGCGGCATGATCACCGTGAGCTTCGACGACGAGCTGTCGGTCGCGGCCCTGCGCGAGCACCCCGGCCGGTTCCTCGGCGCGTTCCCGGTCGACCCCAACGCCGGGATGGAGGGCGTGCGCGCGCTGCGGCGGGCGGTCGAGGAGCTGGGGGTGGTGGCCGCCAGCGCGATGCCCAGCGGCTGCAACCCGCCGGTGCCGATCAACGACAAGCGCTTCTACCCGCTCTACGCCGCCTGTATCGACCTGAACATCCCGATCTTCGTCTGCGCCGGCGTGCCCGGGCCCCGGGTGCCGTTCGGCGCCCAGGACGTCGCCCTCATCGACGAGGTCTGCTGGTTCTTCCCGGAGCTGCGCTTCGTCACGCGCCACGG
The DNA here is from genome assembly GCF_040300725.1 of Dactylosporangium sp. NPDC000244. Taxonomy (NCBI): domain Bacteria; kingdom Bacillati; phylum Actinomycetota; class Actinomycetes; order Micromonosporales; family Micromonosporaceae; genus Dactylosporangium; species Dactylosporangium sp. NPDC000244. The sequence goes on from NZ_JBEPEH010000022.1 coordinate 171,854, forward strand.
CTGCGAGCCGTGGGTCGACCTGGCCGTCAAGCTGCTGCTGAAGTGGCCGAACCTGTACTACTCCACCAGCGCCTTCGCCCCCCGCTACTACCCGAAGGCGATCCTCGACTTCGCCAACACCCGCGGCGCGGACAAGGTGCTCTACGCCGGCTACTTCCCGATGGGCCTGTCCCTGGAGCGCATCTTCACCGAGCTCGACGACCTGCCGCTGCACGAGCACGTGTGGGAGAAGTTCCTGCGCACGAACGCCCTGCGGGTCCTCGGGCTCGCCGCGGACGGGGCCTGACGTGGGCCGCCGGGCGATCGTCGCCGGCACGGGCTTCGGCCTGCGCGTGCACGTGCCGGCCCTGCGCGCGGCCGGGTTCGAGGTGGCCGCGCTCGTCGGCTCCGACGCCGAGCGGACGGCCCGCCGCGCCGCGCGGATCGGGGTCGCGGCCGGCTTCGACTCGCTCGCGGCGGCGCTGGAGGCCACCGCCGCCGACGTCGTCACCATCGCCACCCCGCCCGACACCCACGCCGAGCTGGCCGCGCTGGCGATCGCCGCCGGCCGGCACGTGATCTGCGAGAAGCCGCTGGCGCTCACCGCCGGGCAGGCCGAGGCGGTGACGGCGGCGGCCGCGGCGGCCGGGCTGGTGGCGCTGGTCGGCACCGAGTTCCGCTGGGACCCGGCGGTCGAGGCGGTCCGGGACGCGATCGCCACGGGCCTCGTCGGCCGCCCGCACACGGCCACGATCATCCGCTCCTACCCGATCCTCGCCGCCGCGGACGCGAGCGCCCCGGGCTGGTGGTTCGATCCGGCGCGCGGCGGCGGCTGGCTGCGCGCGAACGGCACCCACCTCATCGACCAGCTCCAGCTCTGGCTCGGCCCGATCGCCGAGGTGTCGGCGACGCTCGGCCAGGCGGTGCCCCGGCCGGCCGGCGGCGCCGACGACGGCTACGGCGTGCTGCTGCGCACCGAGTCCGGCGCGACCGGGGTGCTCCAGGAGTGCGCGGCGGCCTGGGGCGAGCCGGTCGAGGTGACCCGGGTCGCCGGCACCGAGGGCACCGTGTCCATCGTGGACGGTCACGCGTACCTTGCCACCGCGGACGGGACCCGCCGGCTCACCCCGCAGGCGCCCCCGCCGCCGCCCACGGACGCGGCCGACCCGCGGCCGTGGACCGCGCTGGAGATCGCCGCCTACACCGGTCTCGCGCGCTGGCTGTACCACCGTCTCGACCACCCCGGCGAGCCGCCGGCGCCGGACTTCCCCCGCCCCGCGACCTTCGCCGACGGCCTGTCCGTCCTGCGCGTCGTCGAGGCGATCCAGGCCGCCGCCGAAGCGGGCCGTGCCGTGGCCGTGGGGGTGGCGGCATGAGCCGCCGACTCGATCCCGGCCTGGTCCGGCCGACCGGCACCGCCGTGCTGACGATGGAGCTGCAGCGCGGCATCGTCGGCCCCGAGAGCCTGGTGCCGGACCTCGGCGACCAGCTGCGGGCCGCGGGTGGCGTCGACGCCGTGCGCCGCCTGCTGGCCGGGGCGCGCGCGGCCGGGGTCCCGGTCGTGCACGCCACCGTGGCCCATCGGCCCGGCGGCCGCCCGGCGGGCGCCAACGCCCCGATCCTGCGGCGCGCCGAGGCGGCGCCCGGCGACAACCTGCGCGTCGGCTCGGTCTCCGCGCGGGTGCTGGCGGAGCTGGGGCCGGAGCCCGGCGACGTGACGGTCGAGCGGCACCACGGCGTGACTCCGTTCACCGGCACCGAGCTCGACGCCACCCTGCGCGGACTCGGGGTGCGCACCCTCGTGCTGGTCGGGGTGTCGCTGAACATGGGCATCCCGGGCGCCTCGGTGGAGGCGATCGGGCTGGGGTACAACGTCGTCGTCCCCACCGACGCGGTGGCCGGCTCCCCGCCCGAGTACGCCGCGGACGTCCTGCGGTACACCCTGCGCCACCTGGCCTGGCTGTCCACTGTGGACGAGGTGGTGGCCGCGTGGACCTGAACGGACGCAAGGCCGTCATCGCCGGCGTGGGCCCGGGACTGGGCCGCGAGCTCGCGCTGACCTTCGCCGCGGCCGGGGCCGACCTGGCCCTGCTGGCCCGCCGCGCCGCCGTCCTGGACGAGGTGGCCGCGACCGAGCCGGGCGCGCTGTGCCTGCCCACCGACCTCACCGACCGGGCCCGGTGCGCCGAGGCGGCGCGGCGCATCGGCGAGCGCCTCGGCGCCGTCGACGTCCTGGTGCACAACGCGTTCGCCCGCCCGCCGCTCGGATCGCTGGGCGAGCGCACGGCCGCGGAGTGGCACGCCGCGGTCGACGGCAACCTCCTGTCGGCCACCAACCTGCTGTACGAACTCCTGCCGTTGATGCGCGGCCGATCGGCATCGGTGGTGCTGATCAGCTCGATCTCCGCCCGGATGCCCCACCCGGGCTCGGGCATCTACGCGGCGATGAAGTCCGCCATGCTCACGCTGGTGCAGGTCCTGGCCCGCGAGCTCGGCCCGGACGGCATCCGGGTCAACGCCGTCGTGCCCGGCTACATCGAGTCCGACAACCTCGAGGCGTTCTTCGGCGGCCCCCAGCCCCGGCGCGACGCCGAGGCCGGGACCTGCCTGGGCCGGTTCGTGACGGCCCGCGAGGTGGCCTCGGTGGCCGCCTTCTTCGGCTCCCCGGCCTCGGCCGGCGTGACCGGCCAGACGCTCGACGTGAACGCCGGTCAGTGGTTCGGCTGACCCACACCCCTGAAGGAGCACCGTGGACACACAGACACGGCCGGCGGCCCCGCCATCGCCGCCCGACACCCCGTCCGGCGCCAAGCTGCGCGCGTCGGGCGTGGAGCGGCAGTTCATCTCCGGCAAGCAGAAGGTGCACGCCCTCGGCCCGCTCGACCTGACGGTCGCGGACGGCGAGTTCGTCTGCCTCGTCGGCCCGTCCGGCTGCGGCAAGTCGACGTTCCTGCGCGTCGTCAACGGGCTGCTGCCGCCGACCGCGGGCACCCTCGACCTCTGGCTCGACGAGGGCCGGGCGGCGACGTCGATGGTCTTCCAGGACTACGGCGTGCTGCCCTGGAAGACGGTGCTGGCGAACGTGCGGTTCGGGCTGGACATGGCGAAGGTGCCGCGCAAGGAGGCCAACGCGCGGGCGATGGACTGGATTCGCCGGCTCGGGCTCGCGGGCTTCGAGAAGGCGTATCCGGCGACGCTCTCCGGCGGCATGCGCCAACGCGTGTCGATCGCGCGGGCACTGGCCGTACAACCGCAGATCCTGCTCATGGACGAGCCGTTCGCGGCCGTGGACGCCCAGATGCGGGTCGTGCTGCAGGAGGTGCTGCTCAAGGTCTGGGAGGAGGACCGGCGCACCGTCATCTTCGTGACCCACAGCCTCGAGGAGGCCCTCGTGCTCGGCGACCGCGTGGTGGTCGTGTCGGCGCGGCCCGGCCGGGTCGTCAGCGACATCAGGGTTCCCTTCGAGCGGCCCCGCCCGAGCGACCTGCGCGGCACGCCGGAGTTCGCGGCCCTGCACCAGAACGTCTGGGACGTGCTGCGCGACGAGGTCCAGGCCTCGCTCGCGGCCGGGAAGGAGCAGTCGTGACCCAGGTGACCGAGCTTGCCCCACCGGACGCGCGCCTGGTTCGCCGCGAGGCCTCGGCGTCGCCGGAGCGGGCCGCGGGCCGGCGGCGCAACCGCCGCATCGCCGAGATCGTGCTCGGCTTCGGCGCGCCGATCGTGCTGTTCGTGGTGTGGCAGATCGCCGCGACGAGCGGCGCGATCAACCCGCTGTTCTTCCCCGCCCCGACGAAGGTCTGGGACGCGGCGCTGGAGCTCATCAAGAGCGGCGAGCTGTTCCAGCACCTGTGGGTCAGCCTGACGCGGGTGCTCATCGGCTGCGGCATGGGCGTGGTGACGGGCGTGGCCGCCGGGGTCGCGCTCGGTGCCTCCCGCTGGGTCCGGGCCACGCTCGAACCGCTGCTCTCGGCCCTGTACACGGTGCCGAAGCTGGCCGTCTTCCCGCTGTTGCTGCTCATCTTCGGGCTCACCGACACCGCCCTGAACGTGGCCATCGGCATGACGGTGTTCTTCTTCATGTGGGTCAGTACGATGACCGCGTTCCTGGCCGTGAGCCCCGGGCACCGCGAGGTGGCGCAGAGCTTCGACGCCGGGCCGTGGCAGACCTTCCGGCACGTGATGTTCCCGGCCGCGCTGCCGCAGATGTTCATCGGCCTGCGGATGTCGGTCAGCGTCGCCGTGCTCATGATGGTCGGCGTCGAGTTCACCCAGGCGAACAAGGGCATCGGCTATCTCATCTGGTACTCCTGGACGCTCTTCCAGGCGCCGCGGATGTACGTCGGGATCGTCGCCGTCGCGCTCATGGGCCTGCTGCTGAGCAACATCGTCAAGTGGGTGTCGCTCCTGGTGCTGCCCTGGGCCCGCGTCGAGATCGAGGGCGGCGACCGCAACCTCCTGTGACGTTCCACCACACCCCCGGCACCACCCCAGCACCACGAAAGGAATCCGCCGTGCACCGATTAGCCGCCCGTTCCTTCGTCGCCGTCGCCGCGCTCACCGCCACGCTGCTGTCCGCGTGTGGCGACGGCGGCACGACCCCCGCCGCCGACCCGGCCGCGAACCAGCCCACGACCGCGCTCAGCGCCGGCCCCACCGGGCCGAACACCCCCGCGCCGAAGCCGCTGCCGACCGAGGTCACGGTCAACGCCTCGGTCCCCTTCCGCAACATCGAGGCGTACGCGCCGCTGCTGCTCGCCGAGTACTTCGGCGAGTTCAAGAAGGAAAACATCAAGATCAATATCCAGCTCGTCCAGACGAACAACCTCGTCGTGCTCATGCAGAAGGGCGACATCGACTTCGCCCCGGCCGCACCGTCGGCGGGCCTGTTCAACGCCATCGCGGGCGGCGCCGACATCAAGGGCATCGGCGGCGGCGTCGGCTGGAGCCCGGCCAACCACCAGGGCTACTACGTGCGCAAGACCCTGCTCAAGTCCGACGGCACGTTCAGCGCCTGCGACCTGAAGGGCAAGAAGGTGTCGACCGGCTCCGCCACCGGGCTGGGCTCGCCGGCCGTGGTCGAGCTGGCCGCGTACCTCAAGACCTGCAACCTCACCGTGAAGGACGTGCAGATCGTCCCGCTCGGCGGCGCCGACCTGCTGGCCGGGCTCGAGTCCGGCTCCGTCGACGCCGGCAACCTCAGCGACCCGGTCTGGACCACCGCCGAGAAGAACGGGCACAAGCTCATCATCCCGTTCACCGCCTCGATCACGAGCTACTGGATGGGCAAGATCCGCACCGAGAAGCCCGACGTCGCCGCGGCCGTCCTGCGCGCGCTGGTCCGCACCAGCCGCACGTACCTGCAGGGCGACTACCGCAGCAACCCGGAGGTGAAGGCGGGTCTCGTCAAGGCGATGGAGGCGAAGGAGGAGTCGCTGTCGGGGCCCTCCAGCCTGATCTTCGACCCGGACTTCAAGTTCCCGGTCGGCAACATCGCGCCGATCGAGACCGCCTGGGCCGGGATCGGCGGCATCGTCAACTTCGACAAGCCGCTCTCGGACGCGCAGATCTTCGACGACAGGCCGCGGCAGACCGCGGTGTCGGCGTAGCGATGGGCAAGTACCTGGCGATCGGGCACCACGGGCCGGTCGATCCGGAGCTGGGCCTGCGCATCGCCGACGCGGCCGTCGAGTGGATCTCGGCGCGGCTGGCCGACGGGACGTTCGACTGCCTGTACTCGATGGCCGGCGGCGGCCGGATGATCGTCGCGAACGCGGCCAGCGAGGAGGCACTGCGGGCGATGCTGCGGGCGGCCCCGGACGCGCCCCGCGAGTGGACGTTCACCGAGCTGTTCGACGGCATCGAGGTCATCCGGCGGTACGTCGAATCGATGCGCACCTAAGGAGTGCAGTCATGCGCGAGATGTGGGCGGCCCGGCTCGTGGCTCCCTCGACATTCGCCCACGTGACCGTGCCGGCGCCGCTCGCGGCGGCCCTCGCCCCCGGCGAGGTGCTGCTGCGGGTGCGCGCCGGCGCGATCTGCGGCAGCGACATGCCGCTGTTCAAGGGCGCCATCCAGCGCCAGGGCGGCCTGGGCAACCATCCGGACGGCGCGCCGCCGGGCCCGGGCTGCCCGATGCACGAGGTCGTCGGCGAGGTGATCGCGTCCCGCCACCCCGGCTTCGCCACGGGCGACACCGCCGTCGGCTGGGCCCTGGGCCAGGACGCGATCGCCGAGCTGGTCGTCACCGAGGGCGACTCGCTCGTCCCCGGCGACGGCCGGCTGCCCCCGGCCGAGGCGATCGTCGCCCAGCCGCTCGCCTGCGTCATCTACGCGGTCGAGCGGATGGGCGACGTGTCCGGGCAGCGGGTCGCCGTGCTCGGTCAGGGCCCGATCGGCATGCTGTTCAGCCACGTGCTCACGTCGCGCGGCGCCTTCGTCACCGGGGTCGACCGCGTGGACCGCTCGGCCGAGGCCCCGGCGTTCGGCGTCGGCGAGTTCGTGCACGCGTCCTGCGACCGGTGGGCGGAGTCGCTCGGCCCGGGCGACCGGCCGCAGGTCGTGGTCGAGTCCATCGGGCACCAGGTCGGCACCCTTACGTGCGCGATCGACGCGGTGGCGGGCGGCGGGCTCGTCTACTACTTCGGGGTGCCCGACGACCTGGTGTACCCGGTGCCGATGCACACGTTCTTCCGCAAGGATCTGACGCTGCGGGCCGGGACGACCAAGGACCGGCCGCGGGTGCTGCGGCTGGCGCAGCAGTACCTCCGCGACCACCCGGCGCTCCTGGACGCCTACGTCACCGACCGCCTGCCGATGACCCGCGTCCAGGAGGCCTACGACCGCGCGGCGGCCCCGCGCCCGGGGCAGCTCAAGGTGGTCGTCGAAGCGTGAGCGGTCCGGAGCGAAGCGGAGGGGCCGCTCACCATCAACACAGGTCCCTCGCGCCGGCACCGGAGCCTGCGGAGGTGACGGCGTGAGCGGTCCGGAGCGAAGCGGAGGGGCCGCTCACCATCAACACAGGTCCCTCGCGCGACCGCGCGGCGGCCCCGCGCCCGGGGCAGCTCAAGGTGGTCGTCGAAGCGTGAGCGGTCCGAAGCGAAGCGGAGGGGCCGCTCACCATCAACACAGGTCCCTCGCGCCGGCACCGGAGCCTGCGGAGGTGACGGCGTGAGCGTCGCGCGCGTCGAGGAGGGGCTGCAGGAAGGCCGGCAGCTCCTCCGGGCCCTTGACGAAGGCGATCGGGTGCACGATCACGCAGTCGGCGCCCGCGTCCCAGAGCTGCTCGGCCTCCTCGAGCACCGGCGCCACGCCGGCCTCCTCGGCCGTCATCTCGTGCGCCACGAGGGTCGTGGCCGCGGTGACGGTGACCGAGCCCGGGTCCCGGCCGGCCCGCTCGCACGCCGTACGAATCCCGGCGACCGCGGCCCGGAAGTCCTCGATCGGCATCGGCGCCGCCCACCAGCCGAGCCCGTGGCGCACGATGCGCTCGATCGCCCGCGGGGTGGGGTTGAAGCCGAACGACAGCCGCAGATCGGCGCCCTGCACCGGGACCGGCATGCTGTGCAGGTCCGTGAACGCCAGGTACCGGCCGGCGTGCGCCGCGGGCCCGCCGCCCCAGAGCGCCCGGCACACGGCGACCTGCTCCTCGAGATAGCCGAAGCGGCCCTCGAACGCGCGCTCGGTCGTGCGGTACTCCTCCTCCTGCCACCCCACCCCGAGCCCGACGTCGAGCCGCCCGCCGCAGATGACGTCGAGGGTGGCGAGCTGCTTGGCCAGCAGGACGGCGGGCCGGATCGGCGCGACGAGCACGTTGGTGCCGAGCCGGGCCCGCCCGGTGACACCGGCGACGGCCGCGAGCGCGGTCAGCGGCTCGTACCAGTTGGTCGCGATCGGGTACGGGAAGCCGAGCGCGACCCGCTCCCGGTGCGCCCGCTCGCTCATCGTCACGTGGTCGGGCAGCACGAGCAGGTCGACGCCCATCCCGTCGGCCAGCGCGGCCGCCTCGAGCAGCCCGGCGAACCGCCCGCCGTAGAGCTCGTCGATGCCCATGAGATTGAAGCCCAACCGCGCCATCGCGACCCCGCTTCCGTTGCCAGCCAACAGATTCCCTAACCAAGCAAGTGCTTGGTAGCTTAGCCGTGCGGGCCTGGCTCACACCAGGCTCTTGACCGAGGAGGTTTGATGACTGACGAGGACGCGATCCGCGCGGTGGTGTGCCGCTACTGCCGGGGCATCGACCGGCTCGACATGGAGCTGGTCCGGTCCTGCTACCACCCCGGCGGGATCGACCACCACACCGGCTTCGACGGCCCGATCGAGGACTACATCGCGTGGGTGGAGCCGAAGGTGCGCGGCTTCGACGGCACGCAGCACCTGGTGGCCAACCACCTCGTGGAGGTCGTGGGCGATCGGGCGCTGTCGGAGACGTACGGCATGGCGGTCCACTGGGGCACGCCGTCGGACGACCCGAAGCTGAACTTCACCAGCGGCTTCCGCTTCGTCGACGTGATGGAGCGCCGCTGCGGCGAGTGGCGAATCCTGGAACGCTTCGCGTCGCGCGAGTGGACGCGCTCGGACGCCGGGGCGTTCATTCCCCGCGAGGGCCCCGGCCCGGCCGGACGCCGGGACCGCGAGGACCACATCTACCGCCTCCGCGACCGGCTGCTCACCCCCTGACGCGCGTCCCCGGCTACGCTGCACCGATGCTGCCAGTCGGCTCGCCGTTCGCCGGAGCGGTCATCGGCCACCGGCGGCTCGGGGTGTACGTCCGCGTCGCCGGGGAACCCGCGTCGATCGGGCTCGCCGAGTTCACGACGCTCCCCCGCGGCACCGAACTGCCCGCCATCGGCACGACGGTCACCGGTGACGTGCTCTGGCACGCGGGCGGCCGGATGCGGCTGCGGCTGCGCGGCGCTCTCCCGCCCGCGACCCGGACCGCGGCCATCAGGCTCAGGCACCTCGACCATGCCTTCATCAACTTCGCCGACGACACTCGCCGATGGGTCCATATCCACCGCTTCCGCCTGCTCGGCACCACGAGCGACGACCGAGCCGTCCTGTCCGCGCTGATCGCGGACGAACGATTCGGCGACCACTATGCCGGCCGGCCGGGCACCGCCCCCGAACTGCACGGCCCCTACCGCCGCGACCACATCACGGCGTCGTCGTATCGCTGGATGCACCGGGACGGCGCCGAGCGACGGGTGCGGGAATGGGCCGAACAGTTCCGCGTTCCGGACCGCCTGCGGGCCGAGATGCGACGACAGGTCTACCGGCCGCTGCAGACCGCCGACGAGGTCTTCCGCCTGCCCCACCTCGGCCGCGCCGCCCTGCACGACTGGGGCTGGGTCCACCGCGAGTTCCACGAGTTCGTGCTGCTGCACCGCGCGAGCGGCCTGGTGACGCAGATCGTGGCCTCCGACGACTGACCCTCACCGGAAGTCGGCGAGGTGGTCGCGCGCCCAGGTGGCGAACGTCCGCTCCGCCTTCCACGTGACGTCCCGGACAGGGGTGCGCGGAGCCTCGATCGGCGCCTCGCCGGGTCCCGAGTAGGACTCGAAGCCGCTCAGGAAGTCGGCGGAGGCGGCCGCGAACCCGCCCTGCGCCAGGTAGATCTCCCGGGCCCGGGCCGGCGTGACCACCTCGAACCGGAGGTCCTCGCCGAGCGCGTCGGCGATCACCCCGACCTGTTCGCGCCGGCTGATCTGCTCGGGGCCGTTCACGGTGTACGCCCTGTGCTCATGCCCGTCCCCGAGCAGCGCGGCGGCCGCGGCGTCGGCGATGTCGTGCTCGTGGACGGGGTGCCCGGCCCAGTCGGGGAACGGGTCCCGCACCACGCGCTCGGCCCGGATCGACGGGCCCCACAGCCAGAGCGCGTTGAGCATGAACTCGCCGGGCCGGACGTGGGTCCACTCCAGGCCGGAGGCCTCGACGGCCCGCTCGACGGGGAGATGGAAGTTCGTGTCGTGGCCGGTCGTGACCGCCCCGGACGAGAGCGTGACGACGCGCCGCACTCCCGCCCGCTCCGCGAGCCGCACCACGTGCTCGGCGGTGGCCGGGTGCGGGAACAGGTACACCCGCTGCACTTCGGCGAAGGCGGATCGAAGACTGCCGGGCTCCGCCAGATCGCCGCGGACGACCTCGACGCCGTCGGGCAGGGCGGGGTCGGCGCGCCGGGTGAGGACCCGGACGTCGGCCCCGGCCCGCAGCAGGTGCCCGACGACGAGCCGCCCGACGTTTCCGGTTCCCCCCGTGACAAGTATCCGCATCCGTCATGACTAGCGTGCCCGGCCGCGCCCCCGCAAACGCGAACACGGTGTTCGCATATGCGCGTCGAGCTGCGGAAACACCGTCAGACGACGAGGAGACCGTTCTCCAGATACGCGGTGCTGCCGTCGCCGCGGGCCCGGATCGCCGCGTCCATCCGGCGGGCCAGCAGGTCCGACAGCCGTTGTCCGGCCTCGGCCCCCGTGCACCACGCCCAGCCTCGCAGCTCCTCCGGCGGCAGGCGCATGCACGCGGTGCTATCCGGGGTCAGGACGCCACCGTCGTAGAGCAGCATCAGGCCCTCGGTGCGGTCGGGCCGGGGCGGAACCCAGTCGACCACCAGGAGCCGGCCCGGCTCGACCGCCAGCCCGAGCTCCTCGCGGACTTCGCGCACGACGGCCGCGTGCGGCGACTCGTCGGCCTCCACGGCGCCGCCGGGAATCTCCCAGTGCGGCTTGTACACGGGCTCGACCAGCAGCACGCGGCCGGCCCCGTCGGAGAACACGATGCCGGCCCCCATGCGCTTGCGGGGCAGCGTCGCGGTGAAGTCGGCCATCCCGCCAAACTAGGTGGTGCGCACCTTGAAGCACAGGTGCAGCACCCCTTCGCCCTGGATGAGCACGTGCGGGTCCTCCAGGAGGTGCCGGCCCTCGACGCCGGCGAAGAAGGGCTTGCCGGAGCCGAACACGACCGGCACCACGTCCATGGCCACCTCGTCGACCAGGCCGGCCGCGAAGATCTGGCTGCCGACGTTGCCGGCGTTCACGGCGATGGTCCGGTCGCCGGCCAGCTCCTGGGCCTTCGCGATCGCGTCGTGCACGTTGTCGGTGAAGTGGTACGACGCCTCGGGGTGCCAGCCCTCCGGCTTCGGGCGATGGGACACCACGACGACGTGGTCGCCGGCCGGGGGCTTGCCCTCCCAGCCGTTCACGAGGTCGAAGAGGGTGCGGCCCATGATGATCGTGCCGATCTTCGACCACATCGCCCGGACGTAGGGCGCCGACGCGCGCGAGATCTTCATGGCGCTGCCGGAGCCGGAATGGTCGAAACTCTCCTTGTCGGGGTCGAGGAGCGGGACCTCGCCGTTGAAGTACCAATCGTGCAGCGGCCCGACGCCGTCCTGCTCGTCGGCGATGAACCCGTCCAGGGAAACCACGTTGTGCATGATCACTGTGCCCACGGGGACCATCGTGCCGGACCGGCACCGGGCCGGCTTGTAGAAAATCACTCGGCGGGCATCGGGCCGGCGTCCGGCGCGAACCCGGGCTCGGCCGGGAATCGGCGGCGCAGCGCCAGGTACTGCGTCGGGGTGTGCCCGGTGAAGTCCTTGAACTCGCGGCTGAAGTGGGCCTGGTCGAAGTAGCCGGCGGCGTGGGCGAGGGCCGGCCAGTCGACCGGGCGGTCCGCGTCCACCGACAGGATCAGCCGCGCGAAGCGGTAGATCCGGGCCACCCGCTTCGGGGTCACCCCGACGTGCTCCTTGAACTGGATGGTCAGGTGGTTGGCGCTGACGCCCTCCGTGCCGGCCAGCGCGGCGACCGGGACGGTGCCGTGCAGGGACTCGAGCCGGGCGCCGGCGTGCTGGACCAGCATCAGGCCGCGCGCCGGGGAGTCGGCCAGCCTCGCGCGCAGCTCGTCCTCCAGCAGCCGCAGCGCCTCGGTGGGCGTCGCCAGCTCGCCGAGGCGGTTGCGCAGGCGGTCCAGCGAGTGCCGCCAGACCTCGTCGACCGGGACCCAGCGGTCGCACAGCTCGATCGCCGGGAGGTCGGTGAACGGGGAGACGCCCCAGGGCTTGAAGTGCACGCCCAGCAGGTGGACCGGGGTCGGGTACTCGAACCGGAACCGCCTGGTCCACAGGCCCATGAACCAGCCGCCGGTGAGCACGGCGGGTGCCGCCGAGGGGTCGGAGTCCCACAGGCGGACGGGGCCGCCGAGGTTGAGGAACAGGTGGGCCGAGGGCATCGGCGGGACGTTCATCCGGCGGTGCCGCGACACTCCGCGGAGGCAGTACACGTCGTCGATGTACCGATCGAGCGGCGGCGCGGGCACCCGGCTGACGTACTCCATGAACCTACGCGAGGAGCTGGACGATGCGGGCGGCCTGGGCGGTGCGCAGGCGGACCTCCACGCGGCCCGAGCGGGCCGGGTCGGTCGCGCCCGCGTCGTAGGCGAAGCACACGCGGTCGGGCTTGTCCGCCGACACCTCGACGCTCGCGCGCACCGGCGAGGCCAGGGGCAGGGAGTTCATCGCGTTCATTTGACCGCGACGACCGGCCGGCGGCAAGAGCCGCGGCGTCAGCGGGGCGCGAGGGGGCGGACGCCGTACCGCTCGGCCTGCCCGATCGTGTCCCAGAGGATCCGCGGGGCCTTGGTGCCCTGCACGGTCGACACGGACTTGTGGAACCCGGTGCGGTAGGTGACCGTGATGCGGTACGCGTACCGGTCGCAGCACGGGTTCTTCGGCTCGTACGCGGGGCGCAGCCGCAGGAACCTGACACTGCCGGCCATCCGCAGCGCGGGCCTGCCGCCGGCGGTGCTGCGGTCCACCACGAACGCGGTCTGCTCGCCGGCGAACCCGCCGGAGCGCTCCAGCACGATCTTGCTCGCCAGCCCGATGGGGATCATGCCCGGGGCCGCTGCGGCCGGAGTTGCGGGTGCGGCGGCCGCCACCGCACCGGTCAGGGCCAGGGTCACGATTGCGTTGCGTGCGAACGTCCGTCCCATGGTGCACCCCCGTGCTTACGGCCCCGCCGATCGGCGCCCTCTCCCCTGAGCACACCACGCGACGGGATGCGCCCGTTCGGTTTCAGGCGCTTTGCAAACCATCACGTGTACTGCGGGCAGCACCGACGAGCGCGTCGTCGTCGAGGATCGCGTGCCGGCCGCGGGGGTCGACGGTGCGCCGGTCGCCCGCCAGAACGTCGTCCAGCAACGGTAGCGCGCCCGCGGCGGCAGCGCCGATCGCGCCGAGGTGGCGCACGGCCGCGCGGATCACGGCGCTGGACTCGCGGCGGCGGAGCGGCTCGATGACGGCGCACAGCACGGGGACCGCCGGGGCCGGGTCGCCGGTGATGCGCCACCACGCGTGCGCGGCCTCGGTCCGGGTCCAGCCGCCCGGGACGTCGAGCAGGCGCCGCACGTTCTCGGCGTGCGCCGCGGCGAGCAGGCCGAGGTCCGCGAGGTACGGCAGCATCGCGCGGCCCGGCCCGCGCCGGACCGCCCGCCCGATGACCGCGAGCGCGACGCCGGGCTCGCCGGTGACCCGCCAGTGCGCCCAGGCCGCGTCCTGCGTCCCGGGCCACGCGGACGAGTGCGCCTTCGGGTGCCGGCGGCCGGTCGCCAGCCGCTCCAGGACCTCGGCGGCGGTCGCGGCGCCCGGCCCGATACGGCCGAGCACGGCGCAGGCCCGCGCGGCGTGCCGGGTGTCGAGGAGCGCGACGAGCTCGGGCACGGCGCTCGCGGCGGCCGCGCCCCAGGCGGCCAGCGCGGCGAGGTGCGGGCGGCAGTCCCACGGGTCGCGGCGCAGCACGGCGCGGATGGTGCGCAGCAGCGCCCCGGCGTGCTCGCGGAACGGGACGAGCAGGTCGTCCGGGGCGATCGTGCGCGGCCAGGAGGTCGTGGCGCCGATCCAGCGGGTCAGCGCGGGCAGCACCCGCGGGTCGCCGAGCCCGGCGAGCGCGGCGACGGCGTGCAGCCCCGTGGGGGTCTCGTCCCGCTCGGCGACGGCCAGGAGCTGCTCGGCGTGCGGGCGGACCGCCGCGCCGCCGGTCGCGAGGACCTCGGCGCAGTGCCGCCGGACGAGCTCGGACGGGTCGCGCAGCCCGTCGGCGAGGGCGGCCCAGAGCCGGGGCAGCGGGCGGCGCCAGCGGTGCAGGACGGCGGCCGCGGCCGGGGCGGCGCCCCAGCGGACCTGCTCGGTGCCGTCGGCGAACGCCGCCAGGGCCAGCCGTTCGCCCTCGTGAGGGTGTCCGGCCAGCCGCTTGGCGAGCCAGAGCACCGAGGCGTGACCCTGGCGCGGGCGCCACGGTGAGCCCGTCCACGCGAGCGTCCCGGCCGCCGTCACGGCTTCGGCGGCGACCGTCCCAAGCCCGGCGCCGGCGCCGTCCGGCCCGGCCCCGCGACGGGCCAGGGCACCCACGGCGGCCATGCGGACCTCCGGGCTCGGGTGCGGCAGCCACGACGCGAACCACGCCACCGGCGTCGAGCCGGGCGGCGCGGCGTGGCCGAGCTCGTCCAGCGCGCGCACCTGACCGGCCAGGGCCAGCGGGTCGTCCTCGGCCGCCGCCTGCTCACGGATGGGGCCGGCGGGGCCGGGCTCGCCGGTGAGGATCTCGCAGATCGCGTACGGGGCGACCCGCCGCACCAGCGGGTCGGGGTCGGCGATGAACGTGGTCAGCAGCGGCACGCCGGCCCGCAGGCACTCGGTCAGGGCCGGGAGCCGCGCGGCCGGCCAGGTGTGCCGGTGACTGCGCGCGATGCCGGCGATCAGGTGCACGAGCAGGGACCGGTTGCGGTTGGCGGGGAGCGACGACAGCTCGTACAACCGCTGCATGAAGAACGGGACCGTCGCGCTCGGGCGGGTGGGCCAGACCCGCTCCAGGGTGGCGAACGCCCGCTCCCCGCGCCGGTCGGGCGCGAGGTCCGCGAGGAGCCCGTGCAGCTCACCGTCCGTCACTTGCCGATAGCATCACGGTCCGGGCGTTCGCCGTACAACATTCCTCCAGAAATATTCGCCGGCTCTGTCGGATCGCGGTGGCGGCGTTCGTAGCAGGGGCGAGCGGTGGCCCGCGGCGGGCCCGCCCGAGATGGGAGATGAGACCGATGGCGCAGTACCTGATTTCCGTGCTCAACGACAACACCGAGCACGCCACCGAGGAGGAGGACGTCGCGATCGACGCCTTCAACGCGCGGCTGCAGGCCGACGGCTACTGGGTCTTCGCCGGTGGCCTCGGGGGGCCGGCCACGGCGACGGTCGTCGACAGCCGGGCCGGTGAGGCGGTGTTCACCGACGGGCCGTTCGTGGAGACGAAGGAGTTCGCCGTCGGCTTCTGGATCATCGAGGCCCCCGACCTCGACGTGGCGCTGCGGCTCGCCTCCGGCGGGTCGAAGGCGTGCAACCGGAGGGTCGAGGTCCGGCCGTTCCTGTGACCGAGATCGAGGAGAGGATCGCCGGGGTCTACCGCGCCGAGTGGGCCCGGGTGGTCGCCGGCCTCGCCCGGCGCATCGGCGACCTCGACGTCGCCGAGGAGATGGCGGCCGAGGCGTTCGCGGCCGCCGTGGAGCGCTGGCCGGTCGACGGCGTCCCGCCGAACCCGGGCGCGTGGCTCGCCACCACCGCCCAGCGCAAGGCCGTCGACCGGCTCCGGCGCGAGGCCAAGCGCGACGAGAAGCACAAGGAGGCGCTGATGCTCACCGACACTCCGGAACCGCTCGGCGCCATCGACGACGACCGGCTCCGGCTCCTCTTCACCTGCTGCCACCCCGCGCTCGCGATGGAGACGCGGATCGCGCTGACGCTGCGGATGGTCGGCGGGCTCACCGCGGCCGAGATCGCCCGCGCGTTCCTGGTCCAGGAGAGCGCCATGGGCCAGCGGATCACCCGCGCCAAGGCGAAGATCAAGGCGGCCCGGATCCCGTACCGGGTGCCGGACCGCGAGGACCTTCCGGCGCGCGTGACCGGGGTGCTCACCGTGCTCTACCTGATCTTCAACGAGGGCTACCTGGCCTCCGACCCGCAGCGGGAGGCGATCCGCGGCGAGCTGACCGCCGAGGCGATCCGGCTGACCCGCCTGGTCCGGGACCTGCTGCCGGCCGACGGCGAGGTCGCCGGGCTGCTGGCGCTGATGCTGCTGACGGAGGCCCGCCGGGCCGCCCGGTTGTCGGCGATCGGTGAGCTGGTGCCGCTGGATGACCAGGACCGCGGGGCCTGGGACCGCGCGCTGATCGCCGAGGGGCACGCCCTGGTCCGGGCGCGGCTCGCGTCCGGGCAGGCGCCGGGGCGGTACCAGATCCTCGCCGCGATCAACGCCGTGCACACCGACGCCCCGGACGTCCGCGACACCGACTGGTCGCAGATCGTCGCGCTCTACGACATGCTGCTGCGGCTCGAACCCACGCCGATCGTGCGGCTCAACCGGGCCGTCGCCGTGGCCGAGCTCGACGGCCCGCAGGTGGCGCTGGCGCAGGTGGAGGGCCTGCCGCTGGAGGGCTACCCGGCCTTGCACGCCACCCGCGCGCGCCTGCTGCGCCGGTTGGGCCGCAGCGCGGAGGCGCGGGCGGCCTACGACCGGGCCATCGAGCTGGAGAGCAACACGGCCGCGACGGCGTACCTGACGCGCCGCCGCGACGAGCTGGGAAGAGAGTCGCCGTGACTTGCTAGCCGAGGTCGTGTTCCTCCAGCCCTCGCATGATCAGCGTCCGCATCGACCCGAACCCGTAGAGGTCCGCGTCGGACGACAGGTCCGCCACCTCGCGGAGCACGGGCTCGACGTCGATGCCGCGCTCGCGGGCTTGGTTGCACAGTCCCCAGATCGTCATCAGCTCGTCGCGGGGGTCGGCGCCCTGGTCCATCGCGGAGACGTGCACGAGCCGGCGGCGGAACTCCGCTGCCGACTCCCACTGCCTCGGCAGATGGACGGCCCAGCGGAAGGAGCCGTGCGCGCGGAAGATGCCCCGGACCTCCTCGCGGGCCGCCGGACCGCCGTGCTCGTACGCGTCCAGCAGCACCTCCAGGGCGGCGGCCGCCTCGGCCGCCACGCCGGCCTCCTCCACCGGTGGCGGCGCCCGCCGGAGCTTGGCCGCCCAGTCCGGGTCGCTCAGGTCGACCGGGCGCCTGGCGATGTCCCGCAGCAGCTCGTCGATGACGGCGACGTCCGCGCGCACAGCGGCAAGGCTCACTCGCCCGGGCCCTGCTCCTTGACCTGCTCGGCGATCCATGGCGGCGCCTGCTGGATCGGATGCGGGGCCACCTGCCGGTCCTCGACGGTCCAGGCGGCCGACTCGCCGGCCAGCCGGATCGCCTCGGCCCAGAGCTTGCCGGGGTCGATCCGGTAGTTGCCGTCGTCCGCCGGCTCGTCCTGCATGATCGCCCCGTCGACGGGGACGGACAGATACGTCTCCTCGGTCGTGGTGCGCTGCAACCGGACGGCAATCGAGTACGACTTCGGAGGCTCGGCCATCCGCGCAGCATAGTCGGCGCCGCCGCCAGGTCTAGCGCGCGTCGCGGAGGATGCGGGGCTCCTCGAAGTTGCGGTTGTCGATGACGATGTCCGCTTGCTCGGCGGGGCGGATCTCGGCCAGGTACAGCTCCTCGCCGGGAATGTAGTACGTGCGATACCGCTCGGCGGCGGCCTCCGCCGAGTCCATCCACGCCTGGTCGCGGGCCGTGCCGCGGTGCAGCACGTCCGCGACCTCGATGTGGAGGTAGACGCGCAGGTCCCAGTGCCGAGCCAGGGCCGGCTTCTGCAGGAAGCCGCCGTCCGCGACCAGGATCGCGTCCTGCGAGGTCTCGTGGACGCCGGAGTCGATGGGCGTGCGACCGCTGAAATCCATGATCTGGGTGCGGTACCGGCGGTTGCCCCCGGGACCGAGCGGCACCAGCAGCTCGTCGCGGATCGCGTCGACGTCGAACATCTCGAAGTAGTAGCTCTCCGGCGAGCCGGGCGGATACTGCGTGCGCAGGTCGACGTGCCGCTTGAAGTGGTCGACCATGACTCGCAGCACGGGCCGCGCCGTCATCCCGCGCAGGGTGGTGGCCAGCTCGTCGGCGAGGGTCGTCTTGCCGGCCGCGGAGTGACCGTCGATGCCCACGCGCGCCGGGTGATCCAGTCGCAGCGCGAGGATTCGGTGCGCCAACCCGTCGAGGACCCGCTGCCGTGCCGACATCGGTACAGCATGCCGCGTCGTCAGGCGATGACGCGGTCGCGGCCCGCCAGGTAGCCGAACACGACGAGCACGGCGTCCACCGCGATCATCGCGACCAGCGCCGGGGTCCACGAGCCGGTGGCGTCGTGCAGCGCGCCGACCGCGGGCGGGCCCGCCGCCGCGATGAGGTAGCCGACGCACTGGGCCATGCCCGACAGGGCCGCCGCCTGGGTGTGGTGCGCGGTGCGCAGGCCGAAGAACGACAGCGCCAGCACGATGCTCGAACCGCCCGCGACTCCGGCGAGGGTCGCCCAGATCGCGCCGTAGTGCGGGGCGGCGAGGATGCCGAATGTGGCGATGGCGTACAGCACCGGGCCCGCGATCCCGAGCAGCCGCTGGTCGCGCAGCCGCGGGATGAGCGCCGAGCAGGCGACGCTGCCCGCGATGCCGCAGGCGTTCAGCAGCAGCTGGTGCACGCCGGCCGCAGTCGCGGGGACGCCGGCCGAGCTCTCGATGGACGGCAGCCAGGTGATGAGGATGTAGTACCCGGTCGACTGCAGCGCCATGAACGCGGTGATCTGCCAGCCGAGCGCGGTGCGCCATGGGCTGCGGGCGGCGGGGACGCCGGCGGCCGGGACGCCGCCGGCACTGGGCGGCGGGACGCTGCGGCGGCCGAGCTGCGGGGCCAGGACGGCCAGCGCGACGAGGGCCAGGCCGGCCCACATGCCGAGCGGGAGGCGCCATCCGGCCGAGGTCCAGCCCGCGACCGGGACGGCGAGCCCGGCCGCGATCGCCGCGAAGCTCGCCTGCACCGACGAGTACGCGCCGGTGACCGGTCCGATCCGGTGCGGGAAGTCGCGCTTGACGAGCGCGGGCAGGACCACGTTGAGCACGGCGATCGCGACGCCGAGCAGCGCGGTGCCGAGCCACAGCAGCGGCGCCCCGGGCAGCGAGCGCACGACGAGCCCGGCGGCCAGGACCGCGAGGCCGCCGCCGAGGGTGCGCTCGATGCCGATGCGGCGGGCGAGCACGGGCGCGACCGGGGAGACCACGGCGAAGGCGATGAGCGGGAGGCTGATCAGCGCCGAGGCGGTCAGCGAGGTGAGGCCGAGGTCGTTTCGCAGCTCGTCGAGGACCGGTCCGACGCTCGTGATGGCGGCGCGCAGGTTGGCCGCGACCAGCAGCAGCCCGGCCAGGACCAGTGCCGGGCGGAGCGTGCGGACCTTCGGGGTGGCGACTTGGTCAGTGAGCGTCATGCTGCTCGGCTTCCTCTTGCAGTTCGTGGGCGAGCCGGGCCATGCGCTCGGCGGCGGCCGCGGCCGCGTCCGGGTCGCCGGCGGTGACCGCGTCCACGATCTCGGCGTGGCTCGCGTCGATCTCCGCGAGCCGGGGCCTCGCCGCGGCCAGGTCGACGTCGGGCGAGTTCAGGTGGTCCAGCGAGCGCTCGTTGCCGCCGGTGCCGCGGTAGATCTCGGCGAGCAGGGCGTTCCCGGACGCCTCGAGCAGGAGCCGGTGGAACGCGATGTCGGCCGCGGCGTAGGCGGGGCCGTCCGTCGCCGCGGCGCGGGCGGCGAGCGCCTCGGCCAGGCCCGCGCGCTGCTGCGGGGTGGCCCGGGTCGCGGCGAGCCGCGCGCCCTCGCGCTCCAGCAGCAGGCGGACCTCGGCGACGTCGGCCGCCCGGTCGCGCTCCAACCGCCGGGCGAGCGCGGGGCCGAGGTCGCTGGTGGCGATCACGAAGGTCCCGTAGCCGGCCCGGGCGCCGAGCAGGCCGGCGTGCACGAGCGAGCGCAGGCCCTCGCGGACGCTGTTGCGGCTGACGCCGAGCTCGCGGGTCAGCTCGTGCTCGGTCGGCAGCAGCGCGCCGACCGGGAACTCGCCGTCGGCGATGCGCCGGCGCAGCTGGTCGGCGACCTGCTCCGACAGCGACACGTTGGGACTCAGGCGCGGCATGGGTCCAGCCTGCCATTGAGCCAAATGTTGGACAATTGCCCGAGCGCATCGCAACGTGTGGTCTACCGCACGGCGGCGGGCCGGCCGTGCCGGGAACCGTCGCGCCGGGGCCGCCCGCGGCCACCTGGCCCTACTACACTCGGCACGGATCGTCGAGCCGGTCGCCCCCGAGCGCCGCCAGCACGCGAGGAGGACACGGGTGACGGCTGGGGGATTCTCGGCGAGGCGGCTGGTGCTGGTCCGAGACCTGCTCGAGCGGCAGGTCGACACCGGCTTCGTCCCGGGGGCCGTGGCGGTGCTCGCGCGGCGCGGGGCCGTACACGTGGAAGCCGTCGGGAGGCTCGCGTTCGAGGGGCCGGGGTCGAAGAAGCCCATGGCCACCGACACCATCTGCCGCCTGGGCTCGTCGTCGAAGCCGCTCGTCGCCGCGTGCGCGATGACGCTCGTCGAGGACTGCACCATTCGCCTGGACGACCCCGTCGACGAGCTCCTCCCGGAGCTGGCGGACATGACCGTGCTGGCCGATCCGGGCGGGCCTCTGCACGACACGGTCCCGGCGCGGCGCCCGATCACGGTGCGGGACCTGCTGACCGGCACGCTCGGCACCGGCATGCTTGCGGCCCCGCCCGGCACGATCCCGATCGCGGACGCGCTGGGCGCGCTCGGCAGGACGTCGCCGGACGAGTGGCTGCGGCGGCTCGGCGAGCTGCCGCTCGTCCACCAGCCGGGTGAGAGCTGGATGTACGACACCGCCGCCGACATCACCGGCGTGCTCATCACCCGGGCCACCGGCAAGTCGCTCGGCGACACGCTGCGCGAGCGCGTCTGCGAGCCGCTCGGCATGCGGGACACCGGTTTCCGCGTGGAGGGCGAGCACCTCGGCCGGCTGGCGACGGCGTACGAGGCCGAGGACGTCGACGGCGCGGCGGTGGTCGAGGACGGCCCCTACGATCGCTGGAGCCGGCCGCCGACGTTCGAGTCGGCCGGCGGCGGGCTCGTCTCGACCGCCGCGGACTATCTCGCGTTCGGCTCGGCGATGCTCGCGGGCGGCGGGCCGGTGCTCTCACGCCCCGCGGTGACGCTGATGACGACCGATCACCTGACGCCCGGGCAGAAGGCGCTCTCGGGGTTCGGGCCCGGATACCTCGCCGACATCGGCTGGGGGCTCGGCCTGGCGGTGCGCACCCGCCGCACGCACCTCGGCCCGTCGGTCGGCACCTACGGCTGGCACGGGTTCTACGGCACCGCCTGGTACAACGATCCCGCCGAGGACCTCACCGCCTACTTCGCCATCCAGCGGGCGCACGCGGGCGACCAGGCCCTGCCGATGTGGCAGGACCTGTGGACGGCGGTCTACCAGGCGATCGACGACTGACATCCGCCGCAGAGCCCGGGGCAGCGTGCCCCGGGCTCCGCGAGGGTCACGGGTCAGGACTTGCGGAAGGTCTGCGCGCCGGAACCGTTGCAGTCCCAGATCTGCAGCCGCGTGCCGTTGGCCGTGTTGCCCGACGGGGAGTCGAGGCAGCGGCCGGACTGCGGGTTGCGCAGCGTGCCGTTGCCGCCGTCGACCCAGACCTGTGCCGCGTTGCCGGTGCAGTCGTGCAGCTGCAGGACGGTACCGTTGCCGGTTCCGCCACCGGCGATGTCGAGGCACCGGCCGAGCGTCGTGAGGGCCGAGCCGTTCCATTTCCAGTTCTGGTCCCTGGACGTGTCCTGGCAGTCCCAGAGCTGGACGGCCGCGCCGTCGCCGCCGGTGTCGTTGCCCGCGACGTCCACGCACTTGCCGCCGGGGCCGACGATGTTGGAGGCGCCGCCGTTGTAGACGAAGGACTGCGCTGCGGAACCGTTGCAGTCCCAGATCTGCAGGCGGGTGCCGTTGCCCGTGGCGCCCGACGGGGAGTCGAGGCAGCGGCCGGAGCCGACGTTCACGAGCGTGCCGCTGGGCGTCGTGCGCCACTGCTGCCAGCCGCCCGCGTTGCAGTCCCACAGCTCCAGCTTCGCGCCGGCGGCCGAGGAGGCGCCGGTGACGTCCAGGCAGCGGCCGAGCGTCTGCAGGGTGCCGTTGTTCTTGAGCACCCAGTGCTGGTCGGCCGCCCCGGCCTGGCAGTCCCACAGCTGCACGGCCGCGCCGTTGCCGCCGATGTCGTCGCCGGAGACGTCCATGCACTTGCCGCCGGGGCCGATGACCGTGTTCCCGGTGCCGCTCGATCCCCCGCCCGGGCCCTTGTTGTAGACGGCGACCGAGTCGATGACCATCGACGCGCCCGAGATCGTGGAGGCGTAGGGGCCGCCGCCGAACGCGTCGGGGAAGCCGCCGCCGATGGCGAGGTCGTAGATGATGAAGAACGGGTGGTCGACGGCGTTGGACCAGGTGGTCGCGTCCACCTGGTTGGCGAACAGGGTGAAGAAGTTGCCGCCGTCGAAGTAGAAGCGGATCTGCTCCGGCGAGACCGAGCGGTCGACCTCGACCGCGTAGTCGTGGAACCCGGTCTGGCAGCCGGGGCAGCCGCGCTCGCCGCTGCCGAGGCCGGTGCTCTCGTTGCAGGGTCCGCCCGGGTTGACGCCGCAGTGCAGGGTGCTGAACAGCGAGCTGCGGCCGTTGATGTCCTCCATGATGTCGATCTCGCCCGAGCCCGGCCACGCCACGCCGGCCCGCAGCGGGGCGCCGAGCATCCAGAACGCGGGCCAGTAGCCGGCGCCGTTCGCCGTGGTCACGTTCGGCTGCTGCAGCCGGGACTCCACGCGCATGACGCCGCCCGGGGCCGCCCCGAAGGTGGCCGCCTGCGTCTCGATCCGGCCCGACGTCCAGCCCGCGCGCGGGTCGGAGCCGCTGTGCAGGGCGGTGAGCAGCAGGTGCCCGGCGCCGTCCTTGTGGACGTTGGCGGTACTGCTCGTCATGGTCTCGATCTCGCCGGTGCCGAAGTTCGAGCCGGGGCCGGTGTCGTACTTCCAGACGTTCGTGTCGAGCCCCGAGCCGTTGGGCCCGTCGAACTCGTCGCTCCACGTGAGCGTGAAGCCGGGCGGGGCGGGGTTGATGGTGGCGTTCGCGGCGACGGTGGCGGTGACGGCGTAGTACGCCGGCACGGCCACGACGGCGGCCAGCAGGGCCGCCTGAAGCTTCCTGCGCATGGCTGACCTCTCTCGGCGCCCCTGAGAGCGCTCTCTGTCAGCTTTATTTACAGTTTGACGACGCGGATGTCAATTGTTGTCGATACCTGGCCCGAGTGACGCGCGCAGGGCCGCGGCGCCGGACTCGGCCAGCCAGCCGGCGAACGTGCGCAGCCCGGGGTGGATGACGCGCAGGGCCTCGATGTCCGCGTGCCAGCGCTCGCCGGCCCGCCAGCGGCGGAGGGTCTGCTCGACCATCGGGCCGAGCGCGGCCGCCTCGCCGTCGGTGAGCTGCTCGTAGCGGACCTCGATGCCGGTGGCCTCGCTGATCGCGGCGGCGGCCTCGACCGGGGTCGGCTCGTCGCCGGCCAGCTCCAGCGTCCGGCCGGCGAATCGGGCCGGGTCGGCGAACGCGAGGGCGGCGAAGTCGGCGATGTCCTCCAGCGCGATGACCTGCATGGGCTCGTGGGGCGCGAACAGGTGCCGGTGCACCCCGTGGACGATCCCGTCGATGCCGGCCGCGCCGGTCCCGATGTAGTTGGTCATGAATCGCACAGGCCTCAGGACCGTCGCGAACCTGATGTGGTCGTGCAGGTACCGTTCGACGAGCGCCTTGCCCTCGGCGGACTGCGTCCTGGTCGAGGACGACGCGACCGTGCTGAACACCAGCTGCTCGACCCCGGCGGCGGACGCGGCGTCGATCAGTGCCCGTCCGCGGGCGACCTCCCGGTCCGTGTCGAACGTGACGGGCGGGACGGCGAACACCGCGGCGGCGCCGTCGAGCGCGGGCGCCAGGCCGGCCGGGGCGTCGAAATCGCCCGGGACGAGCCGCGCTCCGGCGGCGGCCAGCGCGACGGCGGCCGGTGCGGTGATGTCGCGGACCAGGGCTCGGACCGGCCGGCCCAGCTCCAGGAGCCGTCGCGCGGTGGCGCCGCCCTGCTTTCCCGTGGCGCCGGTGACGACGATCGGCCCGGACGTGTGTGACAGTGACATGAACCGGAACGATCCACCCGGCTCCGGGCCCAGGACAAGGATTTCGTGACATGACCGCGGAACGCGCCGACGGCCGCCACAATCGCGAGCTCGTGCTGCGCACGGCGATGCGCGTCTTCGCCGACGACGGGCTGGAGGTGCCGCTGAGCCGCATCGCGCAGCGGGCCGGGGTCGGCGCCGGCACCGTCTACCGGCACTTTCCGAGCAAGGACATCCTCATCGAGGCGGTGCTCGCCGAGCACGTCCGCGGCCTGGCGCGGGCCGCCGACCGGTGGGCCGGCCGCGCCGAGCCGGGCGAGGCCCTGGTCGGGCTGCTCCTCGAGGCGATCGAGCAGTCGTCCGGCCGCGTCAGCGTCTGCGACGGGCTCACCGGCGACAAGAGCTGGCCGCGCGCCGCCCTCGCCCCCGCGGTCCGGGAGTTCGGCCGGGCGCTGGAACGGCTGCTGCTGGCCGCGCAGCAAGCCGGCGCGGTGCGGGCCGACATGCGGGTGGACGATCTGACCGCGCTCATCGCCGGAGGCGCGGCGCTGCGCTCGGCCCATCGCAGCCGGGCCCGCGCCGCGCGGCTCGTGCGGCTGCTGGTCGGCGGCCTGCTCACGAAAGAGGCCGCGTTTCGTGACACGGACCCCGGCCGGCGTCACGAAACGCGGCACTGCCTCGAGTGCGGCACCCGGCTGCGCATCCACACCACCGGACGGCCGCCGAGCTACTGCGGGCCGACCTGCCGCCAGCGCGCTCGCCGCCGGCGCCGCTGAGGCGGTGGTTTTTCTCGGTTGCCCGGCCCCCTCGCCGGCATCAGCATGAGGGCATGAGCGTGGAGATCGTCGCGGTGCCGGGCACGGACGCCGAGCTGCTGGTGCCGGTCCTGCACGACGCCGAGGAGGACGACGAGCGCATCCGCGCCGCCCTGCGCGATCCGGCCTGCCGCGCGTACGCCGCCCGGCTCGGCGGCGAGACGGTCGGCGCCGCGGTCGTGCGGTGGGACGAGCGGGAGCCGTCCGAGCTGCTGTACATCGCCGTCGACCCCGCCCACCGCGGCACCGGCGTCGGCCGGCGGCTCGTCGCGGCCATCCAGGCCGAGCTGCCCGCCCACGGCCGCTCACTGCTCGTCGGCACGGCCAACTGCTCGCTGGACAACATCGCCTTCTACCAGCGGTGCGGCTTCCGGATGCACTCGGTGCGGCGCGGCTTCTTCGACTACATCCAGCCGCCGCTGTCCGAGCACGGAATCCCGATGCTGGACATGATCGTGTTCTCGTACGTCAGTCCCACCGCGACCGGGTGACGCGCGCGGCCCGGCGCGCGCGGACACCGGCGGGGTGCGGGATCTGCTGCTGTCCGTGAACGTCGGGCGGCCGAAGGACGTGGCGTGGCAGGGGCGCACGGTGTTCACCGGCGTCTGGAAGCGGCCCCCGGGTGAGCCGGGCGACGGCCCGCGGGTGACGTTCGCCCGCAGCGGTGTTTCGGCAGCGGTACCGCCGGCAGGCAGCATCCTGGACCTCGCCGACGCCTGCGACGTGCCCACGCGCTGGAGCTGCCGCACCGGCGTCTGCCACACGTGTGAAACGCCACTGCTCGCGGGCGAGGTCACCTACTCCCCCGAGCCGCTGGAGCCCCCGGACGCCGGCTCCGTGCTGATCTGCTGCGCCCGCCCCGGCACCGACGTGGTCCTCGACATGTGAGGCCAAATCCTACCGTGCCGATAAGTTTTACAGAGCCCGAACACTGCATTCATCCATTTACGGACATCATCGTCCAGAGTGGAGTTCATGCGTAGATTGCCCGTCGCCCTGGCCGCCGCCGCCCTCGCCGCCGCGGCCGCGCTCGTCGGCTCCGTCGCGTCCGCCGGTCGCGCGCCGGCCTCCGCCGCGGCCGCCGCCCCGCCGAACATCGTGTTCGTCCTCGTCGACGACCTCGCGTGGAACCTGGTGCAGTACATGCCCCAGGTGAAGCGCCTGCAGACCGACGGCACGACGTTCACCAACTACACCGTCACCGACTCGCTGTGCTGCCCGTCCCGATCGTCGATCTTCACCGGGAAGTTCCCGCACGACACCGGGGTCTTCACCAACGAGGGCCCCGACGGCGGCTTCACCGTGTTCCACGACCGGGGCAACGAGTCGCACACGTTCGCCACCGCCCTGCAGGTCCAGGGATACACGACCGCCTTCATGGGCAAGTACCTCAACGGGTACCTCCCCAAGGACCTCTACACCCCGCCGGGCTGGTCCGAGTGGTACGGCGCCGGCAACGCCTACGGGGAGTACAACTACAACCTCAACGAGAACGGCACCCTGGTCCACTACGGCAACACCGACGCCGACTACCTCACCGACGTCGTGGGGGCCAAGGGCAGGTCGTTCATCCAGCGCACCGCCGCGGCGCACAAACCGTTCCTCCTCGAGATCTCCACGTTCGCGCCGCACGGCCCGTTCACCCCGGCCCGCCAGGACCTCGACAAGTTCCCCGGCCTGACCGCCCCGCGCACCCCTGCCTGGGACACCCTGCCGGCGAACGCGCCCACGTGGCTGGCCGGCAACGGTCCGCTCACCGCCGACGAGATCACGAAGATCGACACCGACTATCGCAAGCGGGCCCAGGCCGTCCAGGCCGTCGACCGCATGATCGCCGGGCTCCGCCAGCAGCTGACCGACTCCGGCGTGGCCGGGAACACCTTCGTCGTGTTCAGCTCCGACAACGGGTTCCACCTGGGCGACCACCGCCTCGTCGAGGGCAAGCAGACCGCGTTCGACCATGACGTGGTCGTACCGCTGGTGGTCGCCGGCCCCGACGTGCCCGCGAACACGAGCCGCCCGCAGATCGTGCAGAACATCGACCTGGCGCCCACGTTCCAGCGCATCGGCGGCGCCCCCGTCTCCGGCGACGTCGACGGCCGCGGCCTGCTCACGCTGCTCACCGGCGGCCAGACCGACGCCTGGCGCACCGGCTCGCTCATCGAGCACCACGGCCCCGGCACCAGCGCCGAGGAC
Organism: Dactylosporangium sp. NPDC000244; assembly: GCF_040300725.1. NCBI lineage: Bacteria > Bacillati > Actinomycetota > Actinomycetes > Micromonosporales > Micromonosporaceae > Dactylosporangium > Dactylosporangium sp. NPDC000244. Next base: position 199,003 of record NZ_JBEPEH010000022.1, read on the forward strand.
CCCGACGCGCAGGACGCCCGCAACGGCATGCCGACGACCTACGAGGCCCTGCGCACCGCCACGTACACCTACGTCGAGTACGACAACGGCGAACACGAGTACTACGACCGCACCACGGACCCCTACCAGCTGCGCAACACCTACGCCGGCCTCACCGCCGCCCGCAAGGCCACCCTGCACGCCGACCTGGACGCGCTGCAGAACTGCCACACCAACGCCTCCTGCTGGACCGCCGGGCACGTCGGCTGAGCTCCGGCACCACGAAGGCACCGCGAAACGCTCGCCGGCGGCCCCGGGTGACGGAGCCGCAGGCGAGCCGGTGTGCGCTCAGGCGGCGTGCAGCGTCGAGGTGCCGGCCTCGACCACGTAAGACGCGGTCGTCGTGACCGGCGCCTGGCGCACCTCGATCGTGTCGACCGTGCGGGCGTCGGTGCGCCACTCGTGGCGGTCCACGACGCAGCGCAGGTAGCCGCGGCGGGAGCCGTCGAAGTACTGCACGTGCGGGTTGAGGGTCGGGTTCAGGGCCTTCAGCGGGGCGTCGAAGGCGATCGGGAAGTCGGAGCTGATCGACGTGGCGGTGAACTCGACCGCGACCGGGGCCTGCTCCGGCTTGTCGAAGTCGACGCGCAGCTCGCTCAGCCACGTCGAGTGGATGTCGCCGGCCAGCACGACCGGGTTGCGGACCTTCGCGTCGACCAGGTGCTGCAGCAGCCGGGCGCGCTGCGGGGCGTAGCCGTCCCACTGGTCGAGGTTCGCCAGGATCGCGGGCAGGCCGCCGGTCGGGTTGGGGAACTTGATGCGGCTCATCATCACCTGCTGGGCGATGACGTTCCACCGGGCCGGCGAGTGGTTCAGGCCGTCAGCGAGCCAGCGCTCCTGGTCCTCGCCGGTCAGGGTGCCGGTCGTGTTGGCGGTGCCGGCCTGGGGCAGGCCGAAGTCGCCGGGGAAGCCGCCGGGCTGGTCGGTGCGGTACTGGCGGGTGTCGAGGACGTTGAAGCGGGCCAGCCGGCCGAAGTCGAAGCGGCGGAAGATCCGCAGGTCGGGGCTTCCCGGCTTGAGGTTCGCGCGGATCGGCATGTGCTCGTAGTACGCCTGGTACGCCGCGGCGCGCTGGCGGGCGAAGTCGGCCGGCGACTGGTGCTGCGCGCCGGTGTCGTCGACCTCGTCGACCAGCGACGCGTAGTTGTTCTCGGTCTCGTGGTCGTCCCAGGTGACGATCCACGGGAACGCGGCGTGCGCGGCCTGCAGGGCCGGATCGCCCTTGTACTGCGCGTGCCTCGCCCGGTAGTCGGCCAGCGTGACGAGCTGGTCGAGGTTCGGCGTCTGCGGCGCCGTGTGGTTGCGGTCGGCGAAGCGGCTGTGCGGGTCGTACTCGTAGATGTAGTCGCCGAGGTGCAGCACGACATCGAGGTCCTCGGCGGCCACGCCGGTGTAGGCCGGCCAGTAGCCGTTCTGGAAGTCCTGGCAGTTGACGATGGCGAAGCGCAGGGCACCGCCGTCCTGCCACGGCCACGGGGCAGTCTTCGTGCGGCCGGTGGGGCTGAGGACGCCGAGGGCGCGGAAGCGGTAGAAGTACTCGCGGCCGGGCTGCAGGCCGCGGGCGTCGACGTGCACGGAGTGCGCGAGCTCGGGCCGCGCGTGCGTCGAGCCGGAGCGGACCACCTTGCGGAACCGGTCGTCGAGGGCGACCTGCCACTCGACCTCGACCGGCTTGTTCGGCAGGCCCGCACGCAGCAGGCGGGTCCACAGGATGACGCTGTCGGGCAACGGGTCGCCGCTGGCCACGCCGAGCGCGAACGGCGTGGCCGGGTCTCCGGGGTGTCCGCCGTGGCCGGCGTGGTCGGTGTGCGCGGCGGCCGCGGTGGCCGGCAGCAGTACCCCACCGGCCGTCACCGCCGCTCCGGTGAGGACTTGCCGTCGAGTCAGCATGGGCACACCTTGCCGGTCGCACCCGAACTCCGAACGAACTGCACCTTGCCGCCGCAGAGCATTTCCGCTCCGGTTGACGGCCGTGGCGAACTCCCTTGCCCGAGCCGGCAGGCTCCGTCGACAAGAGACGATCTTTGCCGCAGGTCAGGACGCGGGGCCGTTGTCGACGAACACGAATGTGGTCAGCGGGGTGGCGTCGCCGAGCTCCTCCGCGATCAGCCCGTTGGTCCCCGACACCAGCAGGAAGGCGTCGCCGACGCTGATCGTGAACGTCGCCGGGTCGCCGCTCTCCGGTGGCTTGATCGTGAACAGCTGGCCGTCGCGGCCCGGGTCGCAGGCGGTGGCGGCGATGGTGAGCGGCGCACTGCCGTTGTTCTTCAGCCCGAGGCAGGCCCTGTCCCCCGTGGCCGACCTGATCATGTGGCGGGCTCCCGTCGGTACCAGGACAAACAACCCCTTGCCGGTGTCGCCGTCGGTGACGTTGAGCCGGCCGCTGCCGTCGACGGCGAGGATGGACTCGCCGGCCTCGGCCGGGCGGATGACGACCCGGCGGGTCCCCAGCAGGATCGGCGCGTCCGGCCCGGTGACCGACGGCTGCGGCGCGGCAAGGCCCGGCTGCGAGCTCGGCGCCGAGGGGGCGGCGGCCGTGGCGGACGGCGACGGCGGGCTCTCCGCGATGGGCCCGGGCGGCAGCGGCCTGTCCCGCAAGGCGATCCTCGAGCAGGCCGACGCCTCCCTGCGGCGGCTCGGCACCGACTACATCGACGTCTACTACATCCACCGGTTCGACCCCGAGACCCCGGTCGAGGAGACCATGGCCGCGCTGCACTCGCTGGTGCTGGCGGGCAAGGTGCGCTACCTCGGGGCGTCGTCGATGTGGGCGTGGCAGTTCGCGAAGCTGCAGCACGCCGCGGTGCTGGGCGGGTGGACGACGTTTCGCGCGATGCAGGATCAGTACAACGTCCTCAAGCGCGAGGAGGAGCGGGACATGATCCCGATGTGCCTCGACCAGGGCGTCGGGCTGACGCCGTACTCGCCGCTGGCGAAGGGGCGCGCCGCCCGGCCCTGGGGCGAGCAGACCGCGCGTTCGTCGTCGGACCGCGCCGCCGTGGCCTTCGACCGGGACACCGACCGGCCGGTCGTCGACGCCGTCCAGGCCGTCGCCGAGGCCCGGCAGGTCCCGATGGCGCAGGTCGCCCTCGCGTGGGTGCTGTCCAAACCCGCGGTCTCCTGCCCGATCGTCGGCGCGACGAAGCCGCACCACCTCGTGGACGCCGTCGCCGCCCTCGACCTGACCCTGACCGACGGCGAGATCGCCGACCTCGAGGGGCGCTACGCGCCGCAGGACAACTTCTGGTGGTGAGGCCCGCCGCTTGACCGCGGTTCAACGCCGCCTCCCCGGGAAGTGCACCGGGCGACCGAACCTTCCCGAAAGGATCCGCCATGACTTCGTGGACGCCCGACGAGCTGCGCCGCATCGGCGCGGCCGACGAGCTGCAGATCGCCCCTACCCGCGCCGACGGCACCCTGCGGGCCCCGACCACGATCTGGGTCGTCCCGGACGGCGATGACGTGTACGTCCGCGCCGTCTACGGCACCGCCTCGTCCTGGTACCGCAGCACCCGCGCCCGTCACCGCGGCCACGTCCACACCGACGGCGTCGACCGCGACGTCACCATCACGGACGTGCCCGACAGCGACCCCGTCAACACCCGCATCGACGCCGCGTACCGCACGAAGTACCGCCAGTACGACGCCACCTACGTCAACATGATCCTCGCCCCGGCCGCCCGCGCCACCACCCTCAAGCTCACCCCCAGCTGACCGAAGGACCGGTGTGCACGACGCCGCCGCGCATGACGAAGTCGACGGCAGCGGTGGCGTCGATGTCGTCGAACGGGTCGCCGGGCAGGGCGATCAGGTCCGCGACGGCGCCGGGTTCGATCCGGCCGAGGTCGGACCGGCCCAGCAGGTCGGCGGCGGTGCTGGTCGCCGCGCGCAGTGCCCGCAGCGGGGTGATGCCGCTGTGCACCATGGCGGGGAACTCCCGCCAGTTCTGCTCGTGCGGGAACATGCCGGCGTCGGTGCCGAACGCGATGCACACCTCGCTGGCGGCGACGTTGCGGGCACTGTCGCGCAGCTGATCGCCGTAGCGGGCGAACTTCGCGCGCTCGGCCGGATCCTTGCCCCGCCAGTACTCGTCGTCGTCGAGGTGCTCCAGCGCGTCGGAGACCATGAACTGGGTGGGGACGAGGAACACCCCGCGCCGCTGCATCAGCGACAGCGTTTCGGCGGACGCGAGGTTGCCGTGCTCGACCGAGCGCACCCCGGCCCGCACGGCGCGGGCGACGCCTTCGTCGCCGTACGCGTGCGGGGTGCACGGCACGCCCAGCTCGGCGGCGGCGGCCACCAGGGCGTCCATCTCCCGCTGCGTGTAGGTGGTCTGCCCGGGGTCGTCGGCGGGTGTCCCGAACCCGCCGGTGGCCCCGAACTTGACCCAATCGGCGCCGGCGCGGATCTCCGTGCGCACGGCGCTGACGACGGCGGCGGGCCCGTCGGCGAGCACGCCGATCTCGCGGCCGTACTCGGGCGCGAGCAGCGTGGAGATGTCGCCGTGGGCGCCGCGGGCCGAGATCAGATGCGGGGCCACGAGCATGCGCGGCCCGCTCACCAGGCCCCGCGCGACGGCGTCACGCAGGTGGATCGTGACCGGGTCGGCCGCGAACGTGGCCAGGTCGCGCACCGTGGTGAAGCCGCGGTCGAGCAGGCCGCGCAGCACCGGTAGCGCCCGCAGGGCGAGCACCGCGGCCGAGTCGGCCACGAACGCGGTGAGCAGGGACGACGGTTCGACCGTGGTGTGGATGTGGCAGTCGATGAAGCCGGGCAACAGCATGCGGTCGCCGAGGTCGAGCACCCGCCTCGCGCCGCGCCCGACCCGCTCGCCGACCTCGGTGATCCGGCCGGCGTCGACCGCGACCTCGGTGTGGGCGGACGGCGCCGCGGCCAGCCCGTCCCAGCACCGCTCGGCGACGACGACGATTCCGGTCGATGCGTCAGCGCTCACCGAAGTGCACTTCCCCGAGAACGCCCGGGCATGCGGGCGACAAGGCCCACATCGCCGCAAGACTGTCCAAATGCCCCCTATTCCTCCGCAATGGTGCGAACAGCCATCCGGCACCTGCGAGCGGCCCGGCCCTCCGCCGGAAAAGCCGCCGATAGGCTCGCGCCGGTCAAACCCCGGCCCGTCAGGAGCCCCGATCCGCACGGGCAGGATCCCCTCGACGAGAGGCGCACGACGATGACGCTGGACACGGCCCTGCTCGGGCAACTGGATGCCGAAGCGCAGCAGGAGAACCCGTCCTCGGCATTCGCCGCGATCGGCGGAGCCGTCGCGGTCTCCGCGGTGGTGGAGGAGTTCTACACGCGACTGCTGCTCGACCCGGCCCTCGTGGACTTCTTCACGCCGCTGGTCGAGTCCGACGGGCTGAGCGCGCTCAAGCGGCACCAGGTGCTGATGCTGACCAAGGTGCTCGGCGGCCCCGACCGGTACTCCGGCCGTGACCTGCGGGCGGCTCACGCCCACCTGACCATCACCGACGAGGCCTACCGGCGGGTCAGCCTGCACCTGCTGACCGTGATGCACGACTTCAAGGTGCCGATGGACATCCTGCAGGCGGCCGACGACATCCTGCGCTCGGTCAGCTCGCTGATCGTCACCGGGGCGGCGGGGGACGCGCGGTAGTGGACACTGCCGCCCTCAAAGCGAGCTGGGCGCAGGTCGTACCGCTGGGTGATCAGGCCGCCGCCTACTTCTACGCCACCCTGTTCAGCATCGACCCCGGCTTGCGCAACATGTTTCCCGCCTCGATGGGCGGCCAGCGCGACCGGCTGCTGTCCGCGCTCGGGCACATCGTGTCCAATGTGGACGACTCCGAGACGCTGGTCGCCTTCGTCCAGCAGCTGGGTCGCGACCACCGCCGGTTCGAGGTCCAGCCTCAGCACTACCCCGTGGTCGGACAGGCGCTGCTGCACACCCTGGCCCACGGGCTGGGGCCCGCCTGGAACGACCAGCTGGCCGCGGACTGGGCCGAGGCGTACGGCATCGTGTCGAAGGCGATGATCGACGCCGCGGCGGCGGTCGACCCGTTCGAGCCGGCCTGGTGGAACGCCGAGATCGTCGCCCACGAGCGGCGTACCGGCGACATCGCGGTGATCACCGTGCGGCCCCAGGGCGAGGTTCGCTACCGGGCCGGGCAGTCCCTCGCCGTGGAGTCGCACCTGCGCCCGAAGGTGTGGCGCTACCTGACGCCGGCCAACGCTCCCCGCCGGGACGGCACAATCGATTTCCATGTCCGGGCCGTGGCCGCCGGGCAGCTCTCCCCCGCGCTGGTGTACCAGTCCCGCGTGGGCGACGTGCTGCGCCTGGGATCGCCGATCGGCAATCGCCTGACCGTGGCGTCCGGGCCCGGCCCGGACCTGTTGCTGCTGGCGGGCGGTACCGGCGTCGCACCCATGAAGGCCATCATCGAGCAGCTGGCCGCGGGCCTGGAAGACCGCAAGGTCACCCTCGTGGTCGGCGTCCCGAACCAGTGGGACCTGCACGACCAGGCCGAGCTCGACCAGCTCGCCAACGACCTGCGCTGGGTCCAGGTCATCACGGCCCTGTCCGACGACATCATCGGCGGCCAGCCGATGACCGTGGTCGAGGCCGCCCTGCGCCACGGCTCCTGGCACGATCGCAAGATCTACGTGTGCGGCTCACCGGCGATGGTGGCCGGAACCTGCCAGACGCTGCGCGACGAGGGCTACGCCTCGACCAACATCCACGTGGAACAGTTCGACGACAAGACCTATGCGCCGCTGCGTGCTTCGCTGACGCCGGAGCGGGTGTTCGAGGAGGTGACCCGACCATGAGCGCAGAATCCACCCCCCGGCGTAGGCCGCTCTCGCCCCATGAGATCCGCAACGTCCGCCTGCGTCAGATCGGCTTTCGCAAGGGTTACGACCCCGCGGAGGTCAACGCGCTGCTGCAGCGGGTGGCCGAGGAGATCGCCGCCCGCGACGCGCAGATCAGCACCTTGCTGAACGACGTGGAGCGGCTCCAGCGGGAGGTGTACGCACGCCGCCACGGCGCGCTGCCCGACAACGCTCCCGTCGGCCTCGACGAGGCGCTCATCTCCGAGCGCATCCAGGCCCAGCAGTACGTCGACGAGATCGTCGCCGCCGCCCAGACCAACGCCGCGCACCTCGTGGCGCAGTCCCGCCAGCAGGCGAACGAGATCATCCGAGCCGCGCACGCCGCGGCCGAGCAGGCCGCGCGCAACTACCGCGCCACCTCGGGGCCCAGCTACAGCCCGGACCGCGAGGAGCTGGCTCGGCTGGCCACGCTCGCGCAGTGGGCGATCCGCCAGTTCTCCGGCTTGCGGACCCAGGTCGACGCGACCGACGACGCGGCCCGGCAGGAACTGGCCTCCATCCTCGACCGGCTCGCGCCCATCCTGTACCCCGGCAACACCACCAACGGCGCGGCCTACCCCGGGGACCCCGGCCACCGCAACGAGAACCGGTAACCGTCACGCACGGCCGTCGCCGACCGGCGACGGCCGGTAGCAGCGGCTCCGTGGACGGCGACCCCGACGCCGGCCGGGTCGCGGGGGCGCTCGTCAGCAGCGTGGGGGAAGCTCGGGTTCGGTCCCGCCCTCGGATTGGGTGGTTTCCGTCCCCGCGGCCTTGATCAGAAGACGCACGAGCACCGTGACGTAGATCAGGTCGGCGAACATCTGGAGCGTCACCACGATCCGGGCCGGCTGTGACCGCGCGGCGATGTCGCCGAAGCCGACCGTGGCGAACACCGTCGTCGTGAAGTAGAAGGCGTCGACGCGTGTCAACGGCTGGGAGAACGATGTGGGCCGGCCCTGGGCCAGCACGAAATAGCTGGCGGCGAAGAGCACGAACAGCAGCGACAGCGTCAGGACCAGCGCTTCCAGTGCGCGAAGGCGCGGATGCGGGGACCGCACGACCGCCCGGACCTGCCAGCCGGCCACGAGCACGACCAGGAGCAGGCCGCCGACGAACGCGAGCGCGGTGGTCGCGGACCACTGCTGTCGCAGCGGTGCGACGAAGTACGCGGCCACGAGGACGGCGGCGACGAAGGCGGAACGCAGGACGGCCACCACGTACCTTCGGGTGCCGGAGCCGGACAAGACCTCACCGTCCGAGGGTCGAACGCCGGGACCGGGGCTCCGGCTCAGCCTGGGGACGACGTGGCCGCGAGCCGCTCCGGTTCGCGGCCGGCCGGCTGGATGGGCAGCTCCGGGCGCCGCGGGGCGGGCTCGCCGCGCAGGGTGCGCACCAGCAGCAGGGTGCCCGCGGCGACCATCCAGGCGAGGGGCTTGGCCGCCTGCCGGTAGCCGGCGTGCCCGCCGTCGAGGAAGTCCACGCCGATGAACTGCAATGGGCGCACCAGCGGTACCAATGCGACCCAGAACCACACCGAGCGGGCCGCGGAGCCGCGGACCAGCACGCTCGCGACGAGCGGCGGGAGCACCACCAGCGGGTAGTAGCCGAACGCGGGGGTGCTCACCAGGAACGTACCGATCATCACGATCGCCGACGTGTCGACGAGGCGCAGGCGCTCCTCGCCGCCGTTGCGCCAGCGCAGCACCGCGGCGGCCACGGTGATGGCGAGCACCGCCACCCGCACGATGGCCAGCGGCGCGCCGTCGATGCCGATCCGGGGCAGCATGGCCGGCAGGGACGAGTCGTACGGGCGGGCGAACCCATCCTGGCCGCCGAGCAGGAACGGCAGCGTCCGGGTGAAGAACAGGCCCGGCTCGGGCAGCAGCGGCGTCACCACCGCGCAGGCGGCGATGGGGATGCCGGCCGCCGCGCCCAGCCCCCGCCACTTGCGGGCGAGCAGGAACACCAGCCCGATGGGCACCAGCATCGGCTTGACCGCGATCGACACGCCGATCACCACGCCCGCGGCGAGCCATCGCCCGCGCCCCATGAGCAGCAGCGCGATCGACATCATGGCGGCCACGGGTGCGGTCCAGTTGCCCAGCTCGACGACGCTGACGGCCGGGTTGAACAGCGCGAACGCGGCGACGCCGGCGACCCCGAGCCAGGAGCGCAGGCCGACGCCGAACATTCGCAGCGCCGCCCACCAGCCGACCAGCAGCAGTGCCGCCAGTCCCCAGGGGAACAGCCGCTCCAGGTGCGTGTCGGACAGCGGGGTGAGGGCCAGCGCGAACGGCACGCTCGACGGCGGGTAGAGAAACCGGTCCGACTCGTACGGCGAGCCGCCGTCGAGCAGGCGGCGCACCGCGTCGATCACGAGCAGGTTGTCCATGCTGTGCATCTGGTTGGTGAGCGAAATGCGCACCAGCTCCTGGATGAACAGCGCGTAGGCGCCAGCCAAGACGACCCAGGGCGCTCGGCTCTTGAGCATGGCGGGAGCGTAGCCATCCGTCGGGTGAGCGCGGCGGGTGATGTTCCTGCTCACCCTGTCCCGGCTCAGTACCCGGAGTCGATGCCCGACCGGAACGCCAGCGAGCTGCACAGCAGCGCCAGCACCACCATGACCACCAGAATGATGCCGAAGATGACCCCCATCACGACCAGGACCGGACCGGGATCGCCCGAAGACGGCCGTGGCGGGGCGGCCGGCGCGTACGGGGGTTGGTGGCCGGGCCGCGGGCCCTGGTAGCCGTTGAAGGTCGGCTTCCCGGCACCCGGACCGGCACGCCGGGCACCTTGAGGCGGCCGCGGGGGCCGATAGGTGCGGCGGTGCGGCGGCGGGTCGTCGTCGACGAAGTCCCAGTAGGCCCAATAGGCCTCCTCCTCCTCGTCCTCCTCCTCTCGGCGGCGACGCTCCTCCTCCTCCTCGTCCTCCTCCTCCTGGCGGCGGCGCTCCTCCTCCTCGTCCTCCTCTGCCTGGCGCCAGTACTCCTCTTCTTCCTCGTCGTAGCGGGAGGTCATGCGGTCCCCCGCTCCAGCGCGTCGAGGCTCTGCAGCCGGCGCGCGTCGCCCGTGCGGCCGGCGTGCCGGCGCAGTTCGGCGACGGAGACCTCGGGGACCTCGAGGGCCTCGGCGAGGTGCCGGCTCCGGGTCTGGAAGTCCGGCAGCGTCGTGACCGCCGGCAGCGTGGCCACGCCGAGCGCGCGATCCAGCAGCGCGGTCCGGCGCACCGCGGCGTCGCCGCACCAGATCTGGATGAAGTGATTGTCCCAGAACTGGTACGCCCCGACGCGCGACGGCGACAGCCGGGGCGACTCGCCGAAGGCGCCGGCCGGCATCACCACCCGCCAGCGGCCGCCGTGCTCGTCGAGCCGGCCGCCGCTGAAGACCGTCGATCGGCCGAGCCACGCCCGCCAGATCCGGCCGGGATCGCCGGCGTCCTCGGCCTCGATGAGGTGCTCGACCGAGGAGTCGGCGCACACCCGTTCCAGGAACGGGTCGCGGTGCTCGGCGACGCCGGTGTACGCCAGGATGCGCCCCTCGGTGGTCTCGATCAGGTAGCAGGGCAGGTAGCCCTCGCGGACGCCCTCCTGACGCAGGTTGCGCAGCTGGGCCGGCAGGTTGAACTCGGCGCGGTCGGCCCGCTCGGCCAGCCGGGGCAGGGCCTGCGGGTCGTACGGCACCGCAGTGAACAGCGGCCGGAACCGCGTGCGGTCGCCGAGCTGCTCCTCGGCGACCTCGGGAACGTCGAGCACCGGGACCGCGCCGTCGTAGTAGGGGCGCGGCAGCGGGCGGCCGCTCTGCCGCTCGATGAGCACCTTCAGCCGGCTGGTGGTCGGGACGTACCGCAGGCCGTCGCGCAGCGAGCGCCGCCCCAGCTCGCGCACGCGCAGCCGGCCGCCCTCGTCGGCGACGAGCTGAATGGCGACGAGGAACGCCAGGCAGCGCTCGACGATGCCGGGCGGGAGGCCGAGGAAGCCGGCCAGCCCGGACCGGTCGTGGATGCCGGCCTCGTGCAGGGCCCGCAGCACGAAGTGGTCGATGAGCTCGAAGTCCTGCCCGTCGTACACCTGCGCGCTTGCCTCGATCTGCCACAGCGGCCACAGCACGGCGAACAGGCGCAGCGGCCGGACGCCGGGCAGCGCGACGGCGTGCTCGACGGCCCGGGTGGCCGGGTAGATGACCCGCCTCATGGCCGGCGCCCGGCGGTGTTGGCCAGTGCGGCGGCGATCTCCAGGGAATCGCGGCGGTCGCCGTGGCCGGCGAGGTGCCGGCCCATCGCCACCATGAGCTCGCGGAACGGCTCGTCCCGGGCCGCGCGCAGGGTGCTCAGGTCGCCGACGAGCACCAGCTGCCGGCGGGCGCGCGTGATGGCGACGTTGAAGCGGCGCAGCTCGCGCAGGAAGCCGATGTCGCCGCCGGCGTTGCTGCGCGTGAAGCCGAAGACGACAAGGTCGCGCTCGCCGCCCTGGAACGAGTCGACGCTGCCGACGTGCTCGGTCGTCGCCGGCTCGCCGAGGCGCTCGATGAGCAGCTCCTTCTGGGCGTTGAACGGCACGATGACGGCCCAGTCGCGAAACTGCGGCCGCAGCGCCCGCAGCAGCGCGACGATCAGGTCGGCCTCCAGCTCGTTGCGGTACCCGTGGCGGACCGCCTCGCGCAGGTTGCGCATGGCGGTCTCGGCCCGCTGGGCGGCCGGCCGGTCCGACGTGTCGACCATCGCGAACGGCGAGGCGAACAGGTCGCCGGCCGGGCCGCCCGCGTGCCGGGTCGTCACGCGGCCGGAGTAGAAGCGCTCGGACACGAACCCGGCGATCTGCTCCGGCATCCGCCGCTGGGTGCGCAGCCACACCGCGTTGGACTGCGGCGCGCGCGGGAAGAGCAGCTCGAAGCCGCTGCGGGCGAGCAGGTCGGTCACCGCCGGCTCGACGTCGGCGGCGAGGCCCCCGGCCCAGCGGCGCACCTCCTCGTCGAGGAACGGCGGCAGCTGGCGGTGGTCGCCGACGAGCATGGCGCGCCGCGCCCGCACCAGCGGCACGAGCAGGTTCGGGGTCGAGATCTGGCCGGCCTCGTCGACGATGGCGAGGTCGAAGTCGAGCTGCGACACCAGCGCCGACGTGTCGGTGCCGATACAGGTGGCGCCGACGACGTCGCAGTAGCGGGCGATCTCGCGCTCCAGCTCGCCGCCGAGGTCGGCGACGCGCTCGCGCCACTCGCCGAGCAGGTTCGCCTGCCGCTCGGCGGTCTCCGCGGCCGCGGAGACTACGGCCCGCCAAGCCTCCCAGCCCGCCCAGTCGGGGCCGTCCGCGCGGTCGGGCGGATCCGGTGGCAGCGTCGTGGCCGGACGCAGCAGCTGCCGCAGGAGCTTGCCGATCCGGCCCGGCTCCGGGGCCAGCTCCTCGAGCGTGCGGCGGGCGGCGTCCTGGGCGGCGTACAGGCGTACCACCTCCGGATCCTGCGCGCCGAGCGCCGTGATCCGCTGCCACAGCGCCGAGCGGGCCGACTCGGCCGCGGCCAGCCGGGCGCCGGCGGCAACCAGCTCCGCCTGGGCCCGCCCGGCGCGGCGCTCGAGCCAGCCGGCGATCCACCGGTGCAGGAACGCCGGCGGGGCGTTGCGAGCGACGCGGCCCCGCGCGGAGGCCAGCCGCCGCCCGGCCGTCTCGGCCGCGCTCGCCCGGCCGGTGTGCGCCGCCCGCGCCGCGGCCAGGTCGCGGTCGACCGCGTCCAGCTGCCCGGCCAGGGGTCCGCCGGCGGCTCGCACGGCGGCGGCGATGCGGGCCGGCGCCGCGTCCAGCTCGGCCCGGGCCGCGGCGCCCTGGCCGGCGACCGACTCGAGGTGCGCCAGGTACCGCTCGATCAGCGGCCGCTGCCCCCGGACCTCGCGCAGCGCGTCCAGCCGGCCGCGGTCGGCGAGGATCTCCTGGCGCAGCGCCTCGGCCCGGCTCTCCGAGGACAGGGCCCGCACCTTGGCGCTCATCCGGTCCTCGTTGCCGATACGCACCACGTTGAGCTCCGGCGGCAGGTCCTCGAGCACGTTGTCGACGGCGCGGTGGGTGTGCGAGGTGACGAGGACCCGCTGGCCGCGGGCGGCGCACTCTTGCACGACCTGCACGATGGTGCGGGTCTTGCCGGTGCCGGGCGGGCCGAGCACGGCGAGCAGGTCGGGCACGGCGACGGCGCGCCGGAACGCCTCGCGCTGGTCGTCGTCGAGGCCGGCGGCGGGCACCGCGTCGCGGGCCGGCTCGTAGGGCCGGAAGCGGGCGTCGACGAGGTGCTCCAGCAGGTGCGGGTTGCGGGCGGAGCCCTTGCGCAGCGCGGCGACGGCGTCGCGCTGGGCGCGGAAGATGCGGTCGCCGCCGAGCTCGCCGAGCGTGCCCTGGGCCCCGATCTGGTCGTAGTCGGCGCCGGGCTCGAAGCGCACGACGACGTCGCGGCCGTCGACGTCGATGACGCGCCCGCGCAGCTGGGGTGCGTCGCCGAGGTACACCATCGTGTTCTTGGTGAGCTCCGGCCGGCGGGCCATCCGGAACCGGTAGACGCCGCGGGCGGAATGCCGCTGCTCCTTGGCCGCTTCCCGGTGGACGTAGGCCTGCGCGGCACGGCCGGCGAGCTGGTCGATCTCGATCTGGCGGCCGGCCTCGATGACCTGGTCGACGAGGTCGAGGTAGCGGGCGTGGGCCGGGGCGAGCGACGGGCCGTCCGGCGCCGGGCGGCCCGCGGCCGCCGTCGCGGCGGTCCACGCGCTCCACAGCGCGTCGCCGTAGGTGGTGGTGCGGGGCAGGCTGCCCTGCGCGAACGCCCGGTTGAGGCTCGCGAGGTCGGGCACCGCGCAGATGCCGGGGCAGGACAGCAGCAGCGCGCCCTTGAGCAGGCGCTCCTCGTCGCGGAAGCGCCGCCGGGCGGCGTGGCCGAGGTTGTAGGCGTCGCCGGCTCGGGTGGGGTAGAGCCACCCGACGTGGCGGCCGGCGTACACCGCCATCCGCCAGCCCTTCTGGGTCTTCTCGAGGGTGAGCGGGAGCGCGCCGCGCTTCGCCAGCGTGTCGAGCTCCTGGAAGAAGGGCGTGGGGTGGTACTCCAGGTCGGCAAGGAACTTGTCGGAGTACACGAGCGCGATGGGGCCGGGAACGCGCACCGGAGGCGGGATCATGCGCGCACCCCGGCGGCGGATTCCCGGCGGCCCTGGCGCAGCCCGGCCGCGAGCTCGGCGGCGCCGGGCCGGTGGCCCGGATCAGGATCGAGCGCCCGCAGCAGGAGCCGGTCCAGCCGCTCGGGGAACCCCGGCAGCAGGTCACGCAGCGGCGCGGCGACGGTGCCCGCGCCCGCGCACGCGTGCAGCAGCGCGGCCAGCCGGTACGCGTCGGTCGGCGGGCCCGGGCGTCCGCGCGCCAGGGCCCGCTGCTCCGGCGCCGGGTGCTCGCCGCCCTCGCCGGGCCGGTGCGGCCAGCCGGCGAGCCCGGGATCGCGCAGCCGGCCGCGCCGCCCGGGCAGGGCGACTCGGACCGAGCCGCCGTCCAGCGCACGGTGGGCGTGGCCGCGGCGGTGCAGCGCGGCGAGCCCGTCGGCGACGCCGGCGAGCACGTCCAGGGCGAGGGGCAGCATGAACGGGTCCAGGCCGGGCCGGCCGTCGCCGAACATCTCCAGCCAGCTCTTGCCGGCCGGCGCGTCGAGCACGAGCAGGTGCAGGTCCCCGTCGCGGTGGCGCTCCACGAGCGCGGGCAGCCCGGCCTCGGGGCGCTCGAGGCACGCGGCCTGGGCGTCGAGGCCGTCGCGCATCCGGGCGGCGGCCGGGCCGTCGTCGTCGATCCGCAGGCCCCGCAGCCACACCGGGCGGCCGGCGCCGTCGAGGGCGCGGCCGGCGGCCTGCATGAGCGTCCACGAGCCGTCCTCGGCGCGCACCGTCTCCACCGGGTCGTGCACCAGGTAGGTGCCCATCGCGCCGGCGACCTCCGAGCCGCCGCGCCAGTGCCGCCCGTCGGGGGATGCCGGGCCGATCCGGACCCGCGGGGCGGGGAGCGTTGCGGCCTCGAACGCGGCACGCAGCCGGTCGAGCTGCTCCTCGATGTCGCGCAGCATCGCCCGGGTCAGCGGGGCCGGCGGGTCCGGGCGCACGAACGCGGGGGCGGGGGCGGCGCCGGTCTGTTCGCGGTACCACCACAGCGCCAGCTCATGGCAGGACTCCAGCACCGTCATCGCCTTCACCGCGTCGCCCGAGTAGCCGTGCACGGCCTCGTTGCCGAGCCGGCGGACGATCTCGAGCAGGTCGTGCACGCGGGCGGGAATGGCGCCGGCGGCGGCCAGCTGCTGCGTGCGCCGGAACTGCGGCGTCCGCGGCGGCACGGTGACGCCGGCGCGGCGGGCCACGGCCTCGGCGAGCGTCTCGGTGAACCGCCGCCCGCGGGCCATGGCGGCGTCCGGGTCGGTGTGCACGTACGCCTCGGCGGTGGCCGCGTCGCCGGCCAGCAGCACGGCCTCGGGCAGGGCGGCCAGCGCCGGGTCGGCGAGAAAGCGGAAATTGCGCGAGTCGTGCACCAACTGCTGCATGTGACTGGTCATGGCTCCCCCGAGACATTGACGCAACCGAACAGCGATTGGCGTTTCGCGTCGAGCGCGAAAATCATGCCGATCGACGCCCGCCAGGGAGCAACCGGACGGCTCGCGGTGGGAGGTCGTCCACATCCCGCAGCCGTAGCCGGTGTACCGGACGCGTGAGGTGGCCGCCCGGCTGGACGGCCACCTCACGCGTTGGACCTCAGACCAGCGCGAACTTCTGCGCCGCGCTGCCGTTGCAGTCCCAGATCTGCAGCCGCGTGCCGTTGCCGGTCGCCCCGTTGGGCGAGTCCAGGCACCGGCCCGACTGCGGGTTCTTCAGCGACCCGTCGGCCTGCTGGACCCAGTTCTGCCCGCCGACCCCGTTGCAGTCCCACAGCTCGACCAGCGCACCGTTCGCGGTCGAGTTGCCCACGATGTCCAGGCACCGGCCCAGCGTCCGCAGGGAACCGTTCGCGTTGTGGTACCAGTGCTGGTCGACCGCGTAGGACTGGCAGTCCCACAGCTGTACCGCCGCGCCGTTGGTGCCCGTGTCGTCGGCGGCCACGTCGACGCACTTGCCGCCCGGGCCGTTGATCGTGCCGCCGCCGTTGACGGAGAACTTCTGCGCGCCGCTGCCGTTGCAGTCCCAGATCTGCAGCCGCGTGCCGTTGCCCGTCGCCCCGCTGGGCGAGTCCAGGCACCGGCCCGACTGCGGGTTCTTCAGCGACCCGTCGGCCTGCTGGATCCACTTCTGGCCGCCGACGCCGTTGCAGTCCCACAGCTCGACCTGGGTGCCGTTGGCCGTACCGTTGCCGTTGATGTCCAGGCACCGGCCCAGCGTCGACAGCGAGCCGTTCGCGTTGTGCGTCCAGTGCTGGTCCACCGCGTAGGACTGGCAGTCCCACAGCTGCACGGCCGTGCCGTTGGCGCCGTTGTCGTCACCGCTCACGTCCACGCATTTGCCGCCCGGGCCGGTGATGGTCCCGGAGGCCGCCGGAGCGCTGCCGCCGCCGGTAATCAGGAAGCGGTTGTTGGCCGTGTTCCAGTGCGTGGCCAGATATGAGCCGGCCGGCGGGTTGGTGTTGAAGTAGTCGTCCTTGTTGCAGTCCAGCCGGTTGTCCTGGGCCTGGTCCGCGCACACGACCCGCAGGACCGTGCCCGGCCCGTCGTTGTAGCACATGATGTCGTAGTCATCGGTGCAGTGCCCGTAGGCGGTGTGGTTCGGCGAGCTGCTCATCACCGCACCCATCGCGTGCGTGAGCTCGTGCGCCGCCGGCCCCGAACCCCAGCACCCCGAGTCGACCCGGCTGAAGCTGGCCCCGGAGTTGTTGTAGTTGTCCTGCCCCGGGCGGTCGTCCAGCGTCACGTACGCGACGCCGCACAGCGCGGTGGCGTCGACGTACATGAGGTACTTGCGGTCGGCGCGGTTGTAGCCCTGCGCCTTGATGGCGTTGACGGAGTTGCCGAAGTCGCCCAGCGACCCGTTGTCGATGGCCACGTCGGTGACGGAGATGTTGCACGAGCTGTCGGTCACGAACCGGATGTGCCGCACGCCGCCGGTCTGGGCCGCGCTGGCGCTGTAGATGTCGTCCACGCCCTGGGTCCAGGTCCGGATCGAGGCCAGATACTGGCTGTACCGATCCGCGTTGCCCGACCCGTGAATGTAGAGCACCTGCACCCGGTTCCCCGACTGCCCGTCACCGTCACACACGATGCTCGCCGCGGCCGCGGCCTGCACCGCGCTCTTCGACTCCGCGAGCGGCGCCACCGACTGCCGCACATC
>NZ_JBEPEH010000023.1:0-204177 GCF_040300725.1 Dactylosporangium sp. NPDC000244
CCGAGGACGCCGTCTCACGTCAGTCCTCACAGGACAAGCGGCCAAAGCGTTCCTCGGGAGCTCCCGATGACAAAAGAAGGTAATGCCATCAGCGGTCCGGAGCGGAGCGGAGGGGCCGCTCACCAGAGGCTCAGTTTGACCGCGTCGGCGCCGGAGCTTGCGGAGGCGACGACGTGAGCATTGCCCTGCTCGCTCTGGCGGGTCTGCTGCTCGGCGGGGCGCTCTCGCTGCGGCAGCAGAGCAAGTCGAAGGTACCGTTCGTCATCACGCTGCTGCTGGCCGCGATCTCCGCGGCCGCCGGCGTGCTGTGGCTCAACTAAGGGGAGGCGGATCGTGGCGAAACGCGTGGTGATTCTCGACTACGGCTCCGGCAACCTGCGCTCGGCGGAGCGGGCCGTGGCCCGCGTCGGCGCCGACGTCGAGGTCACCGACGACCTCGGCCGGGCCGCCCGCGCGGACGGCCTGGTCGTGCCGGGCGTCGGCGCCTACGCGGCCTGCATGGCCGGCATCGAGACCCTCAGCGCCGGCCCGATGATCGCCGAGCGGGTCCGCACCGGCGCGCCCGTGCTCGGCATCTGCGTCGGCATGCAGATCCTGTTCGACGCCGGCGAGGAGCACGGCGTGGTCACCAAGGGCCTCGGCCTCGCGCCCGGCACGGTGACCCGCCTGCACGCGCCGGTCGTGCCGCACATGGGCTGGAACACGGTCACCTGGCCCGGGGGCTCGGTCCTCGGCGCCGGCCTGCCGGACGACACCCGCTTCTTCTTCGTGCACTCCTACGCCTCGACGGTCACCGACGCCCAGACCGAGGCCGGGGTCCGTGTCGCGACCGCGGTGCACGGCGAGCAGTTCGTCGCCGCGTTCGAGACCGAAGTGCTGCGGGCCACCCAGTTCCACCCCGAGAAGTCCGGCGACGCCGGGGCGACCCTGCTCGCCAACTGGCTCGGGACGCTCTGATCCCGCTTGTCCAAGGAACGGGCGAAACGGCGCGCGCTGCTGGAGGCCGAGCGCGCCGAGCGGATGCGCCGGCACGAGCGCAAACGGGCCCGCCGGGCCGCCGTGCGCCGGCTGGTGCCCAAGGTCCGCCTAGGGCGGACCGGTAAGATCTTTGCGCGCCGCTCCTGGAAGCAGCGCATCATCATCGCCATCCTCGTGCTGGCGGTCCTGACCCTGGTCTGGACGTCGATCGACTCCTGGCCGGCCCGGATCGGCATCAGCGCGATCCTCATCGTCGCCACCCCGGCGCTCACCGTGCTCGTTCTGGACCGAAGGATCTGACTCTCATGGCCCTGCAGCTCCTGCCCGCCGTCGACGTCGCCGACGGCCAGGCCGTCCGTCTCGTCCAGGGCGCCGCCGGCAGCGAAACCACCTACGGCGACCCGCTCGAGGCCGCCCTGGCCTGGCAGCGGCAGGGCGCGGAGTGGATTCACCTCGTCGACCTCGACGCCGCCTTCGGCCGCGGCTCCAACGCCGAACTGCTCGCCGACGTGGTCCGCCGCCTCGACGTGCAGGTGGAGCTCTCGGGCGGCATCCGCGACGAGGCCTCGCTCAAGGCGGCGCTGTCCACCGGCGCGACCCGCGTCAACCTCGGCACCGCGGCGCTGGAGAACCCCGACTGGTGCGACCACGTCTGCGCCACCTACGGCGAGCAGGTCGCGGTCGGCCTCGACGTGCGCGGGCACCAGCTCGCGGCCCGGGGCTGGACCAAGGAGGGCGGCGACCTCTTCGAGGTGCTCGACCGGCTCGAGAAGGCGGGCTGCGCGCGGTACGTGGTCACCGACGTGATGCGCGACGGCACGCTCACCGGCCCGAACCTGACCCTGCTCCTCGAGGTCACCGGCCGGACGAAGAAGCCGGTGATCGCCAGCGGCGGCGTGTCCAAGCTCGACGACCTGCGCCAGCTCGCGGCGCTCGCGCCCGCGGGCGTGGAGGGCGTGATCGTGGGCAAGGCGCTGTACGCCGGCGCCTTCACCGTCACCGAGGCCCTCGCGGCGCTGCAGGAGTCGGCGTGAGCGGTCCGGAGCGGAGCGGAGGGGCCGCTCACCAGGGGCTCAGTCTTCAGTCGTGCCGTTGCCGGAGCGAAGCGGAGGTGACGGCATGACCGTAGCTGTTCGGGTCATCCCGTGCCTCGATGTCGACGCGGGCCGGGTCGTCAAGGGCGTCAACTTCCTCAACCTGCGTGACGCCGGCGACCCGGTCGAGCTGGGCGCCGCCTACGACGCCGCGGGCGCCGACGAGCTCGTCTTCCTCGACGTGACCGCCTCCTCGGACGGGCGCGCCACGATGCTGGACGTCGTCCGCCGTACCGCGGAAACGGTCTTCATCCCGCTGACCGTCGGCGGCGGCGTGCGCAGCGTCGGCGACGTCGACACGCTCCTGCGCGCCGGCGCGGACAAGGTCGGGGTCAACACCGCCGCGATCGCGCGCCCGGAGCTCATCGCCGAGATCGCGCAGCGCTTCGGCAACCAGGTCCTCACGCTCTCGCTCGACGTGCGGCGCGGCGAGGGCCAGCTCAGCGGCTTCGAGGTCACCACCCACGGCGGGCGCCGGGGCGCGGGCCTCGACGCGGTCGAGTGGGCGGCCCGGGTCGCCGAGCTCGGGGCGGGGGAGATCCTGCTCAACTCGATGGACGCCGACGGCACCAAGGACGGCTTCGACCTGGAGCTGATCCGGGCCGTGCGCGAGGTCGTCGACATCCCGGTGATCGCCAGCGGCGGGGCCGGGAAGGTCGCCGACTTCGCGCCGGCGGTCGAGTCGGGCGCCGATGCCGTGCTCGCGGCCAGCGTGTTCCACTTCGGCGAGCTGACGATCGGCGATGTGAAGGGTGCCCTGCGCACGGCCGGGCACCCGATCCGGTAGGGGTCAGTCGGCCTTCTTGCCGGCGGCGACGGCGATGCCGACGATCCAGCCGACGAACAGGCCGTAGCCCGACGCCGCCGCGGCGGCGTTGAGCGCCCCGAGCATCGTCGGGTCGGCGATGATGAACGCGGTCGTGAACGCGGCGAGCGCGGCGCCGAAGATCAGCGCCGCCCAGCCCACCACGACCGCGCCACCGCCGCCGGCCACCGTCTTGGCGGAGACGGCGAGG
The DNA here is from genome assembly GCF_040300725.1 of Dactylosporangium sp. NPDC000244. Taxonomy (NCBI): domain Bacteria; kingdom Bacillati; phylum Actinomycetota; class Actinomycetes; order Micromonosporales; family Micromonosporaceae; genus Dactylosporangium; species Dactylosporangium sp. NPDC000244. The sequence goes on from NZ_JBEPEH010000023.1 coordinate 3,089, forward strand.
ACCAGCGCGACGAACAGGATCAACAGCAGTGCGCGCAGGTCGTTGGCGAGCAGCTCCCGGGCGGCGTTGCCGGAGCCGTCATGCGGGCTGATCCACCAGCGCGGCCAGGCCAGCATGCGCAGGAAGAAGCCCCAAACGGTCGAACCGTCGCTGTGCCGGTCGACCCACTCAGTGAAAATCTGGTTGCCGAAGATCAGCACCAGCAGGACCGTTGCCAGAATGCCGGCGCCGGTCGCGGTCCGGGAACGGAAGAGGGCCATGCCAATGAATGTAAGGGGCGGCCCGAATCCGCGCAGAAGTGAACACGCTGAATGAACAGTGGGCGCGAACCGGGCCCGGCCCAGGTTTACGACCTGGGAAAACTTGCCTCACACCACATGAATTCCGGCCCCGCCGGTCACCCAATCGGGTAGATCACCCGAAGTCGGGCGCAGCGCCCAGGCCTCCTGCAGGGCCGTGACGGTCGCCCCGATCGCCGGCCGGGTCGCGGCCGCCGCCCGCCACGCGACGCTCACCCGCCGGGCCGCCTCCGGGGCCACCGGGCGCGCGACCACCCCGGGCGGCAGCGCGGTGCGGGCCAGCCGCGGGATGAACGCCACCCCGAGCCCCTCGGCGACGAACGTCAGCTGCGTCTCGAACTCGTTCACCAGGATCGCCGGGCGCAGCCCCGGCAGCATTCGCAGCAGCCACTCGTGGCAGACGGTCCCCGGCGTCGAGCCGATCCAGCGCTCCTCGCGGACCTCGTCGAGGGTGACCGGGCCGGCCCCGTCGGCCAGGGGGTGCCCGGCCGGCAGGATCAGGTCCCCGACGTCCAGGCCCAGCTCGACGCTGGCGATGCCGGGCGGGTACGTCACCGGGATCTCCAGCCACTCGTCGATCAGGGCGACGTCGACGATCCCGCGCAGGATGCCGGCGAAGCTCGCCTCCCGGTCCGTCTCCAGCAGCGTCGGCTCCAGCGCCGGATGGTCCGCCGCGAGCCGGCGCAGCGCGTGGGGGAGAAGGCCCCGGCACGCCGTCGGGAACGACGAGATGCTCAGCCGCCCCGACACCGTCTCCTGGTGCGCGGCGAGCGCCGCCTCGGCCTCCTCGACCGCCGCGAGGACCCGGCCCGCGTGCTCGGCGAGGACGCGCCCGGCCTCGGTCAGCCGCAGCCGCCGGCCGTCCTTCTCCACGAGCGTGGTGTGCGTCTCCCGCTCCAGCTTCGCGATGTGCTGGGAGACCGCCGACGGGGTGATGTGCAGCGCGCCCGCCGCGGCCGTGACCGTGCCGAACGTCTGGACCGCGCGGAGCGCCTGGAGGCGCGACAGGTCGAGCATGAAGCAATGCTAAAACCTTGATGCAGTACTTTTCGATGGTGCTTCACGGTTCGGGGGCCAATCATCGAGCCATGAAACCTCGCGACCTCGCCCTGGCGCTCGTGGTCTCGGTCATCTGGGGCGTCAACTTCGTGGTCATCCACGTGGGCCTGGACAGCATGTCGCCGCTGCTGTTCTGCGCCCTGCGCTTCGGGGTCGCGGCGCTGCCCGCGGTGTTCCTGGTCGGCCGGCCCAAGGCGCCCTGGCGCTGGGTGATCGCGACCGGGATCGCGCTCGGCGTGGTGAAGTTCTCGCTGCTGTTCGCCGGCATGGCGGCCGGGCTGCCGTCCGGGCTGTCGGCGCTGGTCCTGCAGAGCCAGGTCGTCTTCACGCTGGTCTTCGCGACGGTACTGCTGCGCGACCGCCCCGGCCCGAGGCGCATCGGCGGCGTGGTGCTGGCCGGGGCCGGGATCGTGCTGATCGCCACGCAGCTCGGCCTGGACCGCCCGCTGGGCGCGTTCCTGCTGGTCGTGGCGGCCGGCGCGGCCTGGGGCCTGGCCAACGTCGCGATGCGCAAGGCCGCGGCCGCCGACATGCTCAACTTCATGGTGTGGGTGAGCGCGGTCGCCACCCCGCCGCTGGTGCTGCTGACGCTGACCGTCGACGGGCCCGCGTACGTCTGGAGCGCCCTTCGGGGTCTTGACCTCGTCGCCGTCGCAGCGATCGCGTACATCGCCTACCTGAGCACGCTGCTCGGCTTCGGGGTGTGGGGGCGGCTGATCGGCCGTTACGGGGCCGGGACCGTGGCGCCGTTCGCGGCCCTGGCACCGGTGTTCGCGATCCTGTCGTCGGCGCTGTTCCTGCACGAGAGGATCCACTGGTACGACCTCGTGGGCGGCGCCGCGATCCTCGGCGGTGTGCTGTTGGGCGCAATGGCGAAATTGGACTTGCCCTCGGGAGCCACTGATGCCAGTCTGAGGCCAATCGAGCGCGTTTAGGGGGCCAATTTTGTCAGCGATTGTCCGCGGTGCCCAGCTGGCCCGCATGCTCAACGCCTGGCAGGTCGCCGTCGGGGTGCGCGGCCCGGGCGGGAAGCGGCCCGAGTACGTCGTGCTCGCCAACGCCGTGCGCGGCCTGCTCATCGACGGCCGCCTGGCCCTCGGCGTGCGGCTGCCCGCGGAACGGGAGCTGGCCGCGGCGCTGGGCATCAGCCGGACCACCGTGACCGCCGCCTACCGCGAGCTGCGCGAGAGCGGGCACGTGTCGAGCCGGAGGGGCGCGGGCAGCTGGACCGAGCTGCCGGCCGGGCACCGGGTGGGCACGTCGGGCCTGTGGACCCCGAGCGACGACGCCGGCCTGATCGACCTGGGCTGTGCCGCGATGCCGGCCCCGCCGGAGCTCGCGGCGGCCGCGGCGGAGGCGGTGACGGACCTGGAGCCGTACCTGTGCGGCCCCGGCTACCAGCCCATGGGCCTGCTGGTCCTGCGCGAGGCGATCGCGTGCGCCTACACCGCCCGCGGCCTCCCCACGGCCCCCGACCAGGTCATGATCACCGGCGGTGTCCAGCAGGCCCTGGATCTCCTGCTGCGCCTCCTGGTCGCACCGGGTCAGCGCGCGCTGGTGGAAACCCCCACGTACCCGAACGCCTTGAGCGCGTTCGTGGCCGGCCGGGCGAGGATCAGCTCCTACGCCATCGGCCCCGACGGCTGGGATGCCGACCTGCTGCTGTCGACGGTGCGGGCCGCTCAGGCGCGGGTGGCGTACCTGATTCCGGAGTTCCACAACCCGACGGGCCACCTGATGCCGGCCGCGCTGCGCGAGAAGCTCCCGCCCGCGGCCCACGCCGCCGGCACGGACCTGATCATCGACGAGTCCTTTGTGGACCTTGCTCTCGACCCGGACGTGGCCGCCGCGATGCCGCCGGCGGTCGCGGCGTTCGACCGCACCGCGCGGGTGCTCACGATCGGCGGCATGAGCAAGGCCTTCTGGGGCGGCCTGCGCATCGGCTGGGTGCGCGGCCCGGCCCCCTTGATCGCCCGCCTAGCGGCGGCCCGCGTCGGCGTGGACATGGCCTCGCCGGTGCTCGACCAGCTCGTGGCCGCACGCCTCTTGCAGCGCCGCGACACGATCGTGGCCGCGCGCCGCAAGCAGCTGCTGGTCCAGCGCGACACCCTGGCCGCGGCGCTGCGGGCCGAGCTGCCGGAGTGGCGCTTCGTCCTGCCGCGGGGCGGGATGGTCATCTGGGCCGAGCTCGACGCGCCCGTGTCGAGCGCGCTGGCCCGCTCGGCCGAGGAGCTGGGCGTGCGCGTGGCGCCGGGCCCCCGCTTCGGCGCGGACGGCACCATGGAGCGCTTCATGCGGCTGCCGTTCACGCTCCCGGAGGCGGACCTGGTCGAGGCGGTGCGGCGGCTCGCGGAGGCCCGCACCGACCTGGACCGGCCGCGCCGCCACTCCTGGTCCGCGCAGACGGTGCTCGCCTGATCTGCAGTCCGGGCTCGGCGCGATCGCGGCGGGTCCGGACTTCGGCCAGAGCCGCGTGATCGAGCCCCGAGGGCCGCGCCGCCACTCCTGGTCGACGCCCAGACGGCGCTCGCCTGACCCGCTCCCGCCCCCGGCGCGCGGGCAGTGCTCGTCTGACCCGCGCCCCGGCGCAATCGCGGCGGGACCGGACCTCGGTACGAGTCGCGCGATCGAGCCAAAAACCCACGCCGATCGAGCTCGCGGCCCGCGCCGAACAAGCCCGAAAGCTCCAGGTCGGAGCCGTGATCCAGGATCAAGCCGCGTGGCTCGCGCGGGCGTGCGCGCACTCAGCAGACTTCGAGACCAGGACGACTGCGACTGGCCAATCCAAGCGCGAACCCCATACGAGCGAACACGAGGACCACGCCGCGTCGGTGCCGTTCCGTTTCATTCACCACGGTACACCCGGCCTCCAAGTCGATCTCAGGTCGCGTGACCGGGCGATTACGCGTCGTGGCCCCCGGGGATGGCGGTTCCCGGGGGCCACGACACTGTGGGGTGTGAATAGAGGTCCTTATATCTCCGCGAGCGTCCCGGCGTACATCCGGTCGATGTCGGCCGCGAAGGACTTCTCCACGACCCGGCGCTTCACCTTCAGCGACGGCGTCAGCTCGCCGTCCTCGATGGACAGATCCCGGCCGAGGATGCTGAACTTCTTGATCTGCTCCCAGCGGTTCAGCTTCGCGTTGAGCTCGCGCACGTAGCCGTCGACGAGCTCGAAGGCCTCGGGGGAGGAGACGATCTCCGCGTAGGACTTCCCGGCGAGCGGCGTGCCCGCGGCCCAGCCGATGATCGCGTCCGGGTCGAGCGAGACGAGCATCGTCACGTAGTTGCGGGCCTGGCCGACGACGATGGCCTGGGAGGTGTACGGGCAGACCGACTTGAACAGGCCCTCGATGTGGCTCGGTGCGACGTACTTGCCGCCCGAGGTCTTGATCAGGTCCTTCTTGCGGTCGGTGATGCGCAGGTAGCCGGCGTCGTCGAGCTCGCCGATGTCGCCGGTGCGGAACCAGCGGTCCTCGGTGAACGCGGCCGCGGTCTCGTCGGGCAGGTTGTGGTACCCCCGCATCACCGGCGTGCCCCGCAGCAGCACCTCGCCGTCGGAGTCGAGGCGGATCTCGAGGTCGCCGAGGGCCTGCCCGACGGTGCCGATGCGCGCCTTGCCCTCCCGGTTGACGAAGGAGCCCGCGGACGTCTCCGTGAGCCCGTACCCCTCCAGGATCGGCAGCCCGGCGGCGAAGAAGAACTCGGCGATCTCCGGGGCGAGCGGCGCCGAGCCGGAGACCATCGCGCGCATCCGGCCGCCGAGGCGGGCGCGCAGCTTGCTGAAGACCAGCTTGTCGGCGATGCCGAGCTGGAACTTGAGCAGGCCGCCGGGCTCGCGGCCGGCCAGCCGCTCGGCGGAGGCGCGCTTGCCGACCTTGAGGGCCCAGGTGAAGATCTTGAGCTTGGCCCCGCCGTCGGCCTGGGCGCCGGTCACCACGCGGTTGTAGACCTTCTCGAAGACTCGCGGCGCCGCGCACATGAGCGTGGGGCGGATCCGGCCGAGGTTGTCGATGAGCTTGTCCACGCGGCCGTCGACGTACGTGGGCAGCCCCACGTACAGGACCCCGCACAGCAGCGTCTTGCCGAACGAGTGCGACAGCGGCAGCCAGAGGTACTGCAGGTCGTCGGCGGTCAGCACGCCCGTGTCCTGCTGCGTCTTGCCCTGCCAGACCCAGCCGGCGTGCAGCAGTTCGACGCCCTTCGGGCGCCCCGTCGTGCCGGACGTGTAGATGAGGGTCGCCAGGCGGTCGCCCTCGATGCCCGCGACGATGCCGTCGATGAGCCCGGGGTCCGCGGCGATCGCGGCGCGTCCGGCGGATTCCAGGTCCGCCATGGTCATCGTCGGTTTGGCTTCGGTACCGTCCGGAGCCCCGTCGATCAGCACGATGTGCGTGAGGTTCGGCAGTTCCGCGTCCTTGAGCTTCGCCGCCTGCTCGGGGTTCTCGGCGAAGAGCACCTTGGAGCCGGAGTCCGCGACGATGTACACGGCCTCCTCGGGCTCGGTCGTGGGATACACGGTCGTCGTCGCCGCGCCCGCGAGCATCACGCCGAGGTCGGCGAGGATCCAGTCCAGCCGCGTGCTCGACAGCACCGCGACCCGGTCCTCGGGCGCGACTCCCAGCGTGGTCAGGCCGGCGGCGATGGCCCGGGCGTGCTCGTCGACCTCGCGCCAGGTCATCCAGATCGGGTCCCCGGCGTCGTCGGGGGCGGGGCGGCCGAAGGCGTGGGCGTCGGGGTTCTCGGCGACCCGGTGCAGGAACATGTCCGGGATCGAGCGGTACGGCAGTACGAGCCGCTGGGTCTGGGTCATGATCGGGCTGCCTTCCGGGCGGTCCGGGAGAATACGCCGCCGGCCGTGAGCATCGTCACGTCCGTCGGTTACCAGACCGTAAACCGTCAATCCCGTTACCGGCTAGACCCGAAACCGAAACGTGAGCAAGCCGCGAAACGCGTGCTCTGGAACCAGATTCAAGACCCAGCAGTCGTACCTCAGATGCCGAGCCGGGCCCCGCGGAGCTTTTCGGCCAGATCGTCCGGGCCGGTCACCGATACCTCGGCGGCGGACTGGCGCCCGCTGAAGAACAGCACCAGCTCCCCGGGCGCGCCCGACACCCGCACGACGGGCTCCCGCTTCGGGTTGACCGTGAACGGCTCCACGCCGGGGCCGGAGACCTCGATGCGGGCGGGGAAGCGGCGGGCGGACAGGCGGGCCGTGGTCTTCGCGCGGGCGGCGAGGGCCTGGGCGTACGACGGCGGAAGGTCGCGCGGCGTCCACCCCGGCGCGGCCCGCCGCACGTCCTCGAGGTGGACGAAGAACTCGGTCACGTTCATCGCCTCGTCGAGCGGGCGCAGCAGCAGCGGCCCGCGCCGCACCCGGTCCACGAGCGCCGGGTAGTCGCCCGCGGCCAGCGCGTCCTGCACCTTCTGGGTGTGCCCGGCGGCGGCCTTGAGCATGATCCCGGCGGCGGCGTCCGGGCGGTGCTCGCGCAGCACGAGATGTGCGGCGAGGTCACGCGTCGCCCAGCCCTCGCACAGCGTGGGCGCGTCCGGCCCGGCGGCGAGCAGGGCGTCGGCGAGCGCCGCGCGCTCCGAACGGGCGAAGGCAGTCATGGGCATAACGCTAGCCCCGAAATTGTCGTACCTCGTCGGTAAGGTTTGTCGTGCGCTCGGGTCGCTTACCGGCGCGGAACCAGGGAGCGTGTGTTGACCAGTGGCAAGGTGCTCGCGAAGGGCTTCCGGGTGCTCGGCCACGCGGTCCGTGACGAGCCTCACATGTTCGTGTGGTCCGTCCTCGGCAGCGTGCTGTTCAGCCTGCTGACCATCGCCACGGCGTTCGTCTCGGGGCGTGTGGTCGGCGAGCTCGTGGTGCCGGCGTTCGACCGGGGCAGCGTCGCCACCGGCACGCTCGTGCTGGGCGGCCTGGCCGTGCTCGCGGTCAGCCTCGGCAAGATCGTGGGCATCTTCGGCCGCCGGCTCGGCGCCGGCGCGATGCAGTTCAACCTGCAGGCGAAGTATCGCCGGGCCGTGACCCGCCGCTACCTGCGCCTGCCGCTGGCCTGGCACCAGCGCCACGCGACCGGGACGCTGCTGTCCAACGCGAACGCGGACGTGGAGTCGGCGTGGTATCCGATCGCCCCGTTCCCGTTCGCGGTCGGAACCGTCGTGATGCTCGTGGCCGCGGTCGCCTCCCTCTTCGTCACCGACTGGGCGATGGCGCTGGTCGGCGTGGCCGTCTTCCCCGCGCTGCTGCTGGTCAACGTGGCCTATTCGCGGCGCATGTCGCCGCGGGTGGCGCGGGCCCAGCAGCTGCGGGCCGAGGTCAGCGCGGTCGCGCACGAGAGCTTCGACGGCGCCCTGGTCGTCAAGACGATGGGCCGCGAGGCCTCGGAGACCGAGCGGTTCGCGGCCAAGGCCGTGCAGCTGCGCGACGCCACCATCCGGGTCGGCCGGGTCCGGGCCATGTTCGACCCGGTCCTCGACGCCCTGCCCAGCATCGGCACCCTGGCGGTGCTGGTCGTCGGCGGGTATCGGTACCGCTCCGGCGCGGTCGGGGTCGAGCAGGTCGTCAGCGTCACGTTCCTGTTCACCGTGCTCGCCTTCCCGGTCCGGGCGATCGGCTGGGTCCTCGCCGAGCTGCCCCGCAGCGTCGTGGGCTGGGAGCGCATCCGCCGGGTGCTCGACGCCGAGGGCGACACCGTCTACGGCACCACCGCCCTGACCGGCACCGGCCCGGCCGCCCTGCGCTTCGAGGGCGTCGACTTCGCCTACACCGACGAGACGGGCACCGGGCCCAACGTGCTCACGGGGGTCACCTTCGACGTTCCCGCCGGGCGCACGGTCGCGCTGGTCGGGCCCACCGGCTCGGGCAAGTCCACCATCGCGGCGCTCGCCGCGCGGCTCGTCGACCCCGCGGCCGGCTCCGTGACGCTCGACGGCGTCGACGTGCGGGAGCTGCACCAGGACGCGCTGACCGGCAGCACCGCGCTCGTCGCGCAGGTCCCGTTCGTCTTCGACGACACCATCCGCGGCAACATCACCCTCGACCGGCCCGGCGTCGACGACGAGGCGGCCTGGAGCGCGCTGCGGCTGGCCCAGGCCGACGGGTTCGTCGGGCACCTCGCCGACGGTCTCGGCACCACGGTCGGCGAGCGCGGCACCTCCCTGTCCGGCGGGCAGCGGCAGCGGCTCACCATCGCCCGGGCGCTGGCCGGGTCGCCGCGGCTGCTCGTGCTCGACGACGCCACGAGCGCCGTCGACCCGCGGGTCGAGGCCGCGATCCTGGCCGCGCTGCGCCGCGACGACGGCTCCGCCCCGGCCCTGGCCCCGGAGACGCCGCTCGCGGGTCGCCCCGGCGCGGGGTCCCCGGGCCTCGAGTCCGGCTCGTCGGCGGCGGGCGCCGTGTCCCGGCCCGCGACCGGGGCCGCCGGGTCCGGCCCGGCCCCGGCGGCGCTGCAGGTGGACCGGCCGGCGCAGGCCGCCTCGATCCTCGTCGTCGCCTACCGCCGGGCCACGATCGCCCTCGCCGACGAGGTGGTCTACCTCGAACGCGGCCGGGTCGTGGCCCGCGGCACCCACGCCGAGCTGCTGGAGACCGCGCCCGGCTACGCCGACCTGGTCACCGCCTACGAGAAGGCGGAGGAGGAGCGGGAGCGCGAGCACGCCTTCGACGGCGACCGGCTGGACGACGGCCGCGACGGGCCCGGGGCCGGGCTCGGCGCCCAACGCTTCGACGAGGACCGCGACGGCCGGCTGGACGAGGAGACCCTGAGCGCATGACCACCGTCGAGAGCGCCACCGCGCCCGCCGCGACCGCCCCCCGGGCCTCGGTGCTGCGCCGCGGCCTGGCCCTGTCCCCGGAGCTGTTCACCGGGCTCGCCGGCACGCTCGGCCTGGCCCTGCTCGCCACCGCCGGCCGCGTCGCCGTGCCCGTCGCCATCCAGCAGGGCATCGACCGGGGCATCCGCGCGCCGGGCGGCCCCGACCTCGGCGTGATCACGCGCATCGTGGCGGTCACCGCCGGGGTGCTGCTCGTCACGATGGTCTGCTCCTACCTCATGAACGTGCGCCTGTTCACCGTGAGCGAGACGGCCCTGGCCGGCATCCGGGCGCGCACCTTCCGGCACATCCACGATCTGTCGATGCTGCACCAGCAGTCCGAGCGCCGCGGCGCGCTGGTCTCGCGGGTCACCGGCGACGTCGACCAGATCAGCCAGTTCCTGCAGTTCGGCGGCCTGCTCTTCGTGGTCAACCTGGGCCAGCTCACGGTCACCACGATCGTCATGCTCTGGTACTCCTGGCAGCTCACCCTCGTCGTGTTCGCCGCGTTCGCCCCGCTCGTGTTCGTGGTCCGGTTCTTCCAGCGGCGGCTCAGCGTGCTCTACCTCGAGGTGCGCGAGAGCGTCGGCACGATGCTCGGCGTGATCGCCGAGAGCGTCGTGGGGGCGCCGGTCGTGCGCGCCTACGGCATCCAGGGCCGCACCGGCGAGCGGCTCGACGGCGCGATCGAGCAGGCACGGCGCAACCAGTTCCGGGCCCAGAGCAACAACGTGATCAGCATGAGCTTCGGCGAGCTGGCGGCCGGCCTCGCGCTCGGCGGCGTGATCGTCGTGGGCACCCTGCTCGGCGTCGGCGGCCACCTCACCGTCGGGCAGCTCACCGCGTTCCTGTTCCTGGCCACGCTGTTCGTGCAGCCGGTGCAGGTCGCCACCGAGGTGCTCAACGAGGCCCAGAACGCGATCGCCGGCTGGCGCCGCGTGCTGGACATCATCGAGACCGAGCCCGACGTCGCCGACCCGGGCAAGGACGGCCGCACGCTGCCCGACGGCCCGATCGACGTGCGCTTCGACCACGTCCACTTCGCCTACCCCGACGGCCCCGAGGTGCTCAGCGACGTCGACCTGACGGTCACGGCCCGCACGCGCGTCGCGGTCGTCGGCGAGACCGGCAGCGGCAAGACGACCTTCGCGAAGCTGCTGACCCGGCTCATGGACCCGAGCACGGGCCGCGTGCTGCTCTCGGGCGTGCCGCTGGACACCCTCCGCTTCGACTCGCTGCGCAGCCGGGTCGTCATGGTGCCCCAGGACGGCTTCCTGTTCGACGCGACGATCGCCGACAATGTCCGCTTCGCCCGCCCGTCGCTGACCGACGCCGACCTGCTGCACGCCTTCACCGAGCTGGGCCTGATCGACTGGCTGGAGTCCCTGCCCGACGGCCTGCGGACCGAGGTCGGCGAGCGCGGCGAGTCCCTGTCGGTGGGCGAGCGGCAGCTGGTGGCCCTGGCCCGCGCGTACGTGGCCGACCCCGACCTGCTGGTCCTGGACGAGGCGACGAGCGCCGTGGACCCCGCGACGGAGGTCCGCCTGCAGCGCACCCTGGACGCCGTGACCCGCGGCCGCACGACCATCGCGATCGCCCACCGCCTGTCCACGGCCCAGTCCGCGGACGAGGTCATCGTGGTGGACAAGGGCCGCATCGTCCAGCGCGGGCCGCACACGGCCCTGCTGACCGACCCGGCATCGATCTACGCCCGCCTCTACGCCTCGTGGCTGGAACAAACCCGCTGACGCCCTGACCCACCCGCCAACGCGACCGCCCCAGCCCCGGGGCGCTCTTCCAGCTCGGCGTCCGCGGCCCGGACGCGTTCGCCTCGCTTCGGCGCGTTGCGTTGCGGGCACGCGTCCGGCTCGGCGTCCGCAGGTCGGACGCGTTCGGCTCGCCAGGGTGCGCTTGCGGTTCGGGCGTCGTGGCCGGCTCGGCGTCCGCGGCTCGGACGCGTTCGGCTCGCCTCGGTGCGTTGCGCTGCGGGCACGCGTCTGGCTCGGCGTCCGCGGCTTGGATGCGCCCGGCTCGCCTTGGTGCGCTTCCGGGTCGGGCGTCGCGGCGGCTCGGCTTCGGCGGCTCGGAGGCATTCGGCTCGCCTCGGTGCGTTGCGCTGCGGGCGTGCGGCTGGCCTCTGCGGCTCGCCTTGGTCCGGTTTCGGCTCCGGCGCGCGTCTGGCTCGGTGCGTAGGTGTGCTGTGTGCGGCTCGGGCCCGAGCCGCGATCGTGGAAGGTGCGCGGGCGGGGCGGGATCTTGAACTCGAGAAGGTGCTAGGGCGCCTTGGCTCAACGATAAGTCGGGCGCTTCGCGCCGCGACTTATCGGATTTATACCCTGACGGGCCGTAAATCCGATCTGAGGGGATTTGCAGCGGGTCGATTCACGTCTGGCACTATGTGTCGGGCGTTCTCGCAGGCCGGGGATGGCCTACATTGGGCGCATGGCAGCCGGTGGGCGCCGATTCGTGCCGATGCAGGTGCGCGTCGCGGTGACGGGGTTCCACGCGGTGGGCGGGATCATGCTCACGCTCGCGCTCATGGCCCTCGGCGTGCTGCTGTCGGGGATGCAGGTGGATCCGGTGGCTCAGGGTGGTACCGGATATCTGGATTTTGTGCTGTTCTTCAACGCGGTGCTGTTCCTGTCGCCGCTGGCCGGGGTCCTGGTGTTCCTCGGTGTGCGGGTGCGGCGGGGCGAGCATTGGGCGTGGCTGGCGAGCCTCGTGTTCTGGGCGTTCGCGGGGACGATGACGCCGCTGCTCGCGTGGGTGCTGGAAGCGCCGGTGTCGCTGCGGTACGTGCCGGTCGTGTGCGCGGCCGCGATGGTCGGGCTGCTGCTGACCCCGCAGGCGCGCACGCACTGCGCGGACCTCGCGGACGACTGACGACCGGCGGCTCGTGGGCCCCGCGGACCTCGCCGACGACTGACGGCCGTGGCCGTGGACGCCGTCAGGGGAGCGGGTCGGCCAGGTAGCGCTGGATGGTCGGGGCGATGTAGCGCACCACCTCCTCGGGGGGCATGGAGGCGAGGGGTTCGAGCTTGAGGATGTACCGCAGCATCGCGAGCCCGATCAGCTGCGACGCGACCAGGGAGGTGCGGATCGGGGCCTCGGCGGGGTCGAGGTTCAGGGCCCGCGTCGCGCGGCGCAGGATCTGGCTCACCAGGAACTCGCGCAGCATGCGGGCGGACCAGTCGTGCTGCATCGCGCTGCGGACCAGGGCCACGACCGGCGTGCCCGCGGGCGAGTCCCAGACCGACACGAACATGCGGACCAGCCGCTCGCCGACGCCGTCGAGGCCGGGGTCGAAGACCTGCGGGAGGACCTCGCCCGGGTCGAACGGGGCGTCCATGGTCGCCAGGAACAGCCGGTCCTTGGCGCCGAAGTAGTGGTGCACCAGCGCCGGGTCCACACCGGCGCTGGTCGCGATCTGCCGGATGGACGCCCCGTCGAAGCCCCGCTCCGCGAACGCCTGGCGGGCGGCGTTCAGGATCGCCTCTCGGGTGTCCTGGTTGCCGGGGCGTCGTCCGGTGCGCGCCATATGCCTCTTCCTGATGTCGTACCGTGCGGTGCCCGCCGGCCCCGCCCAGCGCCCGATACCGGGCACAAGCCTATTCGGCCGGTATTCATGCTCCCGGGTCCCGGGCCTGGCGCACCGGACCTGGTGCGCGTTCGGCGCGGGCGGGCCGGAACCGGGTGCTACGCGGTGCGGCGGCGCAGGGTGGCCGCGCCGAGGAGCAGGGCGACCAGGACGCAGCCGACGATGATGGCCAGGTCGCGCCACATGACGGCGGTCGGATCGGTGTGGGTGCCCAGTTCGGTGAGGGCCTGCACGGCGTACGACATGGGCAGCACGTCGCTGATCGCCTCCATCCACCCGGGCATCCGGTCGCGGGGCTGGAGCAGGCCGCACAGCAGCACCTGGGGCAGCACGACGGCCGGCATGAACTGCACCGCCTGGAACTCGCTGTCGGCGAAGGCGCTCACCAGCAGGCCGAGCGCCATGCCGAGCACCGAGTTGCCGACCGCGATGACGGCCACGAGCCACGCCGGGCCGGCGGTGTCGAGGCCCAGCAGCCAGTACGCGAGCGCCGACACGATCGCCGCCTGCACCGCGGCCGCGACGGCGAAGGCCAGCCCGTACCCGAGCAGGATGTCGACCTTCCCGATCGGCGTGGTGAGGAGCCGCTCGAGGGTGCCGCTCGTGCGCTCGCGGAGCATCGCCACGCTCGTGAGCAGGAACATGATCACGAGCGGGAAGACCCCGAGCATGATCAGGCCCACGCGGTCGAACAGGAGGGGGTTGTCGTCGTAGAGGTACCGCAGCAGGGTGAGCAACACCGTGGGGACCACGAGGATCAGCGCGATCGTCCGGCGGTCATGGCGAAGCTGGCGCAGGATGCGCCCGGCGGTGCCGAAGGTCAGTCGCAGCGACATGGGATCAGCCCGCCTTGGTCGTGTGGCCGGTGGATTCGGGTGCGCCGGCACTCGTGCGGCTCGGCATCGCCGCGTCCCCGACCGTCTCGGTCTCGTGGGCCTGCACGAGCCTGAGGAACGCTTCGTCGAGGTCGTCGGTGCCGGCTGATGCGCGTACGGCGGCCGGGGTCTGATCGGCGATGAGGTGGCCCTCGCGGATCAGCAGCAGGCGGTCGCAGCGGCCGGCCTCGTCCATCACGTGGCTGGACACCAGCAGGGTGGAGCCGGCCTTCGCGAGGGCGTGGAAGCGTTGCCAGAGCTCGTTGCGCAGGACCGGGTCCTGCCCGACGGTCGGCTCGTCGAGCACGAGCAGCCGCGGCTTGCCCACGATCGCGCAGGCGAGCGAGGCGCGGGCGCGCTGGCCCCCGGAGAGGCGGCCGACGAGCTGGTCCTTGGCCTTGCTCAGGCCCACGTCGCTGACGGCCTCGTCGGCCTCGTGCGCGCCGAGGCCGTAGAGCGACGCGAAGTAGCGCGCGTTCTCGCGGACGGTCAGATCGGCGTACACACTGGGGGCCTGGGTCAGGTAGCCCACCTTGTCGCGCAGCGGCCGCGACCCGGCCGGGTGGCCGAGGACGGTGACGGTGCCGCTCGCGACCTTCTGCACGCCGACGACGGCCCGCATGAACGTGGTCTTCCCGCTGCCGCTGGGCCCGAGCAGGCCGGTCACGCTGCCGGAGGGGACGGCGCAGGTGAAGTCGTGCAGCACCCGCCGCTTGCCGCGCGCGACGACGAGGTGCTCGACCTCGATCGCGTTGTCCATCGTGGTTGGTCCTTCCTGGCGGAGGGGCAAAGAACTCAACGCTTGATGAAATCAACGGTAGATGAAATCGCGACCGCGGGCAACGATATGCATGCGGCAAGGGGGCGGACCGGTTGCCCGGTCCGCCCCCTTGTGCTGGGATTTGGGTCAGAGCGAGAGGACCCGCTCCAGGAAGTCCTTGTACTGCCGCAGCGCCACCCGCAGCGACTCGGTGTCGGGGTGCTTCGAGCTCTTGTTCGGGTTGAGCGCGTGCTGCTGCTCCTGCAGCTTCTCGGCGAGCGTCTCGATCGCGTCGCTGACCACGGCGCTGGCCCGGGCCACCGCCTTCACCGGGTCGTCGACGAACTTGGACTCGGCCTTCGCGATGCGCGTGCGGAACTTGTCGGCCCGCTTGCGCTTCCAGAGCACGATCCGCTCCTCGACGATGTCGCCGGGGCGCAGCTGAGCCGGGGCGACCGCCGCGTACTCGAGCTCGTCGTCCTCCTCGACCTCGTCCTCCTCGTCCTCGGCCACGATGAGCAGCACGCCGTCCGCGGCGTCCTCCTCGTCGCCCGCGTCGGCTACGAGGAGCACGACGTCCTCGACCTCGTCGTCTTCCTCGTCGTCCTCGGCCTCGGCCACGGGCTCACCCGCGTCCTCGTCCTCGTCCTCGTCTTCGTCGTCCGCCTCGGCCACGAGGTCGTCGGTGTCCTCGTCCTCTTCGTCGTCGGCTTCGGCTACGACGTCGTCGCTGTCGTCCGCAGCCTCGTCTTCGTCGTCGGCGGCTTCGGCCACGAGGTCGTCGCTGTCGTCCGCGGCCTCTTCGTCGGCTTCGGCCACGACGTCGTCATCCGCGTCCTCGGCGTCGGTCTCGGCCACGAGGAGCACGACTTCGCCGGCCTCCTCATCGCCGTCCGCCTCGACCACGACGAGCACGACGTCCTCGGTGCTGTCGTCCTCGGCAACCGGCTCCTCGGCGACGTCCTCGTCCGCGGCGTCGTCGGCCTCGGCCGCGATCTCCTCGGCGGCGTCTTCCTCGGCGGCGTCGTCGGCTTCGGCGGCAGCTTCCTCGATCGTGTCGGCGTCGTCGGCTTCAACCGCGACGAGCACGACGTCTTCGGCGCTGTCGTCCTCGGCAACCGGCTCCTCGGCGGAGTCCTCGTCCACGGCGTCGTCGGCCTCGGCCGCGATCTCTTCAACGGCGGCGTCGTCCTCGACAAGCACCACGTCGTCGGCAACAGCTTCGGCGTCCGCCTCGTCGGCGTCACCGGCCTCCGAGGCGACCTCCTCGACGGCGTCAACTTCCTCGGCGTCGGTTTCGGCGGCGGGCTCGTCGGTCGCGTCGCCTTCTTCGGCGTCGGTTTCCGCTGCAGGCTCCTCGGCGTCGTCGGCTTCGGCGGCCGGCTCCTCCGCGGCCTCCTCACCATCGGCGTCGTCGGCCGCGGCGACCTCCTCGGCCACGTCGGCGTCCTCGACCACGGGCACCGCGTCAACCTCGGCGGCGGGCTCCTCGTCGGCGACGACGACCGCGACATCCTCGACCGCGTCGCTCTCCTCGGCCTCGTCAGCCTCGGCGGCGGGCTCCTCGGCGGCCTCGATCTCTTCGGCGTCGGCTTCGGCGTCGCTCTCCTCGGCCTCGGCAACGGGCTCGTCCGAGTCCGCGGTGTCCTCGTCGGCGGACTCTTCCGCTTCGGCGGCGGGCTCCTCGGCGGCCTCGATCTCTTCGGCGTCAGCTTCGGCGGCGGGCTCGTCCGAGTCCGTGGCGTCCTCGTCGGCGGACGCTTCCGTCTCGGCCGCGGGCTCGTCGGCTTCGGCGGCCTCGTCCGAAACGACGACGGCAGCTTCGGCGTCCGGCTCGTCCGAGTCCGCGGCGTCCTCGTCGGCGGACGCTTCCGCCTCGACTACGGGCTCGTCGGCCTCAGCGGCTTCGTCCGACACCACGACGGCAGCCTCAACCTCCGGCTCGTCGGCGGTCTCGGCCTCAGCCGCGGGCTCCTCGTCGGCGTCGCTCTCCTCCGCGTCGACCGAGGCGGCAGGCTCCTCCTCAACGGCCGGCTCGTCGGCAGCGTCCACGTCCTCAGCAACAACGTCCTCGGCAACAACGTCCTCGGCGACGACGGCGTCCGGCTCCTCCGTAGCGTCCACGTCCTCGGCAACGACGGCGTCCGGCTCCTCGGCGGCAGCCGGCGAGTCGGAAGCGTCCTCAGCCACGACAGCCTCGGCGACCGGCTCCTCCGCAGCGCCGCCCTCCTCGGTCTCGTCGGCCGCCGACGTCACGTCCGCGGGTGCCTCGTCCGCAACCGCGACGTCCGTCGCCGCCGCAACCGGCTCGTCGCTCTCCGCGACCTCCCCATCCGAGCCCGGCGCGCCATCCTCCACCGCCTCGCTCTCCACGACGGCCGAATCGGTGACAGCAGGAGTGTCGTCGCCCGCGACGACCTCGGCATCCGCAACCCCAGTGGTCTCGACGAGGGCCGAGATGTCGTCCGGCACCGCGACGGAGATGGCCGGATCATCAGCGAGCGCCGCGGTTTCCTCGGCGGCGGGAGGGGCAGTGGCGGCAGGAGTGGCGTCGTCGAGCGGCTCGCGCGGCGCCGGTACGACGGCCTCGGCGGGCGCTTCCGCCTCGGGAGTGGAAGAAGACGACGACGAGGAGGGCGGCTGGTCGTTCGGCGGGGTGATGTTGGGGTGCATGGGTCCTCCGTCCGGCTCGGTCCGAACGGGGGCAGCCTCCCGGTCGGACTGCTGGTTGGCTCAGCGCAGGGGTCGCGGACGCCGGGAGGCCGTGCGGCGCCCGCAACCGACGACCGCATGGCCGGCGAGGGGGTGCCCCCTGGGAGACGGGTAGGGGGTGGCCGTCGGCAGGCGGGGAAGGGTGGGCGACCGCGCAGATCTTCCGTGCGGCGCACCGCCAAGGTACCCCCTCAACACCAGCAGCCATAGACCCCAAACTGCCGAGTCTGCGCGGTGCGGGAGAATTGCCGTCGTGCCGTCGAACCTTGATCCAGAAGTGGCCGACCGTCTGCGCCGCAACGAGGCCGGACTCGTGCCGGCGATCGTGCAGGAGCACGGCACCGGCGAGGTGCTGATGCTCGCGTGGATGGACGACGAGGCCCTGCACCGCACGCTCACGACCGGTCGCGCCACGTACTGGTCGCGCAGCCGCAACGAGTACTGGGTGAAGGGTGAGACCTCCGGGCACGTCCAGCACGTCAAGTCGGTCGCGGTCGACTGCGACGGCGACACGCTGCTGATCACGGTCGAGCAGACCGGCGCCGCCTGCCACACGGGCAACCACACCTGCTTCTACACCCCGCTGGAGGTATCCGGATGACGACCGGCGCCGTGGCCCCCGACGAGGCCACCTTCCGCGAGCTCGCCCGCACCCGGCGTGTCGTTCCGGTGACGCGGCGCCTGCTGGCCGACGGCGAGACCCCGGTCGGCGTGTACCGCAAGCTGGCGGGCGGCCCCGGCACGTTCCTGCTGGAGTCCGCGGAGCAGGGGGCGGGCGCGGCGGGTGCCGTCTGGTCGCGGTACAGCTTCATCGGCGTCCGCAGCATGGCCACCCTCGTGGAGCGGGACGGGCGCGCGCTCTGGCTCGGGGCGCCCCCGGCGAACATCCCGGCCGACGGGGCCCCGACCGAGGTGCTCCGCGCGACCATCGCCGCGCTGACCGCCGACGACGCCGACCTGCGCGAGCTCAACCTGCCGCCGCTGTCGGGCGGCCTGGTGGGCTTCCTGTCGTACGACGCCGTCCGCCGCTTCGAGCGCCTCCCCGAGATCGCCCTCGACGACCTCGGCCACCCCGAGCTCGGGATGATGCTCGCCACCGATCTCGTCGCGCTCGATCACTTCGAGGGCGCCGCGCTGCTCATCGCCAACGCGGTGCTGCCCGCGGCCGGGGCCGACGACGCCGCGGTCGCCGCCGCGTACCACCAGGCCATCGGCCGGCTCGACGCGATGACCACCGCGCTGTCCCGCCCGACACCGCCGCTGGTGTCCACTGTGGACCGGGTGCCGCTCGGCGACGTGGTGAGCCGGACGCCGGCCGGGGAGTACCCGAAGGCGGTCGAGGCCGCCAAGGAGGCCATCCGCGCGGGGGAGTGCTTCCAGATCGTGGTCGCCCAGCGCTTCGAGCGCGCGACCGACGCCGATCCCCTCGACGTCTATCGCGTACTGCGCACGACCAACCCCAGCCCGTACATGTACCTGCTGCGCTTCGACGGCTTCGACGTGGTCGGGTCCTCACCCGAGGTACACGTGAAGGTCGACGGGCGGCGGGCACTGCTGCATCCGATCGCGGGCACGCGGTGGCGCGGGGCGACGCCGGAGGAGGACGCGGCGCTCGCGGCCGACCTGCTCGCCGACCCCAAGGAGCGCTCCGAGCACGTGATGCTCGTCGACCTGGCCCGCAACGATCTCGGGCGGGTGTGCAAGCCCGGCACGGTGGAGGTGCCCGAGTTCATGACGGTCGAGCGGTACTCGCACGTCATGCACATCGTCTCGACCGTCGTCGGCGAGCTGCACGACGACCGCACCGCCTTCGACACCCTCGCGGCCACGTTCCCGGCCGGCACCCTGTCCGGGGCGCCGAAGGTCCGCGCGATGGAGATCATCGAGGAGCTCGAGCCGACGCGCCGCGGCCTGTACGGCGGCGTCGTCGGGTACTTCGGCTTCGGCGGCGACATGGACACCGCCATCGCCATCCGCACCGCGCTGCTGCGCGACCGCACCGCGTACGTCCAGGCCGGCGCCGGCATCGTGGCCGACTCCGACCCGGCGGCGGAGGAGACGGAGACGCGCAACAAGGCCGCCGCGGTGCTGGCCGCCATCGCGACCGCCGAGACGCTGCGGCCGGCCCGGTGAAGGTGAACCTGTCGGGGCGGCGGGGCCTGGCGACCACGACGGTGGCCTGTGCCGTGGCGGCTGCGGTCGTACTGTTCGCCGCCACCCGATCCTGGCAGACAGTCGTCACCGTGCAGCCGGCCCCGCTGCCGCCGCTGAAGGTCGACCGCACCGGCACCGAGATCGCGCCCTGGCTCACCGCGCTGGCCGTCGTCGGGCTCGCCGGCGCCGGCGCGCTGCTGGCCACCCGGGCCGCCGCCCGGCTCGCG
Source organism: Dactylosporangium sp. NPDC000244 (assembly GCF_040300725.1). Lineage (NCBI taxonomy): Bacteria > Bacillati > Actinomycetota > Actinomycetes > Micromonosporales > Micromonosporaceae > Dactylosporangium > Dactylosporangium sp. NPDC000244. Next base: position 22,591 of record NZ_JBEPEH010000023.1, read on the forward strand.
GTCGGCGTCCTGCTCGTCGTCGCCGGTGCCGGCGTGGCCGTCGCGTCCCTGGTGGCCCTCGGCGACCACGTCCGGGTGGCCTGGCCGCTGCTGTGCGTGCTCGGCGGCCTCGTCGTGGCCGCGGCCGGCGTGGTCACCGTGCGCTCGGGCCGCTCGTGGCCGGGCATGGGCGCGCGCTACGAACGCACCTCCACGCCGGCCCGCCGCCAGCACGCGCAGACCGACATGTGGGACGCGCTCGACCGGGGCGAAGATCCGACGAGGGGTGATCGACCCGAGTAGGGTTCGGCCCATGGCGAGCAGCGCTGAGGAAGTGATCGAGGTCGCCGGGCGCGAGGTGACGATCACCAATCCGCACAAGGTGTACTTCCCGAAGTCCGGCCGCACGAAGATCGACGTGGTTCGCTACTACCTGGCCGTCGCCGACGGTGCCCTGCGGGGCGCGGGCGGGCGGCCGATGGCCCTCAAGCGATACGTCAACGGCATCGAGGGCGAGGCCTTCTTCCAGAAGCGCGCGCCCGCCAAACGGCCGGACTGGATCGAGACCGCGGAACTGCGCTACCCGTCCGGCCGCACCGCCGAGGAGATCGTCCTGCGCGACGCCGCCCAGCTCGCCTGGGTGGTCAACCTCGGCTGCCTGGAGCTGCACACCCACTCCGTGCTCGCCGAGGACCTCGACCACCCCGACGAGCTGCGCATCGACCTCGACCCGGTGCCGGGCGTGCCCTGGGGCCAGGTCGTCGACGTGGCGCTCATCGCGCGGGAGGTCCTCGAGGAGTACGGGCTCGCGGGCTGGCCGAAGACCTCCGGCTCCCGCGGCTTCCACATCTACGCGCGCATCGCGCCCCGCTGGACCTTCGCCGAGGTCCGCCGCGCCGCCGAGGGCTTCGCCCGCGAGGTCGCCCGCCGCGCCCCGGACCTCGCGACCGGCGCGTGGTGGAAGGAGGAGCGGCAGGGGGTGTTCCTCGACTACAACCAGAACGCGAAGGACCACACCACCGCGTCCGGTTATTCGGTACGCCCGTCGGAAGAGGCGAAGGTCTCGGCCCCCCTGAGCTGGGACGAGGTCCCCGGCTGCGACCCCGCCGCCTACACCGTGGACACCGTGCCCGCCCGCCCCGACCCGTGGACGGGCATCGAGTCCGCCCGCGGCTCGCTGGAGCCGCTGCTGGAGCTCGCGTCCACCTTCAAGAAGCGCGCGCCCGCCAAGAAGGGCGCCGGCCGCCGCCAGCCGAGCATGCCCCTGATCGAGATCACGCGCACCGCCACCCGCGAGGAGGCCCTGGCCGACCTCGACCGCTGGAAGGAGCGCCACGCGACGGTCTGGCCCCTCCTGGAGCCCGCCGACGTCCTGGTCGACTCGATGCGGGGGATCAACTCGGTCTGGTACCGCATCCGCATCAACCTCATCCACGTCCCCGAGGCCGAACGCCCGGAGCAGGAGCCGCTGGAGCACGAGTTCGACCCCTTCGCGAAGTGGAAGGAAATGCAGGCGAGGGGCGAGATCCCGGCCCGCTGGCGCCGCCCGGAGCCGGAGCCGGTCCCGGAGCACGAGGAGTCCTGACCGTCCCAGCCGCGACGCCCGCAAGTCCGCACTGCGGCCCGGCCGGTCCTGCGGCGCACGCGCTCGTCTTCGCCTTCGCCTTCGTCTTCGCCGAGGCCGACGGCAACGACTGGATCAGCGCCACCGCGAGCATGATCGCGACGGGCCGGGAGCGTGACGTGCTACGTCGTGCCGGAAGCAGCCGGATCCCGCGCGGACCACGGCCGGCGCGTGCGCTGAGGCCCGGCTGGCACGGCCCGGAAGGACGGCGCCGCAGGAGCCGGGACGAGCACGGGCGGTGCGGGAAAGCTGGCCCCGCGTGCATCGCGGCCGGAATGCGGTGTGCCGGAAGATCGGCGCCTGTCCGCGAGGTGCGAAGCCGAGGCCGGAAGCGATGCAGGAGCCGGGGACGAGTTGCGGGGTGTGCGGGAAGGCCGGTCCGCGTGTGGATCGTGGCTGGCGTGTGCGCGCTGCGGGCCGGCGCGGCGTGGTGTCGGAAGAGTGGCGCCCGTCCGCGAGGTGCGAAGCCGAGGCCGGGAGCGGTGCAGGAGCCGGGGCCGAGTGCGGGGCGGCGGAAAGGTCAGTCGCGTGTGGATCGTGGCTGGCGTGCGCGGTGCGGCCCGGTCGGCGCGGTGCCGGAAGAGCGGTGCCTGTCCGCGAGGTGTGAAGCCGGGGCCAGGAGCGGTGCGGGAATCGGCGGACGACCGGCAGAGGACCCGCAGATGAGGGGCGTGCGGCGCCTGTCCGCGAGGTGTGAAGCCGGGGCCGCGAGTGGCGCGGGAACCGGCGGGCGAGCCGCGGATGAGGCTGTGGAGGAAGACGGGCGTCACCGGGCCTCCTCGGGGGTGTCGACCCAGCCCGCCATGAGCACCAGCCCGGTCGGGCGGTGCACGGCGAGATAGCCGAACGGCTCGTCGAAGCGCACCGTCACCCGCAGCGCCCGGGCCGTGCCCTCCGCCGGACCCGGCAGCATCGGCACGACCGGTGCGCGCGTCACCGGCGCGGCGCGGAACCCGGGGCCGGTGAAGGCCGCCGCCACGCTCACCCCCGCCGCCGCCACCCGCAGCGGCTCGGTGCTGATGCCCGGGAACAGGCCGGGAGCGGCGGCCGCGCGCAGGCCGAACACGTCGGCCGCGCCGAGCAGGTCGTGGGCGGCCGAGGCCGCGAAGCGGGGCACCTTCACGACGAGCTCGGGCGCCGGGTCGTCGGCGTCGACGAGGGCCGCGGTGATCCCGGGGCCGCGGCGGCCGACGGGGGCGGCCGTGAACGTTTCCACGGCCGCGGCGAGCACGGCCGGTGCCGGGGCCGTGCCGCCCGCGGTGCACAGGACCACGTCGACGTCGCCGGTGCCGCGGACGGTGAGCAGCGTGACCGGGCCGGCGGGGGTGGTGGCGCAGCGCAGGGCGGTCAGGTCGGGGTCGCGGCGGTGCAGCGACGCGAGGCGCCGGCCCGCCCACGGGCCGGTCGCGGGGCGCAGCACGCCGTCGGTGAACGGGTCGGCCCAGTCGGCGGTGACGGCCAGGGCCGCGGCCAGGACCAGGGCGCCCTCGTCGGCGACGGCGAATCCGAACGGGGGCACCGGTGCGCCGGTCTGGGCCGCGGCCCAGGCGTCCAGCAGCGGGCGGTCGATCGCGGGGTCGCCGGTCAGGCGCGGGTCGGCGCGGGCGGCCCAGTCGAGGGTGAGCGGCACCCCCTCCCGCGCCCACAGCCCGAGCGCGCCGCGGACGGGAAGATCGAGCGGCGTGGGGGCGACCGCGAGCAGCTCGCTGCGGGCCCGGCCGCCGGCGACGGAGGCGAGCAGGGCCAGCAGGGGATAGATCGCCGCCGCCGAGAGGACCGCCGCGGCGGACACGGACGCCCAGGTGGCCGTCAATGTGTTCGCTCGCGTCACGCTCATGCCGACACCCTAGAGCGGGGGTACGACAAAACGCGGCGGCGAGGCATTATGCCCTAGTCCATCAGGTGATGTCGGCCATACCCCCGCGACCGTCCACTGACCGGGGGCGACCTAGCATCGGTCGCATGACCACCGGAGAGGGGAGCTCCTTGATCAACGCGGAAAGCGGCCGGGTGCTCGACGAGATCCTCGCCGGAGTGCGCGAGGACCTGGCGGTCCGCGAGGCCCAGGTGCCCCTGGCAGAGATCAAACAGCGCGCCGCCGAGGCCCCGCCGCCGAGGGACGCCTACGCCAAGCTGCGCGCCCCCGGCGTCGGCGTCATCGCCGAGGTCAAGCGCGCCTCGCCGTCGAAGGGCGCGCTGGCCGAGATCCCGGACCCGGCGGAGCTCGCGAAGGAATACGCGGCCGGCGGTGCCCGCTGCGTGAGCGTGCTCACCGAGGGCCGGTGGTTCGGCGGCAGCCTCGACGACTTCGCGGCCGTGCGGGCCGCGATCGACATCCCGATGCTGCGCAAGGACTTCGTGGTGTCGTCGTATCAGGTGCACGAGGCCCGGGCCTACGGCGCCGACCTGGTGCTGCTGATCGTCGCCGCGCTCGACCAGAACACGCTCTCCGGGCTCCTCGACCGCATCGAGAGCCTCGGCATGACGGCCCTGGTCGAGGTGCACGACGAGGAGGAGACCGACCGTGCGCTGGAGGCCGGCGCCCGGGTCATCGGGATCAACGCGCGCAACCTGCGCACGCTCGAGGTCGACCGGACGGTGTTCGAGCGCATCGCGCCCGGGCTGCCGGCCGAGGTCGTCAAGATCGCCGAGTCGGGGGTCCGCGGGCCGCACGACCTGATCCGCTACGCCTCCGCCGGCGCCGACGCCGTGCTGGTCGGCGAGGGCCTGGTCACGCAGAAGAGCCCGCGCGACGCCGTCGCCGAGCTCGTCACCGCAGGCAGCCACCCGGCCACCCCGCGGGCGGCCCGGTGAGTGCCGGCGCGTTCCTCTCGGCGGCGGGCCTGCTGCCCGACCCCGAGGGGCACTTCGGCACCTACGGCGGCCGGTTCGTCCCCGAGGCGCTCATCGCCGCGCTCGACCAGCTCGACGCCGCCTACCGCCACGCCCAGGCCGACGAGGCGTTCCAGGCCGAGTTCGGGCGGCTGCTGCGCGACTACGCCAACACGCCCAGCCCGCTCTACCGGGCCGAGCGGCTCGCCCGCGGTACCGGTGCGACGATCTTCCTCAAGCGCGAGGACCTCAACCACACCGGTGCGCACAAGGTCCGAAACGTCCTCGGCCAGGCGCTGCTGACCAAGCGCATGGGCAAGACCCGGGTCATCGCCGAGACCGGGGCGGGCCAGCACGGCGTGGCCAGCGCCACCGCCTGCGCGCTGCTCGACCTCGAGTGCGTCGTGTACATGGGCGAGGAGGACACCCGCCGTCAGGCCCTCAACGTCGCCCGCATGCGCATGCTCGGCGCCACCGTCGTGCCCGTCACGACCGGCTCCAAGACGCTCAAGGACGCGATCAACGAGGCCCTGCGCGACTGGGTGACCAACGTCGACGACACGCACTACCTGCTCGGCACGGCGGCCGGCCCGCACCCGTTCCCGGCGATGGTCCGCGACTTCGTCGGCGGGATCAGCGTCGAGGCCCGCCGGCAGATCCTCGAGCAGACCGGCCGGCTGCCCGACGCGGTCGCGGCCTGCGTCGGCGGCGGCTCCAACGCGATCGGCGCGTTCCACGCGTTCGTGCCCGACACGGACGTGCGCCTCTACGGCTTCGAGGCGGGCGGCGACGGCGTCGACACCGGCCGGCACGCGGCCAGCATCACCGGCGGCTCGACCGGCGTGCTGCACGGCGCGCGGACCTACCTGCTGCAGGACGAGGACGGCCAGACGGTCGAGTCACACTCGATCTCGGCCGGCCTGGACTACCCGGCGGTCGGGCCCGAGCACGCCTACCTGCACGACACCGGCCGCGCCCGCTACGAGCCGGTGACCGACGCCGAGGCGATGGACGCGTTCAAGCTGCTGTGCCGCACCGAGGGCATCATCCCGGCGATCGAGAGCGCGCACGCCGTCGCCGGGGCGCTGCGCGTCATCCCGGCCCTGGCCGCCGAGCTGGGCCGCGAACCGACCGTGGTCGTGTGCCTGTCCGGCCGCGGGGACAAGGACATGGACACCGCCCGGGAGTGGTTCGGCGTATGAGCGTCCAGACCGCGTTCGACAAGGCCAAGGCCGAGGGGCGCAGCGCGCTGATCGGCTACCTGCCGGCCGGGTTCCCGGATGTCGCCACCGCGACGGACGCCGTCCGCGCCATGATCGACAACGGGGTCGACATCGTCGAGGTCGGCCTGCCGTACTCCGACCCGGTCATGGACGGCCCGGTCATCCAGCGCGCCACCGAGGCCGCGCTCGCCGCGGGCTTCCGGGTCCGCGACGGCCTGGCCACCGTGGAGGCCGCGGCGGCGACCGGCGCGCCGATCCTCACCATGACCTACTGGAACCTCGTCGAGCGCTACGGCGTCGAGCGCTTCTCCGCCGACCTGGCCGCGGCCGGCGGGGCGGGCCTCATCACGCCCGACCTCATCCCGGACGAGGCCGGCCCGTGGCTGGCCGCGTCCGACCAGCACGGCCTCGACCGCGTCTTCCTGGTCTCGCCGTCCTCGACCGACGCCCGCATCGCGAGCACCGTCGCGGCCTGCCGCGGCTTCGTCTACGCCACGAGCGTCATGGGCGTCACCGGCGCCCGCGACCGGACCAGCAGCGCCGCCCCCGTGATCGTCGAGCGGGTCCGCGCGATCGGCTCGAGCGTGCCGGTCGCGGTCGGCCTCGGCGTCTCCAACGGCGCCCAGGCGGCCGAGACCGCGGCCTTCGCCGACGGCGTCATCGTCGGCAGCGCGCTCGTGCGGTGCCTGCTGGAGGCCGACAGCCCGGCGGCCGGCGTCGCGGCGGTGGCCAAGCTGAGCGCGGAACTGGCCGAGGGCGTTCGCCGCCACTAACGGGCGGGTGGGCTCGTTGAGTCCCCCGTGCGGCTTTCTTTCCGTTTTGTACCACACGTGCTCCTCCTGGCGGCCATGTCCTCCGCGCTGGTCTCCCTGCCCGGCGGGGCGGAGGCGGCCGGCATCGGCTACGGCTCCACCGCCGACGCCGACTGGCGGCAGGACGGCGGCGACCCCGGCCGCTCCGGTCACCAGGCGCTGACCGGCCCCCTGGACGCCGCCACCGCGAAGCACCTGCGTCCGGCCTGGGCCGCGCCCGCCACCCGCCCCGGCGAGCAGGTCGGCGGCGCGATCGTGATCGACGGCACCGTGTTCCGTTCGTCCGGCGGCCCGTCGGGGCAGATCCGCCGCTACGACGCCGCGACCGGGCACGACCTCGGCCCCGTGGCCGACGCCCCGGGCCTGGCGTTCGGGCAGCTGGCGGCGGCCGGGGACACGCTGCTCGTCGAGGCGATCGAGCGCCCGGCGCTGCGGCGCACGCTGCGCGCGTACACCTTGCGGGGCGAACGGCAGTGGACCGTGGACCTGCCCGACGCGGTCTCGGGCGGCTTCACCGCGGCCGGCGACCTGATCCTGCGCGCGGCCGGCGACATCCTCACCGCGTACCGCACCGCCGACGGCTCGGCCGCCTGGACCGCCCCGCTCGGCGGTGAGCCCGGCTTCCACGTCCCGGTCCGGCTCGGCGGCCTCGTCCTGCAGGGCATCGAACCGGGCGGCATCACGACGATCGGCACCGAACCGAACACCGTCGAGACGAGCGGGTCCAACGGCACCCAGCCGGGCATCGCGGCCTTCGACGCCCGCACCGGCGCCCAGGTCTGGCGGCGACCCGCGAGCGGCGCCGAGCTCGTGGCGGCCGGCGACGCCGTGTACGCGGTCGGCGAGCGCGGCATCTGCGCCTACGCCGCCGCCGACGGCGCCGTGCGCTGGTGCGACGCGCAGACCCTGGAGGCGCCGGTGCACGCGAGCCTCGGCGACGGCGCGCTCTTCGTCGTCGACGGCCACGGCGGCCTGGCCGCGTTCGACACCGGCACCGGGGCCCGGCGCTGGCGGACCTCCTACGGCCTCGGCGGGGAGGTCGACGCCTCCTACTGGGCGCCGGTGAACGGCGGTGGCGTCGTCTACGCGGTGGTGTACCACTTCGCGGTCCGTGGCGGCGTGAGCACCCACCGCGTCGAGCTGATCGCGGCCGACACGAGCACCGGCCGGCTCATCCGGCGCCTGGAGATCGGCGTGGACGCCATGCGCGGCGAGGAGCCCCTGCTGCTGGCCGGCGATCACGTGTACTTCGCCGCCGTCCAGAAGCTCCACGCGTTCTCAGCCTCGTAGCGCGGCCCGCCAGGTGTCCCGGATCGCCTGAGCGCCCCAGGCGTTCGGCTCGATGTGCCCGCACAGCCACAGCTCGCGGTTGGCCGGGTGCGAGTCGGACCGGGTGATGTCCCCGGCCTGCGCGCCGTGCCCGAGGAACGCCCCGTGCAGGTCCGCGACGGCCGCGCCGTGCCGGGCCGCCGCCGCCCGGATCGCCGCGTTCATGGAGTGCAGCAGCGCCAGGCCCTCGTCGACGTCGGGCAGCCCGGCCCACGAGAGGTCCCCGGTGCCGTCGGTGGGGTCGTACACGGTGCTCACCACGATCCGCGCGCCGGTCGCGGCGAGGGTCGCCAGGGTCGCGTCGTAGTTCGCGGCGGTCGCCTCGACCGCGGCCGGCACCTTGTCGGGGGACTCGACGATCGCGGTGAGCAGGTCGTTGCCGCCCATCGTGATGGTCACCAGGGCCGGGCGCCCCGCGACCTGGCCGAGCTGGCGGCGCACGACGTCATCGCTCGTCGCGCCGTCGCGCGCGAGCAGCTTCAGCTCGATGCCGAGGTCGTCGGCGAGCAGGGAGGCGGCGCCCAGTCCGGGCCCGCCCGCGTAGTCGTCGATCGACATCGAGTCGCCGAGCGCGTAGTACCGCGGGGCCATACCGAAGATCATCGCGGATGGGGGGCACCGCGATCCAGAGGGCGAGGCGGCGGTCCCGGTCCCTCATGAAAACTACGGGAAAACTTCAGGCGTCGATGACTTCGGGCTCGGGGTCGCGCTCGAGCTCGCGGATCACGCCGGCCCGCCTGGCGGCGGCGTCGGCGAGCGCGGTGCGCGTCGTCGCGGTCATCGGCTCGGGCAGCGCACCGGGGGAGTGCCACGACAGCCGGCTGATCCGGCCGGGGGCGTTGACGGCCGGGCCGCCGCCGTCGAGCCGGCCGCGGAAGACGTGCACGAACAGGTCGGGGGTGCTGCTGCCACACCCGTCGCCGGTCAGCTGATACATGCCGAGCAGCTCGACGACCTCGGTCTCCAGGCCGGTCTCCTCGCGGACGTCCCGGATGACTGCGTGTACCGGGCTCTCCTCCGCGCGGATCTTCCCGCCCGGCAGGCCCCACAGCCCGTGGCCGCCGGCCTGCCGGCAAAGAAGAACGCGGCCGGCCGCGTCCTCGATGACCGCGGCGACCGCGCAGGTCACCTTGCTACCGTTACTCAGCGTTGAGTAGCTCATGTCCCGACTCTAGGCCGACCTGCACAGCGTCGCGAGACCTTCGCTGGTGGTGATCTCTCCAGGGTGTCCACCCGGCCCGGGCATCGCTTCCTGGCGGATCGGCGGTAGCGTGTGCACCCGTGAATGCTGCCCTCTCTCCGCTGGCCGAGATCCCGAGCCCGACCCGTGGCGTCTGGGACCTCGGACCGATTCCCCTGCGCGCCTACGCACTCTGCATCGTGCTGGGCATCGTGGCCGCCTGCTACATCGCCGACCGCCGCCTGCGGGCGCGGGGCGCGCCGCCGTGGGTGATCCTCGACGTGGCGATCTGGGCGGTGCCGTTCGGCATCGTCGGCGCCCGGCTCTACCACGTGATCACGTCCCCGGAGGCGTACTTCGGGGAGAACGGCTCGATCCTCAAGGCATTCAAGATCTGGGAGGGCGGCCTCGGCATCTGGGGCGGCATCGCGGCGGGCGCGCTCGGCGCCTACATCGCGTGCCGCCGGATGAACCTGCCGTTCGCGATGACGGCCGACGCGCTCGCCGTCGCGCTGCCGGTGGCCCAGGCGCTCGGGCGCTGGGGCAACTGGTTCAACAACGAGCTGTACGGCAAGGAGACCTCCCTGCCGTGGGGCCTCAAGGTCTACAACTGGGACACCGAGCACGGCCGGGCCCTCGAGGCCGGCGGGCAGCCGATCGTCCTGGGCGTGTTCCAGCCGACGTTCCTCTACGAGTCGCTGTGGTGCATCGGCGTCGCCGTGGCCGTCTGGCTGCTCGACCGCAAGTACCGCTTCGGCCGCGGCCGCGCCTTCGCGATCTACGTGATGCTCTACACCGTCGGGCGCTTCTGGGTCGAGCTGCTGCGCATCGACGACGCGCACCACTTCCTGGGCATGCGCCTGAACAACTGGACGTCGATCATCGTCTTCGCCGCGGCGCTCGTGTACTTCCTGCGCGTGCGCGGCCCGCAGGAGCACGTCACGTACGACGAGGACGGCAACATCACGCTGGTCAACCCGGACGCCGCCCCGGCCGACGCCGGAGCCGGCGAGGAGCCGAAGGCGGTCGGGGCCGAGGCGGCTCCCGAGCCCGAGGAAGAACCCGGGGAAGAACCCGGGGAAGCGGCGAAGGAAGACCAGGAAACCAAGGAAACGCAGGGCTGATGCGCACGGCGGTAGTGGTCGGCGCCGGCATCGGCGGGCTCGCCGCCGCCGGCGCGCTGGCCCGCTCCGGCTGGAAGGTCACCCTGCTCGAACGCGACGACCGGCTCCGGCCCGGCCGCGCCGCGCTGGTCCTGTGGCCCAACGGGGTCCGCGCGCTGCGGGCCCTGGGCCTGGCCGCCGGCCTGGACGGCATCTCCACGCCGGTGCCGCCCGCGGGCATCCGCCGGCCGGACGGCTCCTGGCTGGTGCCGCCGGCCGCGGTCACGACCACCGGCGACGTCGGCTCGCCGCCGGTCGTCGTGCACCGCGAGGACCTGCACGACGCGTTCATCGCCGGCCTCGGCGACCAGGTCGACGTCCGCAGCGGCATCGCCGTGCAGAGCGCCCGGGTGCGCCGCGACCGGCCCGCGGTCGGCGACGGCCGGGTCACGTTCGAGGCCGACCTGATCGTGGCCGCGGACGGGCCGGACAGCGCGATCCGGCGCCGGCTCGCCGCCGCGACCACCTTCGCCAGCGCCGGGTTCGCGGCGTGGCGGGCGGTCATCCCCTGGTACCGCGTTCCCGAGCTCCCCGCCGGCCTCCCCGCGCACGGCGAGCTCCTCGGCTCCGGGCAGCGCTTCGCCTACGCGTCGCTGGGGGAGCGCGGCTCGGCCGGCGGCTCGACCCGCGGCGGTATCTACTGGGTCGCGACCGTGCCCGGGGCGCTGCGCCCCGAGCCGCCCGCCGGCCAGCTGGCCCTGCTGCGGCGCTGGTTCGCCGGCTGGCACGCGCCCGTGGCCCAGCTGCTGGACGCCACCGAGGCCGAGGACCTGGTGCAGGAGCCGGTCGGCGAGCTAACCCCGCTGCCGGACACGTTCGGGCCGGTGGCGGGCGCGGGCGGCTACGCGCTCGTCGGCGACGCGGCCCACGCCATGCCCCACCACCTGGCCCAGGGCGCCTCCCTCGCGCTGGAGGACGTGGCGACCCTGCAGACGGTGCTCGCGGGCGGGGCGGTGCCGGCGGCGCTGCAGGAGTACAACCGGCTGCGCCGTCCCCGGATTCTGCGGGTGCTGCAGCAGACCCGCAAAGCCGCGGCGGTGCTGCAGAGCCGCGGCCGGATCGCGGCCTCCATCGCCCGGGTGAACCCCCGCACGCTGGAGCGCGCCGCGGCCGCGGCGACCGAGTGGGGCGGCCCTACCTCGTGAGCACGCCGTGCTCGACGCAGGCGGCCGACCACCCGCTCGGCAGCACCTGGACCTTCATGCGGCGGCGGCAGTGGGTGCAGTACCGCGGCGGCTCGAGCGTCCTGGCCTGCGCACACGCGTCGTGCGAGCCGCCGGCCAGCGGCTCCCCGCACCGGTCGCAGTAGGTCACAGCGTCGCCGACAGGGCCTTGACCGGCATGCTCAGCTCGTCCAGCAGCGCCAGGTCCTGCTCGGGCGAGCGGCCCAGCGTGGTCAGGTAGTTGCCCACGATCACCGCGTTGACGCCGCCGAGCAGCCCGTCACGGGTGCCGAGGTCGCCCAGGGTGATCTCCCGGCCGCCCGCGTACCGCAGCAGCGTCCGCGGCAGCGCCAGGCGGAACGCGGCGATCGCCCGCAGCGCGTCCTTCGGGTCGAGCACCGGCTGCTCGGCCAGGGGCGTGCCCGGGCGCGGGTTGAGGAAGTTCAGCGGCACCTCGTGCGGGTCGAGCTCCTGCAGCTGGATCGCGAACTCGGCGCGCTGCTCGACGCTCTCGCCGAGGCCGAGGATGCCGCCGCAGCAGACCTCCATGCCGGCCGCGCGGACCATCCGCAGCGTGTCCCAGCGCTCGTCCCAGGTGTGGGTGCCCACGACGTTCGGGAAGTAGGACTTCGCGGTTTCGAGATTGTGGTTGTACCGGTGGATGCCCAGCTCGGCCAGCCGGTCCACCTGCGCCTGGGTGAGCATGCCGAGCGAGGCGGCGATGTTGATGTCCACGGCCGCGCGGATCGCCGCGACCCCGTCGGCGAGCTGCGTCATGAGCCGCTCGTCGGGCCCGCGCACCGCGGCCACGATGCAGAACTCGGTCGCGCCCGTCGCCGCGGTCTGCCGCGCCGCCTCGACCAGCGAGGGGATGTCGAGCCAGACGGCCCGCACCGGCGAGGCGAACAGGCCCGACTGGGAGCAGAAGTGGCAGTCCTCGGGGCAGCCGCCGGTCTTGAGCGACACGATGCCCTCGACCTCGACCTCCGGGCCGCACCAGCGCATCCGCACGTCGTGGGCGATCGCGAGGTATTCCGGCAGCTCCTCGTCGGCGCAGGTCAGCACCGCGAGCACCCCGTCGAGGTCGAGGCCCTTGCCGGTGTCCAGCACGGCCTTGGCAGCATCAAGCATGCTCGTACCTTACAAATCGTTCGGGTCGCCTGTCCGTACCCGATGACTTTGTGCACACCGCACAATCGGTATCGTAGGGGTCCTACAACGGCAGGGGGAGTCCCGGTGGAGTGGCTGACCGCGCTCGATGAGGAGGCCGCGGCCCGGCGGGCGGCCGGTCTGCGCCGTGAGCTGCGGCCCCGCGCTGCCGATCTGCTCGACCTGGCGGGCAACGACTATCTCGGCCTCTCCCGCCACCCGGCGGTGCTCGCCGCCGCCGCTTCCGCATTGTCGGCGTACGGTCTCGGCGCCACGGGCTCGCGCCTGGTGCGCGGGACGACCGCGCTGCACGAGGAGCTGGAGGACGGCCTCGCCGCGCTGCTCGGGTTCGAGTCGGCGCTGGTGTACTCCTCCGGCTACCTGGCCAACCTCGGCGCCGTGCGCGCCCTGGCCCGCCCCGGCGCGCTGATCGTCTCCGACGCCCACAACCACGCCTCCATCGTCGACGGCTGCCGCCTCGCCCGGGCCGGCCGCGACGGGACCGAGACCGTGGTCGCCCCGCACGCCGACCCCGACGCCGTCCGCGCTCTCCTCGCGGCGCACCCGGGCCGCCCGGCGCTGGTCGTGACCGAGAGCGTCTTCTCCGTCGACGGCGACCTGGCGCCGCTGCCCGAGCTCTACGAGGCCGCCCGCGCCCATGGCGCCCTGCTGCTCGTCGACGACGCCCACGCCCTCGGGGTCATCGGCCCCCGCGGCGCCGGCGGGGTCGCCGCGGCCGGCCTGGCGGGCGCGCCTGGCCTGGTGGTGACCGCGACCCTGTCGAAGTCCCTGGGCGCGTCCGGCGGCGTGATCGTGGGCCCGCCCCAGCTGCACCGCCAGCTCGTCGACACCGGCCGCACCTTCATCTTCGACACCGCCCTCCCGCCCGCCGTGGCCGCCGGCGCCCGCGCCGCGCTGGACCTGCTGGCCGGCGGCGACGACCTGCGCGCCGAGCTGCGCGCCCGGGCCGCCCGCGCGGCCGAGCGCCTGGAGGTCCCCACCCCGGCCGGCGGCGTCATCTCGGTCGCGGCCCCCGGTCCGGACGAGGCCCTGGCGTGGGCGCAGGCCTGCCGCGAGCGGGGCGTGGCGGTAGGCTGCTTCCGCCCACCGTCCACACCGGACGGACGTTCCCGCCTGCGCCTGACCGTCAACGTCGGCCTCGCGCCCGAGGCCTTCGACGAGGCGCTCGACATCATCCTGAAGGAACGCCCTTGAACGCCCCCCTGGACGCACTGTTCGGCGAGGAGATCCCGGGCCCGCTCACCGGCCCGCTCGTGATCACCGGAACCGACACCGGCGTGGGCAAGACCATCGCGACCGCCGCCATCGCCGCCGCCGCCACGGCCGCGGGCCAGCGCGTCGCCGTGGTCAAGCCGGCCCAGACCGGCACCGCCGACGGCGACGAGCCGGACGCGACGACCGTGGCCCGCCTGGCCGCCCCGGACACGACCCGCACCCTGTCCGAGTTCCCGGACCCGCTCGCCCCGCTGGCCGCGGCCCGGGTGGCGGGCGAGGACGCGCTCACGGCGGTGATGGCCCAGCTGGCGATCCGCTCCGTCGTCGAGGACCATGACGTGACGCTGATCGAGGGCGCCGGCGGCCTGCTGGTCCCGCTCGGCGAGGGCGGCTGGACGATCCTGGACCTGGCCGCGGCGCTGCAGGCCACGGCGATCGTGGTCGCCCGGCCCGGGCTGGGCACCCTGAACCACACGGCCCTCACCCTGCGGGCCCTGGCCGAGCGGGAGATCCCGGCGCTGGTGGTCTTCGGCACCTGGCCGGCGGAGCCGGAACTCGTACACCGCACCAACCTGCACGACCTGGACGGCGACCTGGCCGGCGCGATCCCGGACGGGGCGGGGGCGATGACGCCGGAGGTGTTCCGGCGGGAGGCCCTGCACTGGCTGGACGCACGCCTGCATGGGCGCTTCGATCCTGTGGCGTTCCGCTCGCATAGCCGCTGACGTTTTCGCGCGAAAAGTCGGGCGCTGCGCGCTGCGACTTTTCGGACATTTCGCCTGTCGGGCGATAAATGCGATGTCAACGTCTGGGGGTCTTTACCTTCGCTGGGCGGTCGGAGGTGTGGCCGGTGCGGGCCGTCGTTGGTCGCCCAATGCGTAAGCGTGGTCCAGTGGCGTCGTTGCCCACTGGGCATTCCTCTCGGCCGTTGTGAATGTGCCTGGTTCGTGCGGGTCATCATTCGGTGGTCCCGGTTTCAATATGTTCGCCATTTGTGCTTCGGCGTGGTCCAGGGTCGAGGTTTCGGTCGTATTCTGGGATAATTCTTGGTATGGGGCAGATGCAGTTGTTCAGTTCTCGGGAATTGGCTGCTATGCGGGATCGGACGAAGGCCCGGAATTGGTGGCCGGGGAAGGGCGAGTTTCGTCGGGAAGCACAGCGGCGGCGTGATTGGGGTTTGGTGATGCGGCATGCTGAGAAGCTGCGCCGTATCCATGGACCTGCAGAAAACGCCCCGGCACAAACGCAATCCGACGCAAACCAGCCCGTCGAGGAAAATCCCGCCAGCGTCTGCTCCGAGGCTGCCACAACTCAACAATCTCGCAGGCCGCAGCCGCGCAATTGCACCGCCGAAAGCGACCGGGACACCGCCACCCGCGCACGCCCAGTCCGACCCGAACCAGCGGCACCGATCCAATCGGCGATCACATTCAACCGCTTTTTTGCCACGGCTCGGACCATCGTGCCGCGCGACAGCGGCGCGTGGCTGTCGTGCGCAGGGGAGGGTTGCGCGCGAGTAGGAGTTGAGGCGCTGTCCGTGTCGCGTGCCGGGAGCGTCCGTCGATGGCCCCGCGATGCCCGACCGCCGACGCAGCTCGTGGTGCTCGGACGCGCGCCGTGTGAATCCGGAGTGCGGGCCGCGCGGCGTTCGGCCGCCTATGCGGATGCGGCGCATGGCGGCGTGCGGCGCTCGGGCGCCTGCGTGAACGGGACGCGTGAGGGCATACGGAGGCGCCCAGCGCTCAGGCCCCGGGGTGCACGCAGCGCGGGGACATGCGGCTTGGGCATCTGCGTGGATGCGGCGCCGGCGGGAGCGTGCCCGTGGACGCGGCGTGCGGCTCGGGTGCCTGCGTGGAGA
This sequence comes from Dactylosporangium sp. NPDC000244, assembly GCF_040300725.1. Taxonomy (NCBI): domain Bacteria; kingdom Bacillati; phylum Actinomycetota; class Actinomycetes; order Micromonosporales; family Micromonosporaceae; genus Dactylosporangium; species Dactylosporangium sp. NPDC000244. The sequence goes on from NZ_JBEPEH010000023.1 coordinate 38,139, forward strand.
TGGGGCCTGCGGCGCTTGGATGCCTGCGTGAACAAGGCGCTCACGGGCGCGCGTCGTGCGAACAACGTTCGCGTGAACAAGGCGTCCAGCGCTCAGCCGCGCGCCCGGGCGCCCGCGTAAACACGCCGCGCTCGTGGATGAACGCGGCTGAGCCGTGCGGAAAAGCGAGAAGAATCAGCGCGGCGACGGGGCCAGGACCGAGGACGGCAGTGACAGCCGGAACGAGGTGTCGTCCAAGCGCAACTCCCCGCCGCACAGGTTCGCCACCGCCCGAGCAACCTGTACGTCCGGGGCCGGCTTCGGGGGTGAGTCGCTCGGGCGTCGCTGGGGGGCGGCCGACGTCAGTTCGCCCGCCGGCACGATTCGGGCGTCGAGGCGGATGGACGGGTCGCGGCGCAAGGTTATCTCCACGTGGGCGCGCGGCGGTGCCGCGATCGTCAGCCACAGGACGAGCTGGCCCACCAGGTGGCGGCAGATCATCTCGTCCACGGCGACCCGGGCGGTCTCGGGCACGTCGGCGTGCACGCTCACCGCACCGGCGACCGCCACCCGGCGGGCCAGGTCCACGGCGTCGCGTACCACGGCCACGAGGTCCGTCGCGCCCTCCCGAGCGGGCGGGGTGGTGGTCGTGGAGGCCAGGGGGAGCACGACGCTGTCGACGTACCGCTCCAGCCGCAGCGCGTTGCGATCGATCGCGTCCAGGCATGCCGCACCATCGCCGGGGCCGTCCGGCGGCAGGTCGTCGCGCAGCAGGCGGGTGTACGCCTTGATCGAGGTCAGCGGCGTGTGCAGCTCATGGCGCATGCGGGCCGCCGCATCATCACCGGTGGTGAACACAGAACGTCAAACCGGGTGCGGCACCGCGAAGGTTCGCCCAGTCACTCGTTCGCGTTGACAGGCAACCAAATGGCTGCCTAACATAGGCAACCGAAAGGCTGCGTATTAAGGTGCGACGGTGACTGATGTGTTCCGGGCGCTGGCCGACGAGAGCCGGCGCGCGCTGCTCGACCGGCTCAACCACGCCAACGGGCAGACCCTGCGCGAGCTCTGCGCGGGCCTGGACATGACCCGCCAGTCGGTCAGCAAACACCTGGCCGTGCTGGAGGAGGCCGGCCTGGTGACCACGGTCCGCCGGGGCCGGGAGAAGCTGCACTACCTCAACGCCGCCCCGATCAGCGACATCGCCGAGCGCTGGATCAGCCGCTACGACCGGCGGCGGGTCGACGCGCTCGCCGACCTCAAGAAGGCTCTGGAGGGACCATCGATGAGCAGACCCGAGTTCGTCTACACGACCTACATCCGCACCACGCCCGAGCAGCTCTGGAAGGGCATCACGGACCCCGCGTTCACCCGGCAGTACTGGGGGCTGGCCTTCGAGACCGACTGGCGCCCCGGCTCCGTGATGACCTGGCGGCTCGACCGCAACGACACGGTGCTCGCCGATCCCGAGCAGGTGGTGCTCGTCGCAGACCCGTTCACCCGCCTGTCGTACTCATGGCACAGCCTCACCCCCGAGTGGGCCAAGGCCTACGACATCGACGAGCGCTACCTCGACGAGGTCGCGGGGGAGCCGCGCTCCAAGGTGACGTTCGAGCTCGAGCCGCGCGGCGAGCACGTGAAGCTCACCGTGACGCACGACGGCTTCGAGGAGGGCAGCGCGGTGCTCCCGGGCCTGTCGGAGGGCTGGCCGGAGCTGATCGCGAGCCTGAAGTCGCTGCTGGAGACCGGCGAACCCCTGAACACGGCATGAGATACCGCTAAATCGTGAAATGTCCGATATGTCGCGGCGCGAAGCGCCCGACATATCGCCGCCCCGAACGGTCCCGCGCAAACCCAAGCACATGACTCGGGTCCGCGGTGGTGCGGACCGTCGCTCCCGCCAGACACCGCTCGGCGCTGCGCGCCGTCGCTGCCGGGTCCGCCGCCGGTCACCCCGATCCGATCCCTACGGGAGCACGACCACCGAGGTGCCCGAGCCGATGTTGTCCAGCAGGGTCTTCTGGGCCGCCGGCGGCATCCGCACGCAGCCGTTGGACTTGCGGTAGCCGAACTCGTTGCGGTACCAGGCGTGGATGCCCGTGTGTGCGTCGGCCAGCCCGCTCGCGACGGCCTTCTTGTCGTCCGGCACCGCGCCGAGGGCGAGCACGTCCAGCCCCGCGTACACCTTGCTCGGCTGCGCCGAGCGCCCCAGCACGAAGGTCCGCCCGAGCGGCGTCTCGGTCGCGGGCGCGCCGACGGTCACGGTCCACGTCTGCTGGGCCTGGCCGTCGCGCACCCAGGTGAGCGTGTAGGCGCCGCGGTGCACGACGATCTGGTCGCGCAGCGGGGTGGTGCTCCAGCCGCCCGGCGGCAGCCAGCCGATGCTGCGGTTCATCGACGGCAGCAGCACCGCCACCCAGCCGTCCTGCCGGGCGACCACCGGCATCACGAGGTTCACGCCGCTGATCTGCGGGGTCAGGTACGCCCGCGCCGTGCCCCCCACCCCGTCGTACACCGGCTGCTTCTCCCGCACCTGCAGCCCCTCCGTCAGCGGGACGGTCGAGGCCTGGTCGGGGTCGGCCGGGAACCCGGCCGCCGCCTGCGTGTAGGTGATCGTGGTCAGCCCCGCGGCGGGCGGGGCCGCGCTCGGCGGGGCGGTCGACGGCGCCGGCGAGGAGGGCCCGGCCACGAGCGTCGCCGGGTCCGGGGCGGCCGGCGTGGCGCCGGGCCCGGCCTGGTGGTGCTTGGCGGAACACCCCGTGAGGGTGATCGCGAGCGCGGCGAGGACGACGGCGCGGCGGGCGAGCATGGGTATGAACTTAGCGGCTCAGGGCCGCCGCCGTGTCGGTCAGCCGGTCCAAGGCGGCCGGCAGATCGGCCGTGGCGATGGCGCCGAACCCGATGGCGAGCCCGGGATCGTCGGCCGGGGACGCGTAGAAATGCGACAACGGCTCCACGGCCACCTCCGCGGCCCGCAGCGCGCGCACGAGCGCGCCGACGTCGACCGGTCCGGTGCAGCGCAGTGCCAGGTGCAGCCCGGCGCTGGACGGGACCGGCGCGAACCAGGGCGCCAGCGGCCCGGCGGCGGCCTTGACCACGAGGTCGTGGCGGGCCGCGTACACCCGGCCGACCTTGCGCAGGTGCCGCCGCAGCAGCCCCTCGTCGATGAACGCGGCGAGGGCCGCCTGCGCCGCGGGCTCGCCGTGCCAGTCGGCCAGGGCGCGGGCCGTGCGCAGCGCCGGGCGCAGGGCCTCGGGCGCGACCAGGAACCCGAGGCGCAGCGACGGCAGCAGCGTCTTGGAGAACGAGCCGACGTAGATGACCCGGCCCGTGCGGTCGAGGCTCTGCAGCGGCTCCAGCGGCCGGTCGGAGTAGCGGAACTCGCTGTCGTAGTCGTCCTCGACGATCGCGGCGCCGTGCTCCTGGGCCCAGGCCAGCAGCGCGGTGCGCCGCGGAAGCGACATCGCGGTGCCCAGCGGGTGCTGGTGGGAGGGGGTGACGTACACCAGCCGCGCCGCCGCGGGAATGCGGTCCACGACGATCCCGTCGGCGTCGACCGGCACCCCGGCGACCCGCGCGCCGTGGCTGCCGAACAGCCGCCGGGCGGGCCGGTAGCCGGGCTCCTCGACGGCGACGACCGCGCCCGGCTCGACGAGCACCCGCGCGACGAGGTCGAGCCCCTGCTGCGCGCCCGCGGTGATGAGCACGTCCGCGGGGGCGGCCCGCACCGAGCGCGACAACCCGATGTGCCGGGCGACGGCCGCGCGCAACGGCGGCAGCCCGGCCGGATCGTCGTACTCCGCGGACGCCCGCACCGAGCGCGCCAGCAGCCGCCGCCAGGTGGCGAGCGGAAACAGCGACGCGTCGGGGTGCCCGATGCGCAGGTCGAGCCGGGCCCCGGGGGTGGGGGACGCGTCGGGCGGAATCCCCAGGAACCGCGGCGTCGGCCGCAGCGGGCCGGCGGGCGCGCGGCGGGAGAGGGCGGGCGACCCGCCGTACGACACGAACGTCCCCGCCCCCGACCGCCCGGCGAGGAATCCGTCCCCGACGAGGCGGTCGTAGGCGGCGGCGACCGTGTTGCGGGCGACCGACAGGTCCCGGGCCAGCTCCCGGCTCGGCGGCACCCGCTCCCCGGGCCGCAGCCGCCCGTCGAGGATCGCGTCGCGCAGCTGCCGGTAGATCCGGTCGGTGCGGTCGCCGCGGCCCTCCAGGCTGATGTGCAGGTCCACCGGCTTGGCCCAATCGATCATGCGCGGGATTGGCCCTTCAGCGGGGCCAAATCCGACCCTAGCGTCGGTGGCATGCTCACCGTCAAGCAGGGCGCCGCGCTCTCCGTCGGCGCGGTCCTCGGCACCGGCGTCATCGCCCTGCCCGGGCTGGCCGCGCAGGTCGCCGGCCCGGCGTCGCTCGCCGCCTGGGTCGCGCTCGTCGCCCTGTCGGCCCCGCTCGCGCTCACCTTCGCCGCCCTCGGCGCCCGCTTCCCCGACACCGGCGGCGTCGCCTCCTACGCCGGGCGCGCGTTCGGCCCCCGCGCCGCGGCCGTGGTCGGCTGGGCCTTCTACTTCGCCGTGCCGGTCGGGGCCCTGCCCGCGGCCACGTTCGGCGGCGCGTACGTCACCGCCGTCCTCGGCGGCGGCCAGCGCACGACGCTGCTGACCGCCGCGGCCCTGGTCGCGCTGGTCACCGCGGCGAACCTCGGCGGTGTCCGGCTCAGCGGCCGCTTCCAGCTCGGCCTGGCCGCGGCCCTGGTCGCCCTGCTGCTGGCCGCGATCGTCACCGCCCTGCCGCACGCCGACCCGGCCAACCTGCGCCCGTTCGCCCCGCACGGCTGGGCCGCGATCGGCCCGGCGATCGCGGTGCTCGTCTGGGGGTTCGCCGGCTGGGAGGCGCTCACGTCCCTGGCCGCCGACTACCGCGACCCGCGCCGCGACGTGCCCCGCGCCACCTGGATCGCGGTCGCCGTCGTCGGCGTGCTCTACCTCGCCGTCGCCGCCACCAGCCAGCTCGTGCTGCCCGAGCCGTCCGACGCGCCGCTGGCCGACCTGCTCGCGCTCGGCTTCGGCCACGGCGCCCGGGCGCTGACCGCCGTCGTGGCGCTGCTGCTGACCGCCGGGGCAATGAACGCCTACTTCGCCGGCGCCGCCCGCCTCGGCGCCGCCCTCGGCCGCGACGGCGGGCTGCCGGCCTGGTTCGGCCGCGGCGCCGACGCCGGCCAGGTGCCCCGCCGCAGCCTCGCGGTCGTCGCCGCCCTCGCCGCCGCCACGCTCGCGGTGGCCGCCGCGACCGGGCTCGGTCCCCGGCCCCTGATGCTGCTCACGACGGGATCGTTCGTCGTGGTGTACCTGCTGGGCACCGCCGCCGCCGTGAAGCTGCTCCCGCGCCGCTCCGCCGCCCGTCGCACGGCCGCCGTCGCGCTGGCCTCCGTTGTGGGCCTGCTCGCCCTGACCGGCGCCTACCTGCTGTGGACGGGGCTGGTCGCGGCGGCGGCCCTCGCCTACCAGGCCACCGCCGCGCGCCGTCAGAGGTCGCGGTCGTCCACGATGTGCATGGCAGCCTCCTCGGCCGAGGCCGCGCCGCCGTCGATGCCCACGTCGGAGCCGATCTCGTCCTTCTCCTCGTCCTCGCCGACGCCCTCGTCGGGCGCGACGAGCCGCCCGGCCCGCCGGTCGCCGACCTCGCCGCCGTCGAAGAACTCGCCGGACTCGGTGGTGCGGCCGTAGTCGTCGAGGTCCGGGCGGGTGGACGGGTCCGGCTCCTCCTGGCGCAGCCGCTGGTCGAGCGACTCACCCCGCTCGGCCTCGGCCTGGGTGACCCCGAACGCGGTCACCCCACGCGGCTTCTCCGGCGGCGAGTACCCCTCGTCGAGGGAGTCGTCGAGCCCGCGGTCGGACAGCGTGTCCTCCGCGGACAGCTGGCCCTCGTCGTCCGGATCCGGATCCCAGCTGTCGGTCTGCTGCGTCATGTCGAAATCCCCTCGAAGGCTTCTGATTCGGGCGCTGCCTCGTCCTCTATACCCAGCGGCGCCCGAATCCGAGCCTAGATCACGGCTTCGCGTGAACGCTTGTGCGCGGCGATCAGCTCCGCGTACCGGTGCCCGCTCGCCTTGATCGTGCGCGCCTGGGTGTCGTAGTCGACGCGGACCAGCCCGAACCGCTTGTCGTAGCCGTACGCCCACTCGAAGTTGTCCAGCAGCGACCACGCGAAGTACCCGTCGACCGGCGCCCCGCGCAGCACCGCCTGCCGCACGGCGTCCAGGTGCCCCTCCAGGTAGTCGGTGCGCTCCTTGTCCTGGATCTCGCCGCCGGCCTCCACGGTGTCGTGCCACGCCGAGCCGTTCTCGGTGACGAGGATGCTCGCCGGGCGGTAGGTGCCGGCCACGGAGACCAGGATGTCCTCGAGGCCCTTCGCGTACACCTCCCACGGCATCGCCGTCTCGAGCGACCCGGGCACCGGGATCTGCCGCGCGAACGGCGCCGTCCCGGCCGGGTCGTCGACCACGATCTGGCGGAAGTAGTAGTTGACGCCCAGGAACTCGGTCGGCGCCGCGATGATGCCGAGGTCCCCGTCGCGCACCGGCGGCTCGACGCCGTAGCACTCGACCATGTCGGCCGGGTAGCCGCGGCCGAACACCGGGTCGAGCCACCAGCGGTTGGTGTGCCCGTCGGCGCGCACGGCGGCGGCGACGTCCTCGGGCCGGTCGCTGCCCGGCTCGATCGGGCTCAGGTTGAGCACGATGCCCACGTTCGGCGCGAGCCGCGCGTTCGCCCGGATCGCCCGATTGACGAGGCCGTGGCCGAGCAGCACGTGGTGCGAGGTGTGCACCGCGCGGGTGAGGTCGCGCTCACCCGGCGCCATGCGGCCCTCGAGGTGCCCGATCCAGGACACGCACAGCGGCTCGTTGACGGTGTTCCAGTCGGCGACCCGGTCCCCGAGCCGCCCGGCCACGATCGCGGCGTAGTCGGCGAAGGCCAGGGCCGTGTCCCGGTTCGGCCAGCCGCCGGCGTCCTGCAGGGCCTGGGGGAGGTCCCAGTGGTACAGCGTCGCGAAGGGCCGGATGCCCTCGGCCAGCAGCGCGTCCACGAGCCGGTCGTAGAAGTCCAGGCCGGCCGCGTTCACGGCGCCGGTGCCGTCGGGGAGCACCCGCGGCCAGGCGACCGAGAAGCGGTACGCGTCCAGGCCGAGCCGCCGCATGAGCGCCACGTCCTCGGGCCAGCGGTGGTAGTGGTCGCACGCCACGTCGCCGGTGTCGCCGTTGTCGACGTTGCCCGGCGCGTGCGAGAAGGTGTCCCAGATGGACGGCTTGCGGCCGTCCTCGGCGGCGGCGCCCTCGATCTGGTAGGCGGCGGTGGCGGCGCCCCAGATGAAGCCGGGCGGGAGTGCGGACAGATCCAGCACGGGGCGGTTCTCCTCAGGTCAGATCTTGCCTTCGGCCGAGCTGAGCTTGGCCTTGATGGACTCGGTGGTGACCGGCTTGCCGGCCGCCGCGTCGGCGAACAGCTCCGCCATCGCCGTGCCGACGAGGGTCTCGAACCGGCTCTCCTCGGGCACCTGCGGTAGCGGGGCCGCGGTCGAGTTGAGCACCTGGAAGAGCACTTCCTGCTCGGGCGTGCGAAACGCCGCGTCGGAGTAGGCCGAGCGCACCGACGGCAGCGAGCCGTAGGCCTTGTTCAGGATGATCTGCTCCCGGTCGCTGGTCATGAACTCGACGAACTCCAGCGCGCCGGTGAGGTTGCGGGTGTGCTTGTAGACGGCCATGTTGATGCCGGCGACCATGCTGTTGATCCGCACGCCGCCGGCCTTGTACGGGTCGGCGAGGAACGGCATCGGGGCGACCCCGTACTCGTCGGGGTTCATCCCGGCCTGCTGCAGCGACGGCCCGGCCGCCTGCCACAGCAGCATCGCGGCCTTGCGAGCGGCGAAGTCGGCCCGCGACTCGTTCTTCGCGTAGCCCGCCCCGGCCGGGTTGACGATGTGCTCGTCGGCCATCAGCCCGACGTAGCGCTTGATCGCCGCGACGTTCTCGTCGGTGTCGAAGGTGGGGCTGCCGTCGGCGGCGAACCACTGCCCGCGGTACTGCTGCGAAAAGGTGAAGGCGTGGTGCGCGTTCTCGGCCGGGTTGCCGCCCTCGATCGCCAGGCCCCACTGCCCCTTCGCGGGCCTGGTGAGCCGCTTGCCGTCCGCGACCAGCTCGTCCCAGGTCTTCGGCGGGCTCGCGATGCCCGCGTCGGCGAACATGCGCTTGTTGTAGTACAGCGCGTAGGACAGCGAGTACAGCGGCACGGCCGACGGCGGCGTGCCGGGCGCCCCCGCGGCGGCCAGCGCGTTGGGCACGAACCGGTCCCGGCCGCCGACCTTGTCCAGGGTCCGGCCGTCGAAGGGCACGAAGGCCCCGGTCGCCTGCAGCGAGGCCGACCAGGTGTTGCCGATGTTCACCACGTCCGGCCCGCCGTCGTCCTTCGTCGCGGCCATGAGCCGGTCGAGCAGGTCCGACCAGGGCACCACCTCGAGCTTCACGTGGATGCCGGTGCGCTGCTCGAACTCGTCCAGCTGCGGCTGCAGGGTGGCCCGGTCGAAGTCGAGGCTCGGGCCCTGGTTGCTGGCCCAGTAGACGAGGGTCTTCGCGTCGGCCGCGGGGTCGTCGCACGCCGCGACCGACCCGGATAAGAGGGTGAGCGCGGCGAAACTGAGGATGGCGCGTCGCAGCGGCATGGCGGGGCCCTTCTCGACAGGAGGGGTGGCGGCGGTGTCCCTTATCTATCGAGACGCAATCGATCGAGACTTAATTTATGTCGTCATTTAAATGGTGCTCAGATCGTGCGTCAAGGTCTCTGCCCTTAGAGTTGCCAGCGCGGGCGGCGACGACGACGGGGGCTGGCGTGCAGGTCGAGCGGGCGAGCAATCGAGGAGTACGACTCCGTAACCGCTCCGCCCTGCTGACCCGGCTGTTCCTGGAGGGCCCGCTCACCCGCCAGGACCTGTCCCGCCGCACCGGCCTGAGCCAGCCCGCGGTGAGCAACGTCGTGAGCGACCTCATCGACGACGGGATCGTCGAGGAGGCCGGCGCCCTGGAGTCCGACGGCGGCCGGCCCAGCATGATGCTGCGCGTCGACCCCGGCTTCGCCGTCGTCGCGGGCGTCGACGTCGGCGAGACCCGGGTCCGCGTCGAGCTGTTCGACCTGGGCCTGCGCCGGCTCGCCGAGCACGACCACCCGATCGAGCCGGGCGGGACACCGCCGGAGGCCGTGGCCGGGCACATCCTCGCCGGGCTGCACGCGGTCGCGGCCGGCCGCGAGGTGCTCGGCGCCGGGGTCGGCGTCTCCGGGATCGTCCAGCAGCGGCCGGAGGGTGCCCTCGTGCACGCGCAGACGCTCGGATGGGACGCCGTACCGCTGGAGGCGCTCCTGCGCGCCGGCACCCGGGTCCCGCTGCACCTCGAGAACGGCGCGAAGACCCTCGGCCAGGCCGAGATGTGGTTCGGCGCCGGCCGCGGCCACCGCCACGCCGTCTTCGCCCTCCTCGGCTCCGGGGTCGGCGCGTCCGTCGTCACCGGCGGCACCACCTACCGCGGCGCGTCCAGCAGCGCGGGGGAGTGGGGCCACACCACGCTCGTCTACGGCGGCCGCCCCTGCCGCTGCGGCTCCGCCGGCTGCCTGGAGGCCTACGCCGGCGCCGAGGCGATCCTCGAGCGCTACCGCGAGCGCTCCGGCCGCCCGGCCCCCGGCCGCGACGAGGAGTCCCGGCTCACCGCCCTGGCCGCCGCGGCCGCCGCCGGCGAGCCCGCCGCCCGCGCGACCCTGGACGAGACCGCCGACTACCTCGGCGCCGGCGTCGCCAACCTCGTCAACCTGTTCAACCCGGAGCTCGTCGTCCTCGGCGGCTGGGCCGCGCTCGCCCTCGAGGACGTCCTGCCGCGCATCCGCGCCTCCGCCGGTCGGCACGCCCTGCGCCAGCCGTTCGCCCAGGCCCGCATCGAGCTCGGCCGGCTCGGCCTGGACGCGGTCGCCCTCGGCGCGGCCACCCTGCCGATCGCGCGCCTGCTCACCGGCGGCGGGGTGGGTCCGCCGGCCGTGTGACCCGGCTCGGCCTGGACGCGGTCGCGCTCGGTGCGGCCACTTTGCCGATCGCGCGCCTGCTCACCGGCGGCGGGGTGGGTCCGCCGGCCGTGTGACCCGGCTCGGCCGGCTCGGCTTGGACGTGGTCGCCTTCGGCGGCGGGGTCGGCCGCCCGCCGCGTGACGCGGCGAGTATCGAAGCAGGCGACTTGATCGATGCCGGTATCGTGCGCGTCGTGGTCCAGGACGCGCGCAGGCGCCGGGGAATGCGCGACGTCGCGGCCGCGGCCGGCGTCTCCGTCAGCACCGTCGCCAACGTCCTCAACAACCCCGCCGTCGTCGCCGAGGCCACCCGCTCCCGGGTCGAGGCGGCGATGGACGCCATCGGCTTCGTCCGCAGCGCCGCCGCCCGGCAGCTGCGCGGCCTGCCCAGCCGGCTCGTCGGCTCGATCACCCTCGACCAGAGCAACCCGTTCTACGCCGAGCTCAACCGCGGCATCGAGGACCACCTCGACGAGGCCGGCTGCATGCTGCTGGCGTGCAGCACCGACCTGAGCCCCGACAAGGAGCTGCGGGCCCTGCGGCTGCTGGAGGAGCAGTCCCCGCGCGGCGTCATCATCACGCCGACCGGCGAGCAGCCGCAGCGCCTGACCGCCGTCAGCTCCCGCGGCACCCCCGTCGTCCTGCTCGACGCCCGCCAGGCCGGCACCGACCTGTGCGCCGTCGCCGTCGACCACGAGCTCGGCGGCCGGCTGGCCGGGGAACACCTGATCGGCCTCGGCCACCGCCGCATCGCGTTCGTGACCGCCGGCCCCGACATCGAGCCGGTCCGCCAGCGCCGCGACGGCCTCGCCGCGGCCTCCCGCGGCCGAGACCGGCGGCAGGAACGCGCCGCGGACCTCGTCGAGCTGCGCATGGCCCCCGCCGGGTTCGCCGAGGGCACCGACGCCGTGATCAGCGCCATGCTCGACCGGGCCGACCCGCCGACCGCCGCCGTCTGCGTCAACGACGTCGTCGCGCTCGCCCTCATCCGCGGCCTGGAGGCCCGCGGCCTGCGCGTGCCCGGCGACCTGTCCGTGGTCGGCTACGACGACCTGCCCTTCGCCGCGCACGTGCGCCCCGCGCTGACCACGATCGCCCGCCCGATCCGCGAGCTCGGCCGGGTCGCCGCCGAGCTGCTGCTGTCCGAGGACGCCGCCGGCCACCGCCACCAGGAGCTGGTCTTCCGGCCGCGGCTCGTCGTGCGCTCGACGACCGGGCCGATAGGCTGAGCGCATGGCCGTCGCGCAGTCGCTGGGGGAACTCCCGTACGCCGCCTACCTCCAGCGTCACGCCGACGGAGAACCCCTCGTGCCCGACGGCGACTACACCGAGGTCCACTTCGACGGGGCCGCGTTCGACGGCGGCGAGGCGACCAGCGCCAAGTTCATCGAGTCCGCGTTCACCGGCACGAGCCTCACCACTGTCGGCCTCGAACGGGCCCGGTTCAGCGACGTGTGGCTGAGCCGCAACCGCTGGGTCGGGGTGCGCGTCGCCGACGGCGAGTGGCTCGACGTGGCCGTGCTCGACAGCGCGCTCGCGGGCGTGCAGGCGTACAGCTCCCGGCTGCGCCGCGTCACCTTCCGCGGCTGCAAGATCGACACCCTGAACCTGCGCGGGGCCACGCTCGCCGACGTCGTCTTCGAGGACTGCGAGCTCAACGAGCTCGACTGCGCCGGGGCGAGCCTCACCAACGTCACCTTCCCCGGCTCGTCCCTGCGCAACGCCCGCTTCTCCCAGGTGACGTGCAAGAAGGTGGACTTCCGCGGCGCCCGCGAGCTCGACGTCGCCGACGGCGCCGACGCGCTGCGGGGCGCGACCGTGGACGAGCGTCAGCTCATGGAGCTCGCACCCGCCCTGGCCCAGGCGCTGGGCATCCTGGTCAAATAGCCTCGTCGAGGAGCGCCGCGACCGCCTTGGCCACGCGGCGCTGCCGGGTCTCGGCGGTCTTCGCGCCCTCCACGGACAGCACGTGGCGGCTCCGGTTGCTGTACGACAGCGCGTCGAACCGCGCCCGCGCCGCCGGCTCGGCGTCCAGCGCCGCGGCCAGGTCGGCCGGCACCTCCACCGTCCGCGGCGCGCCGTCCGGCTCGACGTCCACGTCGAACGTGTCGCCGGCCGCGACCCCCGCCCCGGCCCGCACCTCGGCCGAGACCGGCAGCAGGAACGCGCCGCGCATCGAGGCGACGGTGCTGCGATACGTGTACCCGTTGATCGTCACCGTCACCGGCGGCTTCCTGCTCGTGCCGAGCGCCTCCACGACCTCGGCGGGCACGGTGATGCCGGTCGCGGTCCTGCCGTGCAGCTCGAGGGTCGCGCGGAATCTCATGGACATCAGCCAAGCAGGCGCAGCGCCTGCCGTACAGGAAAACGCTCGACCGTGCCCGCGAAGGACGTCTCCCCGTGGCAGAAGCGCTCGAACATGCGCCAGCCCGGCGGGGTGCGCAGCAGATTGTGGAACAGCCGCGGATGGCGCGCGAACACGGCCAGCAGCCGGCTGCCGGCCCGCATCGTCGGCACCAGCGTCTCGGTGACATCCCGCTCGTACCTCGGCAGGTCCTTCCCGGCCGCCGCCGCCCCGGCCAGCGCGCCCGAGCGGGTGGCGAAGCTGATCCCCTCCCGCGTCCACGGTTCGAGCAGCCCCGCGGCGTCCCCGGCGACGATGACGTTGCCGCGGCGCAGCGGCGAGGACTCCGTACGGCACCGCGTCAGATGCCCCGAGTCGTGCACCGGCTCGATCCCGTCGAGCCCCAGCCGCACCAGAAAGTCCCGCAGATAGGCCTTGGTCCGCTCGCCGTCCCCGCGCGCCGAGATCACCCCGACGGTGAGCAGGTCACCCTTCGGGAACACCCACGCGTAGGAGCCGGGCAGCGGCCCCCAGTCGATGAGCAGCCGCCCCTTCCACTGCGCCTGCCGGTCCGCGCCGATCGGCAGCTCCACCTCGAGCCCGAGGTCGACCTGCCCGTACTCGACGCCGACATGCCGCGCCGTGACCCCCGACGACCCGTCCGCCCCGATCGCGGCCGCGGCCGTCACCGTCTCGTCGCCGGCGAGCCGGATGCGCACCCCGCCCTCGTCCTGCTCGACGGCGCGGACCGGGGTCGCCTGCCGTACCGTCGCACCCGCCTGTTCCGCGGCGAGCCGCAGCGCGTCGTCGAACTCGGGCCGCCGGACCATCGCCAGCAGCGGCCGCCGCCCGGATGTGCGCGTGAACGCCGCCCGCCCGTCGTGGGTGAAGTCGGCCCGCTCGATGCGGTCGTCGGCCGGGATCGTGATGCGATCGGCGACCGCCGTCACCGATTGGCCGATCAGCCCGCCGCCGCATGTCTTGTACCGCGGGTGCGTCGCCTTCTCCAGGACGAGCGTGCGCGCGCCTCGCCGGGCGGACTCGTATGCGGCCGACAGTCCCGCCGGCCCGCCGCCGATGATCGCCACGTCCCAGTCAGTCACCCGAGCACCTTAACGGTCCGGCCCGATGTCTCGATGCTCGTGCTCCGGCCGTCCGGCCAGGGTGACTTTGGCCTCGTGTGACCAACACATCAGCCGTTCGGGTGACGAACATGCTTCACTCGGTTCATGTCCGCGATCGACCACCTGATCCACGCGAACGCCCGGTACGCCGAGACCTTCCCGGGCCCGCGCCCGCTGCGCCCGAAGCTGCGCCTGACCGTGATCTCGTGCATGGACTCGCGGCTGGATCTCTTCGGCGCCCTGGGCCTGGAGATCGGCGACGCCCACCTGATCCGCAACGCCGGCGGCCTGCCGACCGAGGAGGTGCTGCGCTCCCTCGCGATCAGCCAGCGCAAGCTCGGCACCCGCGAGGTGGTGCTCATCCACCACACCGAGTGCGGCATGGAGGGCTTCGACGATCCGGAGTTCCGCGCCGAGCTGGCCGCGACGGGCGTGACCCCGACCTGGAACGTGCCGGGCTTCAGCGACCTGCACGACACCATGCGCAACTCGATCCGCACGGTCCGCGAGTGCCCGTGGATCCCGCACCGCGAGGACGTCCGCGGCTTCATCTTCGACGTGGCGACCGCCAAGATCGAAGAGGTCGTCTGACGCCCGGCCGCGCTCCCGAATGCCGGACATCGACGTCCGCATGGTGAACGCGGCCCGGTACTGCGCGTAGACGCCTCCGTGCGGTGCGTGTCGACCCGTGACCCCTTACCGCAAATTGCATAGGGGAGGGGTTGCGCCGAGGGATCCACGCCGTCCGCATGGGGTGATGCATGCGGCACGATCGGACCCATGCGATACGGGGGGAGACTCAACCGGATCGAATTCACAGCCCTGATCGACCAGCAGGCCGGCCGGGTCCGCGCGAACGCCGCGACCCTGCCGCTCTACGGCCCGGCGACCTGGCCGGGCCCGTGCCGCCTGGGCGCGTGGGGCTGGGAAGACGACCGCCTGATGCACGCCGGCCTGCTCTTCGGTGCCCCCCTCACCGCGACCGCCGCCCCGGCCCTGGCCAGCGCCGGCCGGGATTCGCCCGGCACCACCGTGACGGCCACCGCTCCGGCCCCGGACGGCCCCTGGGTCGAGGTGATCACCACCGCCGGCCCGCCGATGCCCCAGCTGATCGACCTGCGCATGGCCGCGACGGTCGCCACGAGGACCGACCGCCGCAGCGTCGAACGCGCCCTGCGCGCGGCCTCGACCCCGGCCCCGGAGCGCGTCACGATCCCGGTGGACGGCGTGCCCCGCGAGTTCTCCCGCTGGCCGGACGAGCCGCTGGGCGACGCCCTGGGCCGCGGCTGGCTGGCGATCCTCGACGAGGTGCCGGGCCTGCTGCTGCGCGTGTCGGGCCTGGCGCCGGCGGACCTGGCCCTGGCGCGGGTCCGCGACATCGAGCCGCACCTGACGGGCACGCGGGCGCACCTGCTGGCCGGGTACGACGCCTACGGAACCGGCTGAGCCGGCCGTAGTCACCCGGCGGCGGTCACTGGACGGCCAGGGCCTGCGCGAAGTTGACCCGCTGGATAGCCTCCGCCGTGTGCAGCGGCGAGTACACGATCTCCTGCGCCAGATACTGATTCGGCCCCGACTGGATCGACACGAGAAGCGGCCCCGACATCGCGTGCGTCTTGGCGGTCAGGAACAGCAGGCCGAACAGCAGGAACAGGCTCAGCCCGCACGTGAAGATCGACAGCAGCAGGGCCAGCACCGCGCACGTGACCGCCAGCCCGATACCCCAGCCCGCCGTCGTCGTGATCGGAATCGGCTGCGAGACCACCATCCAGCGGCTGCCGCGGATCGGCCACACGCCGACCGGCGTGTAGATCGCCACCCCGTCGACGCGAACGTCGCCGATGCGCACGTCGGGGCCGTTGTAGAGCGGGGCGCCGCTGTACGGCACGGGCAGCGTCACCCCCGGATTCTCGCCCAGCCCCGGCCCGGCGAGACACCGGCCGGAAGGACGGAATGCGCTAGGCCATCTTCGCGCCCGGGGCCGCCACGCTCCCGGCGCCGCTGAACGTGCTTGCGCAGCCGGGGACGCCGCCGGACGGCGAGCTTCCCACGAAAGCCGCGCGGGCCGATCCTGGGACGCCATCCAGGGGCCTCCAGCGCCGCCTCCAGGACGAACTGGACGCGCGAAAGCCGCTGCATGACGCGTCCGCAAGCACCGCGAGCCTGGCCGGGTGGTCCCCGTCCAGGCCCTCGCGGGACCGCCCGATGTCCAGCAGGCGCAACGACCCGCGGATGCCACGACTTCGAGCAGTAAATCCAAAAATTTCAGGACATAAGCGAATTCAGCTCACCGAAGTCATACGAGTCCGCCAGCGAGCTGTACGTACCAGCGGTGTACGCCTCCCGGGCAGCCCGCCGAGCCAGCGCATACGCGGCCTCGGCAATCCACGACCCGAGGCTGACCCGAGCGACCCCAAGCCCCGCAAGCTCCCCGACCGGCGGCGTCCCCGGCTGCGCAAGCACGTTCAACGGCGCCGGAATCGCCTTGGCGAGCGCGGCGATCGTCCCGGCATCGGCGACCCCAGGCACGAAGACCCCGGTGGCGCCGGCCGCGAGGTACGCCTCCGCCCGTGCGACGGTCTCGTCGGCCCGCCCGCGGAAATACGTGTCGACGCGCGCGTTGATGTAGAGGTCCACACCCGCGTCGTCGGCGGCGGCGCGGGCCGCCGCGATGCGCGCCTGCTGGCCGGCGATGTCGCGCAGCCCCGCCACGTCGCCGTCGCGGGCGGTGTCCTCGAGGTTCACGCCGACGGCGCCGGTCGCGAGGACGCCGCGGATCGTCTCGGCGACGTCGGCCGGGGTAGCGCCGAAGCCGGACTCGATGTCGGCGGTGACGGGCAGGTCGGCGGGGACGGCGCGCACGATGCGGGCGAGGTGCTCGAGGGCCTGGTCGCGGGCGAGCGTGTCGCCGTCGGGGGCGCCGAGGGTCCAGGCCACGCCGGCGGAGGTGGTCGCGATCGCGGGGGCGCCGGCGGCGGCGACGACGCGGGCGGACGCGGCGTCCCAGGCGTTGACGAGCACGAGCGGGTCGGTGGCGGTGTGCAGGGCCCGGAAGCGAGCGGCGCGGTTGGTCATGCGCGTCATTCTTCCGCCGCCGCGCGGGGCTGCCCCAACGTTTCAGTCCACACTAAATTGTTCCCGTGGTGTCGATCGGTCTGTCCGCGTCCGCGATCGCGCGGATCCGGTTCGCGGTCTCCCCGCTGTGGGAGACGATCGCGAGCCTGCGTGTGCTGCGCGACCCGGGCGCGCACGCGATCCATCTGCCGTGGGTGTCGCGGGTGCGGGGCCTGGACGCGCGGGGCCTGGACCTGCCGGGGCTCGCCGGGCTGGTGCCGCCGGCGCCCGGCTACATCCCGGACTTCCTCACCCCGACGCCGCCGGGCCCG
Organism: Dactylosporangium sp. NPDC000244; assembly: GCF_040300725.1. NCBI lineage: Bacteria > Bacillati > Actinomycetota > Actinomycetes > Micromonosporales > Micromonosporaceae > Dactylosporangium > Dactylosporangium sp. NPDC000244. Next base: position 55,065 of record NZ_JBEPEH010000023.1, read on the forward strand.
TTCCCGGAGCTCGACGACGAGCTGGCGCTGCTCGCGGCCACCCCGGCCGGCGTCGTGCGGGCGCAGACGGGCAGCGACCTCGATCCGGGGGTGCTGGCGGGGCGGCTGCGGGAGTACTTCGCCGCGGCGATCGCCCCCGACTGGGCGCGCATCCGGGTGCTGCTGGAGTCGGAGGTGTACGCGCGGGCCCGGTCGCTCGCCGCCGACGGGGTGGGCGGGCTGCTCAATGACCTGCACGCCAACGTGTCCTTCGCGGACGGGACGCTGTCGGTGTTGCAGCGCTGGTGCGCGGCCGGGGACGTGCGCGACGGCGGGGATCTGGTGCTCGTGCCGTCCGTGTTCGTCTGGCCGTCGGTGCTCACGGTCTTCGGGGAGCGGGCTCAGCTGGCGTATCCGCCGCGCGGGGTCGGGGCGCTGTGGGAGTCGCGAGGGGACGGGAGCGGCGGCGCGTTGGGGGCGCTGGTCGGGCGGGCCCGGGCGCGGTTGCTCGCCGAGCTCGCGGTGCCGGCCTCCACGAGTGATCTCGCGGGGCGGACGGGGCTCACGCCGGGCGGGGTGTCGCAGCATCTCGCGGTGCTGCGCGCGGCGGGGCTGGTGCGGGCGCATCGCGCCGGCCGGGCCGTGATCAACGTCCGGACCGAGGCCGCCGAGGTCCTGATTGAGGCCCAGGGATGAAAAAGATGACACGGGTGACTCAGGTGGTGCCGCGCTCCGCTTTCCAATAGCACCATACACCATGCCACCTAATCGATCTTCTGAAAGAACACGAGGAGTAATCAGAGGGCCGCACAAAAAGAACCGACCGGCGCCAATAGTAGCGCCGGCCGGCTCAAGAGCATTGACCGTGGTTACGGTCGGTGAAATGCCGTTACGGTCAGCTCTCCGAGGCGCCGAGCTCGGCCGAGCCCGCGCCCGCCACGCCCTGCTGGTGCACCTCGGTGCCCTGCGCGAACGCGGCCTCGAACTTCTCCTGCAGGGCGCTGAGCTCGCTGAACTGGGCCTGGTGCGAGGACTCGCTGCCCTCGGCGGCGAAGACGTGGTCGTCCGAGGTCGCGTCGTGGGAGTAGTTGGTGTAGTCGTCCGACTCGTAGTGCACGGCCGCCGGGGCGTCGTACTCGACGTGGTGGCCCTGCGAGAAGTCCGTCGACTCGGCGGTGTGGTGGTCCTGCTCGTACACGCCGAACTGCGACTGCGCGTCGGCCTCGGAGCCCTGCGCCTGGTGCAGCTGCTCGAGCTCGCCGCTCTCCTGGCCGGCCTCGTAGTGGCCGTAGTCCGCGCCGGTGTCGCCGGTCTCGAAGTCGCTCATGGGATGGGTCCCTTCAAAGGGTCTGTGCGTAAGGGTCTATGTGGTGCCGGCCTGACGATTCGCGAAAGACGTGCCAGCGGCGCGTTGTGCAATGCGTGGTGAGAACGTGCTGGTCGGAGCGTAGCCCCGCGATGACGGGCCGAACTATCCCGCACATGACAGCTGATCAGCTAGTTTTCGTCGCGGCGCGGTGACCGGTGCATACTCCTGCGGTGCTACGACACTGCTGCGACGGGATGCGTGCCCAGTTTCAGGACGAGGGCGAGGACGTGGACCCGTGGGACGACCCGGACGTGGTCGTCGTCTACTCGGCCAAGTTCGACGAGTACGGCCTGCCGGTCCGCGACGGGGGCACGTCGATGGTCGTGATCGGCTACTGCCCGTGGTGCGGCGCCCGCCTGCCGCAGTCGCGGCGGGACGCCTGGTTCGACGCGATGGAGCGGCTCGGCCTGGACCCGTGGGAGGACGAGCTGCCGGAGGAGTACCACACCGACGCGTGGTGGAGCACCGAACAGCTCCCGGGGACCAAGCGCGAGCACGTGGAGCCCGAGCGGGTCATCACGCCGAGCTGACGAGCTCCACGACGGGGATCGTGCGGGCGGTGCCCCGCTGGTGGTCGGCGAAGAAGGGGTACTGCTCGGCGATCCGCGCGAACAGCGGGTCGCGGTCGGGCGCCGGGCGGGCCGTGGCCGCGTACTCGGCGCCGTCGACCTCGACGGTGACGGCCGGGTCGGCGACGAGGTTCTGATACCAGTCGGGGTCGTGCTCGGCGCCGGCCGCGGAGGCGATGACGAGCAGCCGCCCGTCGAGGCGGACGTACATCATCGGGTTGGTGTACCGCCGGCCGGTGCGCCGCCCGGTGGTGGTGAGCAGCAGCAGCGGCCGCCCCTCGAGCCGGCGCCCGGCGGCCCGGAACTCCTCGACGAGCTTCGCGTTGGCGGCATTGAGGTCCGCGGGAATCTCGGCCATGGCAACAACCCTCCTACACCGGTTCGAGCAGCTTCGACTTCTGCACGATGGGCACGCTGAGCGTCTTGTACCCAACCTGCTCGAAGAGCACCACGACGCGGTCCTGCTCGTAGGCCATGACCGTCCCGGTGCCCCAGGCCGAGTGCCGGACCTCGCTGGAGACCGGGAACGGCCGGCTCTCGTCGACGGTCTTGGCCCCGGGCGAGGCCGAGTGCGAAAGCGAGGGCGCGGGCACCGGCGCGGAGGGGCGGCGGAACAGTTTCTGGTACCACTTGAGCGCGGGCACGACCGGGTCCACGACCACGGTGCCGTTCGCGCAGTTGTCGCAGTGCCCGCACGGCGCGTCGGCCTGTTCGCCGAAGTACGCCAGCAGGGAGCGCCCGCGGCAGTTCGCGCTCTCGGCGTACTGGCGCATCATGTCGATCCGCGAGCGCCGCAGCGTCTGGTGCCGCTCGAACTGGGCCAGGGCGAGGCGGGACGCCTCGGCCGGGGTGGGCGCGTACCGCGGGGCGGTGAGCTTGTTCCCGGCGCCGACCTCAGCCGCGCCGACCTGCTCCAGGAGGCTCAGCAGCGCGGTGATCCGGCGGGCCGGGAGTCCGCTGCGGGTGGCGAGCCCGGCCCGGGTCGCGGGGCCCTCGCGCAGCGCGGCCGCGAGCTGGGTCAGCTCCTTGCCGTCGGGCGCGCCGGTGGCGAAGAACCGCTGCAGGGCGACGTCCTCGGCGCGGAAGAACAGGATGGTGCGGGCCGGCTCGCCGTTGCGCCCGGCGCGGCCGATCTCCTGCAGGTAGCTGTCGGGGGAGTCGGGCAGGGCGACGTGGTGCACCCAGCGGATGTTGGGCTTGTCCACGCCCATGCCGAACGCGCTGGTGGCGACCATGACCGGGATCCGGTCGGCCATGAAGTCCTCGTAGCGGCGGTTGCGCTCGCCCGCGGCCAGGCCCGCGTGGAAGGCGACCGCGTCGATGCCCCGGTCGGCGAGGCGCTGGGCGTACTGCTCGGCGATGGCGCGCGTCGGGGCGTACACGATCCCGGGGTGCTGCTCCTGCTCGACCTGGGCCAGGAGGCGCTGCCAGCGCTGCTCGTCGCTGGTGCAGTGCACGGCGCCGAGCTGCAGGTTGGCCCGGTCCAGCCCGGCGACGAGCGTGAACGGGTCGCGCAGCCCGAGCGCGGCGATGATGTCGGCACGCACGGGCGGCGAGGCGGTTGCGGTGAGCGCGACCACCGGTGGCCGGCCCAGCTCCCGGATGAGGTGCCCGAGCTGCAGATAGTCGGGACGGAAGTCGTACCCCCACGAGGAGACGCAGTGCGCCTCGTCGACGGCCACGAGCCCCGGGCGCAGCGCCTTGACCTCGGCGAGGCGTTCGGGGTTGCCGAGCTGCTCGGGCGTGATGAACAGGAACCGGGCGGTGCCGGCCCGCAGCGCCTCGAGCGCCCGGCGCTGCTGGGCGGGGGTCTCGGCGGAGCTGATCCGCACGGCCTGGCCCTCGCGGCGGCGGTTGAGCCCGGCGATCTGGTCCTGCTGGAGGGCCAGAAGTGGTGAGATGACGACAGCGGGTCCGGCGATCAAGGTCGCCGGCACCTGGTAGATCGCGGATTTTCCGCCGCCGGTGGGTAACACGACGAGTGCGTCGCGCTTCTTGAGCAGGGCACGCATCGGCGGCAGCTGTCCGGGACGAAGGGTCTCCCAGCCGAACTCTCGGCGGGCGGCACGGCGCAGGCGGGGCGCGTGGGGCACAAGGTTCATCGGGCGCTGACTGTACCGGTGTTCGAACGCTTCGGCGCGCTACGCGACACGCCGAGCCTTGAGGACTCTCACCGTTCAGCAACCGAGATGCACCCGAAAGTGACGGCGTAAGCACCCTTCGTAGTCGAAAGTTCTTCGTGTCAGCAGGTGGACCGCCTGCACGGGGTCCACCCGGACACGAGGGGGAACCGATGACAACGACCCTTGAGGGTGCCACGCTCAAGGTCCAGTTGGAAGGCCGGGAGCTCGAGGACCTGATCCGCGAGCATCTGCCGCTCGTCGGGCATCTGGTGCGCCAGACGCTCGGCCGCCTGCCTGCCCACGTCAGCCGCGAGGACCTGGTCTCGGCCGGGATGGCGGCCCTGGCCGGCGCCGCCAAGGCGTTCGACCCGAGCCGCGGCATTCCGTTCGGCAGCTTCGCCACCACCCGCATCCGGGGCGCGATCCTGGACGAGCTGCGCGGGCTGGACTGGGCGAGCCGCTCGGTGCGGGCCCGGGCCCGGCAGGTCGACGCGATGCAACAGGAGCTCACCGCGGCGCTCGGCCGCACCCCGACGAACGCCGAGCTCGGCGAGGCGCTCGGGGTGAGCATCGACGAGTTGCAGGCCATCGACGACGACGTCCAGCGCGCGGCCGTACTGTCGCTGCAGGGATTCGCCGCCGGCAGCGCCGAGGACATGGTCCCCGAGCGGGCCGCCGGGCCCGAGGACCTGATCCTGCACCGGGAGCGCATCGGCTACCTGCACAACGCCGTCGAGGCGCTGCCCGAGCGGCTCGGGAAGGTCGTCAAGGGGTACTTCTTCCAGGAGCGCCCGATGATGGAGATCGCGCACGAGCTCGGCGTCACCGAGTCGCGGGTCTCCCAGCTGCGGGCCGAGGCGTTGATGCTGCTGCGCGACGGGCTCAACACCCACCTCGACCCGGATCTCGTCTCGGCCAGCGACAAGCCGACGGGGTGTGTGGCCCGCCGCCGCGAGGCGTACCACGACAAGATCGCCAACGCGGGCAACCTCAACAGCCGCCTGGCCCAGACGAATCACCACGGCATGCCGTTCACCCAGTCCGGCCGCCACGCCTAGATCCGGATACGCGGCCGGGGTCTGTCATGTATTTGGCAGCTCCCGGCCGCACGTCATTACAAAGCCAAAGATCGTGCGCACAGCGGTGGTAGGGTGGCCGCTGCAATTGGTCCGGCACGTGCTCGATACGTGCACAAATGCGCACCGATTGGCGGGCGAATGCGTTTCCAACCGGATGATTTCGACACTCCGGAAAATGATGAACGGCCGGGGGAGCCGGCCCTGCCGGTGCGCCGGCGACGGGGCGGGCGCCGGCTCGGGGTCGTGGTGGCCTCGGCCGCCGCGGTGCTGCTCGTCGCGGCCGGTGCCGGCGCGGTCACCTACATGAAGAAGGACTCCGCGTCGAGCCCGGAGACGGGCCAGGCGATCGACGCCGCGGGCAACGGCGACCCCGCGGGCGAGTCGGGCCTCGGCGCGGGGCCCTCGGGGTCCGCGTCGGCGGGCCCGTCGGCGTCGGGCAAGCCGGGCGCCACCGCCTCCAAGGCCGGCGTCGGCTCCGCCCCGGGCGCCCCGTCGATCCCGCCCGCGGCCGGCAAGCGCTGGACCATCGGCTTCAGCGAGGAGTTCAACGGCAGCTCGCTGGACAAGACCAAGCTCAGCCCCTGCTTCGACTGGAACACCGGCGACTGCACCTCGACGTTCAACGGCGGGCGGGAGCACTACCAGCCCAGCCAGGTGGTCGTCTCCGGCGGCACCGCGAAGCTCATCGCCGCGCCGCTGAGCCCGCCGTACAAGAGCAGCGCGTGCCAGGGCGGGTCGTGCACGTACAAGGCGGGCCTGGTCTCCACGGCGCGCCCGAACGCCGACAACGGCTCGAAGTACCTGTACTCGTTCACGTTCGGCTACGTCGAGTCGCGCTTCAAGTTCCCGGCGACGCAGGGCTTCTTCACCGCGTTCTGGATGCTGCCGGCCGACCCGTCCTACAACTACAAGACGGAGCTCGACATCCTCGAGGAGATGGGCGACGACCCCTCGACGATGTACATGACGTACCACTGGGACGACCGCAAGGAGTCCATGCACGTCAACACCGGCAAGAAGAACAACGGCAAGTGCGCGGCGAAGGACTACTCGAAGGACTTCGTGCGGATGGGCGTGGACTGGGAGCCCGACCACATCTCCTGGTACATCGACGGCGTCGAGTGCGCGCGGTTCACCAACGCGCCCGCCATCGAGAAGGGCCCCATGCAGCTGCTCATGCACATGATGGTCGACAACGACTGGCAGCGCGGCTGGAGCGTCGGGCTCACCGACCCGACGCTGACCCGCCAGCTCGAGGTCGACTACATCCGCGTCTATCAGCAGACGCCCGCCTAGCCGGGATCGTGTCGGGCCCGCCGGTTTCCGTGACCGGCGGCCCCGGATGCTGACCGAACGGTCAATCCCTTCTCGGCGTATCGAACACTTAACCCTGTCGACGTCCAGCGATACGCTGTCGCCTGTTTCGTGCGTGGACAGGGGGCGTAAATATGTCGCTGCGTCGGCATTTGTCGGTTTTCGCGGCAGTCGCCATCACGGCCGCCGGCGCCGCATTCGCGCTCGGATTCGGACATTCCGCCGCAACGGCGGCGACGTTGCCGAACGGCTTCCAGGAACAGGTCGTGTTCAGCGGCCTGACCCAGCCGACCAGCATCCAGTTCGCATCCGACGGCCGCGTGTTCGTCGCCCAGAAGAACGGCGTGATCAAGGTCTTCGCCAGCCTGTCGGCGCCGACCGGGACCGTCTTCGCCGACCTGTCCGCCAAGGTGCACGACTACTGGGACCGCGGCCTGCTCGGCCTCGCGCTCAGCCCGACATTCCCGGACGACCCGTCCGTGTACGTGCTCTACAGCTACGACGCCCCGCCCGGCAAGACCGCCCCCGTCTGGCACGACGACTGCGTGGTCGAGGGCGGCGGGGCCGGCGGCAACTGCGTCATCACCGCCCGGCTGTCGAAGCTGACCGCCGCCGGCAACCAGTGGAACGGCACCGAGACGCCGCTCATCAACGACTGGTGCCAGCAGTTCCCGAGCCACTCCATCGGCGACCTGCACTTTGGCGCCGACGGCGCGCTCTACGTCTCCTCCGGCGACGGCGCCAGCTTCGGCACCGTCGACTACGGCCAGTTCGGCAACCCCGTGAACCCCTGCGGCGACCCGTCCGGCGAGGGCGGCGCGCTGCGCTCGCAGGACCTGCGCAGCACCGGGGACCCGTTGCAGTACGACGGCTCGATCCTGCGCGTCGACCCGGCCAACCCGGCCGCCGCCAAGCCCGTCGGCTTCGGTCTGCGCAACCCGTTCCGGTTCACCATCCGCCCGGGCACGAACGAGATCTGGGCCGGCGACGTCGGCTGGAACTCGTGGGAGGAGATCAACCGGATCCCGACGCCGTCGACCTCCTCCCCGGTGAACTTCGGCTGGCCCTGCTTCGAGGGCGCGGCCCGCCAGCCCGGCTACGAGGGCGCCAACCTGGGCCTGTGCAACAGCCTGTACGCGAACGGCGGGCAGACCAGCCCGTACTACACCTACAACCACGCCAACCAGATCGTGCCGGGGGAGGCCTGCCCGTCGGGCGGCTCGTCCATCACCGGCGTGGCGTTCTACCCGGGCGGAGGGTCGTACCCCAGCGCGTACAACGGCGCCCTGTTCTTCGCCGACTACGCCCGCGGCTGCATCTGGGCGATGTTCAAGGGCGCGAACGGGCAGCCCGACCCGACCCAGATCCAGACGTTCTCGGCCGGCGCGGCGTATCCGGCGTACCTCACGATGGGCCCCGGCAACGACCTCTACTACGTCGACCTGGTCGGCGGCACCGTCCGGCGGATCCGGTACTTCCCGACGAACCGCCCGCCGGTGGCCTCCTTCACCGCCACCCCGACGTCCGGCACGACCCCGCTCGTCGCCCAGTTCGACGCGTCGGCCTCCACCGACGCCGACGTGGCGGACCAGAGCCAGCTCACCTACCAGTGGGACTTCGACGGCGACGGGAAGTTCGACGCGACCGGGGTCAAGGTCTCGCACACGTACGACAAGAACGGCAGCTACACCGCGATCCTGAAGGTCACCGACCCGCTCGGCGCGAGCGGCACCGCGACGACCACGATCACGGCCGGCGCCGAGACCCCGACGGCGGTGATCGACTCCCCGGCGGGCACGTTCACCTGGGGCGTCGGCGACACGGTGAACTTCTCCGGCCACGCCACCGACCCGCAGACGCAGAGCAACCTGCCGGACTCGGCGCTCAAGTGGGAGCTGCAGCTGGAGCACTGCACGGCCCCGGACAACTGCCACACCCACTACCTGCAGACGTTCAACGGCGTGAGCAGCGGCTCGTTCAAGGCGCCGGACCACGAGTACCCGTCGTACCTGCGGCTGAAGCTCACCGCCACCAACGACGCCAACCTGACCAGCGTCGCGACCGTCGACCTGCAGCCCAAGACCGTCGAGCTGTCCTTCGCCAGCAAGCCCTCGGGCCTGCAGGTCGTCGTCGGCTCGTCCAGCCAGGCGACGCCGTTCACCCGCCGGGTCATCGTCGGTTCGACGAACTCGGTCAGCGCGCCGGCGCCGCAGACGACGAGCACGATGCTGTACTCGTTCGGCAACTGGTCCGACAACGGTAACCAGACGCACACCCTGACGGCGCCGTCGGCCGCCACGACGTACACGGCCACCTACAACGGCACCGCCCCGATCGAGCTGCGGGCGAACGCCAACGGCAACTACGTCACCGCGGACAACGGCGGCAAGGCCCCGCTGATCGCCAACCGGACCGTCATCGGCGCCTGGGAGCAGTTCGACGTCATCGACCAGGGCGGCGGCTTCGTGGCGCTGCGCAGCCGCTCGAACCTGCAGTACGTGACCGCGGACAACGGCGGCAACTCCCCGCTGATCGCGAACCGCTCCGCCGTCGGCCCCTGGGAGAAGTTCGAGCAGATCGACAACGGCGACGGCACCATCAGCCTGAAGGCGAACGCGAACGGCAACTACGTGACCGCGGAGAACGGCGGCAACGCGGCCCTGATCGCCAACCGCACCGCGATCGGCGCGTGGGAGAAGTTCACGAAGGTGAAGGCGCCCACGACCGTGAGCATGACCGCGTACATCAACAACCTGCTGGTGACGGCGGAGCTGCATGGTACTAAGCCCCTGATCGCCAACCGCGGCGTCGTCGGCGTGTGGGAGACGTACGACATCGTCGACGCCGGCGACGGCTACGTGGCGCTGCTCGCCCACGCCAACTCCCGGTACGTGACCGCCGAGAGCGCGGGCGGCAAGGCCCTCATCGCCAACCGCACCGTGGTCGGCGCCTGGGAGAAGTTCCAGATGGTGACGAACGCCGACGGCACGGTCAGCTTCAAGGCCAACGCCAACGGCCGCTACGTGACGGCGGAGAAGGGCGGCAGCCAGCCCTTGATCGCCAACCGCACCGAGATCGGCGCGTGGGAGAAGTTCAGCATCGCCCCCGCCTGATCAGACCCGTCGCCGACCGGCCGGGCCCCGCTCAGGGCCCGGCCGGTCCGGATCTGCTGATGCCACGCCATTTCGTAACTGCGAACCATCGGTCATGCTGCATGGGTGAAACCGGCCGTGCCGCGACGCGCGCTGCAAGTCGTCGGATCGTTGTTCATGCTTGCTGGGCTTTTGGCGTGGCTGCTCGGCACTCCGTATTTCTTCCGGATGGCCAGGCACGTGAATGCGTGCACCGATCCGGATTACGGGTCGATGATGTTGCTTGCCGTCTGTGGGGTAGGTGGCCCGCTGCTCGTCGCGGCCGGGCTCGGCCTGGCGCGTCGCCGGCGAGGCGCGCTGATCTGGATTGCGCTCGCGCTCGTCACGCTGGTTGGGCTGTGTGCCGTCGGTGCGGTCGCGCTGGATCAGGTCAGGCTGGAGCAGTCGTACGTTCGGTGTGACGGCTAAGCAAGCGGTCCGAGTGCCAACGTCCGGCGGTGCAGCTCGTCGCCCTGGCCATCCCCGGGCATGACGGAACGGCCGTAGCCTCACGCCATGGAGCAGCCCGAAGGAATCGCCGGCGCCGTCGCGGCGCTGGCCCGCGAGCTCGATGTCGATCTGGGGACCATCGGCGTTCCCGAGAAGCACCCGGCGACGACGGCGCTGGTCGAGAGCCTGGTCGAGCCGCGCGAGCCGATGCGGATCGACGGTGCGCCCGGCGGCCCGACGTTCGTGGTCGACGGCTGGAGCCGCGGGGTGCGCCTTGTCGGGGGCGCGACCACCGACCTGGGCCAGATCGTGCGGGCCGCCGGGGCCTGGCGGCACGCGGCCACCCTCGCCGAGATCACCGCAGCCGCGCCGTTCCTCGAGGTCGACGACCACGCCCGGGCCACCGAACTCGGGCCGGCCGAGGAGGTCGCCGTCCAGTGGCGGCACCTGCGCCGCCGCTGGGCCGGCATCAGCGACAGGGACCCTGAGTTCCGGTTCGTCGTGGACATCATCGACGCGGCCCAGGCGCAGCCGGTGCTGCGCGCACTGTATCCGTACACCAGCCTCGCGTCCCTGTGCTTCAGCTTCACGACCGGGTTCCCGTTCGACGACACCCGCCTGCCGGTCGTCGACCCCCGCGTCAGCGGCGGGTACGTCGTGCGACAGCAGCGCTTCGCCGACGACCTCCCGCCGCGGGTGTACGGTGAGGCCGACGACGCCGCCGGAGCGGTCGCCATCGTCGTGGCGCATCTGCCGGAGGACGTGGGCCCCGCCGTCGCCGGAACGGCCTACGACACCTGACGACCACGCACGGCGGCCCGTGCCGCCTCCAGGCGTGTCCGCGGCCAGGACGACGCCGCCCTGGCCGGCATGTCGATGACGACGTTCTCCATGGCAGATCCGCCCGCGACGCCATCCGCATGAAGGCATCCGATCAGGCTGGACCGTCCTTGCCGGCAGCGGCAGACGCAGCCGTGCCACGATGAGCCGGTGTCAGCCGACCACAACCGTTGCGGGACCATCGACACCCATCTGGTGATCATTCGCGGCAACTCCGGATCCGGCAAGTCGTCCATCGCCCGCGAGATCCGCTCCCGATACGGCCACCGCGGTATAGGGCTGATCGAACAGGACTACCTGCGACGGATCCTGCTCCGCGAACGCGACCGACCCGGCGGGATCGCCCCAGATCTGATCGAGACCAATGCCCGGTTCGTGCTCGACCACGGCTACCACGCCATCGTTGAGGGCATCCTGCACACCGAGCGCTACGCGGCGATGCTTCGGCGGCTGATCACGGCGCACGCAGGCCGGACGTCGGTCTATTACCTGGACGTGAGCTTCGCCGAAACCCTGCGCCGGCATGCGACCCGGCCGCAGGCGGCCGAATTCACGCCCGAGCACATGGCCGGCTGGTACGCCGAGCACGACCTGCTCGGCGTGCCCGGGGAACAGGTCATCGAGGAGACTTCGCCGTTCGACGGCACGGTCGAGTTCATCTTGACCACGTCCGGTCTGCTGGACGCGCCGACCGTCGTACCCGGCGGGATCCCGACGTAGCGGACGGGAGGGTCGGCAACGTCCTGCGAGCAATGTGCCGGACGGCGGAGGCGGTCGGGCTCGACCCGAAGATGCCACGGGAGTTGCGGCACAACCTCGTGTCGATCGCGTCGGCCATTGGCTTGACCTTGGAACAGATTGCCGATCTCGCCGGTACGAGGGTCACGGAGACGGTCTCATGCTCAGCCTGCCCGGCGGAACCCCTCGGGCGGCGTAGACCCCGCGAACGGCTCAAGGGCCGTTTCCAACCGGCGGAAACGGCCCTTGAGCTGTGGTGGGCGATACTGGGTTTGAACCAGTGACCTCTTCCGTGTCAATCCGATAGAGGCTAAGGCCGACGTGCCATAAACCGTTACAGCACAAGGGTTCTCACTCCGCCCACGGTCGCTGGCGTACGTGGCTGTCCACTGCCGTGACCCCCCTGCTTCACCCCCTGCCACAAGTGTGGTTGGAACAGAGGGCATCCCTCTGTTCCAACCACGGCCGCGACGGCAGGAAGAGGCGCCTCGCCGTGATCGGCTGTGCCTCGACGGCAAGCTTCTACCGCTCTGCGGCTCCAGGGATTTGCGCTCGCGGTGCGTCGCCGACAATCATCACTTGCACCGAGCGATACCGGCGATCGGAATTACGCATATCCGCCTAAACATAGGACGCCTTTACGGAACCGCTGCCAAAGATCTTACGATCGCCGTCATCAAAATAGTCGACCTGTCGCGTCGCGAAAAGCGGAAGTCGTTCATTCGCCACAATTCGTTCCTCATGGGGATTTCCGCACTGGTCGCAGGTCACGCCTAGAACGACTGACCATTGACGGAAAACGGGGGCGCGTTGGAAGTGGCGAGCCCTGACCGCCCCATCTTGATCAGTTAACTTATACGTCATCTCCCGGGCGCCTCCCGTTGAGTCTTCTCTCGAACGGGACTCCTTCGAGGACGCAGTTAGAGACTCTTCGAGGGCTGATTCCAGCTGGGCGACAGTTCCCGAAAGCTTCCCTCGTAGGCTGTGCTTGAGCGCTTCCTGGCTTTGCTCCTCGATGGTCACCGAACGCTTTACTGACCAGGACCAGGTTCGCTTTTCTTCCTGGCCTCGACTTAGATGCAGGAACGTCTCCCAACTGTCGTCGTCAACGAAGTTGTCCTCAATGACATACGCGTCGACGAGAGCATACTTAATCCTGGGGCCGAAAATTCGATACCGTCGTGGCGTTTGAAACAACGAGAGCCTTTGAACGGCTCGCTGCTTAGAGTCGATCTGATACCTGATATATTGCTCGAAAACAGCTTCGGGTAACCGCCCAACGTCCGCTTTCTGCAGCATTGCATTGAACCCTCGCTCGAACGCCGCATTCGCGACCTCTTCGCCGGATGCCATCCCGGTGAACATAATTAGACGCAGTTTGTCGTTCACTGATCGCAGTTCCGCGGAAAGTTCCGTTCCTGTAATCTCGGGCATTCGCTGATCAAGGACCGCGACCTTAATCGGTGAGTCCCTAACGAGCGAGACCGCTTCGCGAGGATCACTTGTTGCTACGGCACGTATCCGAATCGACACACGAATTAGCTCAGCCAGCGACTCGGCCACGTCCTTTTGGTCATCGACCACCAGGACTTCTTCGTTCATGTCAGCCTCTTTGGGAGATTCACCCTGAATTCAATTGACTCGCCGGTAACGGTGTGCGACACGGCGCCGCCGCGGTAGCTACCAACGAGGCGAGAGACAATCGGAAGCCCTAAACCTTGATGGCTTTCCTTCGTCGTCGTTCCATACTTATAGATGGAGTTGTCCGGTGCTGCGCCAACGAACGAGTTGGTCACCGAAATCACCACCGACTCATCGACCAGCACGTCAACTGTTACCTCGCCGTTTTCCGGAGAGGCCTCGACGGCATTTTCTATGAGTGGAAGGGTAATTGCCAGAAGGAGATTGTTGGAGTACCCCTCAATCCGCCCCGGTAGACGCACCTGGCCTGAGACGGCTTTGTTCAGCTGCCGACTGTAAAGAATCAGCGCGCCCTGCACTGAGGATTTGAGGTCCTCTGGCGCCCATTCATCAGTCGATGCCAGCGCGGACGTTGAATTTTTATACGCCAGAAGGAATGCCTTGCATAACTCAACGTATCCGGCAATGTTCGCCAGGGCGGGTGTCATGTCGCCGCCTGGCATAGATTGCTGCGTTAGCACGGCACTTTCGATCCCCAGCAAAGGTGTGTTGAGGGAGTGGACCAGCTCCCGCACTATCTCGCGGTGCCCCGGTTCAGCCTCAGTCTGAGCGCTAGACGTGACATTTTGATTGGCAATTTCTATGTACTGATTTAACGGTATTTGCTCGAACGACCGATTGAGTGCGCGTTCAAGTCGAGTCGGAAGGTCGCGCAGTGTCCGTTCTAGCGTTTGATAGACGAAATTCGAACCACCCCAACTGGTTGAACGGGTCCGATTCGAAACGTATTCGCCGATGTAGACACGGATTTGCTCTTGGGATTGCGCGACATTGAGCAAGCTTTCAACCTGAACGCTTGCGAGTCTAATGAATCGCACCAACAATAGGCACAATGTGACACCTACTGCGATCATAGCCCCGCCGAGCGCCAGGATTACCCAGTCCGAAGTCGTCAACAAGACCTCCATCGTCGAGAGATCAGGACAGTGGTTCAAAATCTGTTGTGGCCGCGCCATACAACCCGCACCACTGCGCTCGATCAGGAGTGCTTCCACGGCGGCCGTGTCGTTCTGCGTGGAGCTCCTCAGCGGTGCGCTGGCCAGGACATGGTCGCATGACGCTTCGCGCGCAATTCGCCCGTCGGGATCTGGCCATACGTCAACCGCCCGCTGACGGTCGGAGTGCAACCGCGATGCCGCCCAGGTCGGTAACGACGAAATCTGCCCTGGCCTCGGTGAAGTGCTGTACCTTCGGGGACTTGTTGGCAAAGGCGATCACTGGGACTCCGGCCGCTTTCGCGCCCTCAATGTCGAACAGCGAATCGCCAATCAGTACGCACGCCGCGGGCTCCACGTCGAGCGCCGTTGCCGCGCGCCACAACGGCTCTGGGTGGGGCTTCATACGCTTGGGTTGAGCGTAGGCGCGGCCGGCGACGTACGCGATGTGGTCCATGAGCCGGTGCGCCTGAAGGTAGGCGTCGATCGCGTTGGCGGAGTTGTTGCTCACGATCGCCACCCGCCGCCCCGAGTCGCGGGCGGCCTCTATGACGGCCTGGCCCTGTGGCTCGGGGATCGCGGATTCGGCCGCGAGGAGCTCGGCGCGGCACAGTCCGTCCTCGACCTCGCGGAGCAGCTCGGGCTTGCCGAGCGTCGCCGACCAGCGGAGCACCTCCATGGGGTCCGTCTCGGAACGAATGTCCTCGGCGAGGTGGACCCCGCGCCCTTCGAGCAGGTCGAGGAGCTCAGCCGCGACGGTAGGTGCCGGGTAGCCACCGAAGATGGAGCACACCGGCCCGTCGAAGTCGAGCAGGATCGCCCGGCTCCGGCCTAGAAGCGCGCGCAGGTCGTTGGTCATCCCTGGTACTCCCTTGCCACGCTGTCCCACACCGAGTCGAACCACTGCTTCGACGCACCGACGAACTGCGTGCCGTGCGAGGTGTCTTCCTCGCTCACGGCGTAGTTGAACAGCGGCACGTCCTTGCCAAGCAAGTCGTAGATGGCTAGCGGCTCGCCCTTGTACGACACGGTGCGCTCGATGGCCGGGTAGAAGCCGAAGAACACTTCGCTGTTGTTGATGATGTAGAGCTTGAACAGCGGCGACGCGGAGTGCTGCCGCACCGTGACGGTGGCTGACTCGATCAGGCCGAGGTCGGCGAGTTCGTGCACCTGGTCCACGATCGCGTCGAGCGACCGGTGGGAGATGCGCTCCATCCGCTCGCGCACGATCGGGTCGTCGGCGCCGGTGTCGGCGCGGGCCGGTAGCGCCATCGGCACGCGCATGTCGGAGACCATGACCCGGATCGTGATCCGCTTCGGCGCCAACTGGCCGGCGCGCACTTGGTCGAGCACTTCGGCGAGCGCGCCCTGAAGGGTCTCGCCGATGAACCCGGCGAAATCGATGGTCACTTCCTCGCGCTCGAACGCGGCCTCCAGGTGTGGCCGCAGTTCGACTGGCCGCTGGGTCTGCGCGCGCACGAAGACGCCGCTGCCCTGCCGGGACACGATCAGCCGCTCCCCGCGTAGCGCGTCGAGGGCTCGCTTCACCGTCTCCCGAGCAACGCCGTAGTGCTTGGCGAGGTCTGGCTGGGACGGAAGCTTTTCTGCCGGCTTGAGCCGCCCGGTCAGGATCGCCGCGCGGAGCTGGCGCGCGATCTGCTGCGCGGCGCCGGTGGGGTCGTCGGGGTCCAGCTCGCTGAGGTAGGTCAATTCCTCGTCAGACACGCAGGTCATCGTACGTCCTGACTAGCCAGACTAGAAAACTTGTGTCAGGCATCTTGACCTGTCTAGCCAAGCGCATCTACCTTCATCTCAGCGCACTTGACTAACCAAGTGCAGCAAGTGAAGGAGTCATGGTGAGAGACCCCGACGGTTGGACCGAGCCCACGGCGGCGCAGCTCGACGCGATCGAGAGCGAGATGCCCCTCATCGAGGCGGAGATCGAGCTGCTCGACGTGCAGATCAGGATCATGTCGGCGCACGGGCCGGTGGACGAGGTGACCGCGCAGCGTCTGCGCCGGTCCCGTGACGCCGTGGTCGCCGAAGCGCTGCGCTGGTACATGCGCCGATTCAACGCGCCGCGTCGGGCGGCCTGAGCCGATGCGCACGCCCTGGTCGCGCTGCCCGCTCGCCGGGCGGTGCGAGTCCTGCGGCGACACCGCCGACCTCGCTGCGTACGAGGCGGACACCCTCATCGGCCCGCTCTGCCTGACCCTCTGCCGCATCTGCGCCGAGGACCACTGCACCCCGTTTTTCGACGCCGCGACGGCGACCCGCCGCACCCTCGACCACACCGAGCACCTCTACCCGAACGGAGCCTGACGTGACCACCGCGACCGCCCCGAGCGCGTACCCGCCGCCGATCGCCGAACTGCTGCCGCAGGCCCGCACGCTCGCCGAGCAGATCGGCCGCACCCCCTCCCGCAACGCGCTCATGAAGACGTTCAAGATCGGCGCCCCGAAGGCCATGGCCGTGCTGGAGGCCCTCGCCGCCGAGGAGACCACCGTTCTGCCGGCCGAGCCGGAGGCACCCGCGCCGCGCCCGCTGCACCTCGTCCCGGACCTGGAGCCGGACGACGAGCCCACCGAGGCGCCCGTCCCGGTCGGGCCGCCCGCGCCCGCTGAGGCGCCCGAGGCGGTGGCGCTGGCCACGGGTGACGGACACCCGGGCACCAACATCACCGACGAGCCGGAGTACATCCCGCCCGTCCGGGCGCCGCGCCCGGCGGCGAAGGCGCGCAAGCCGCGCTCGTGGCCGGTCGTCCTGCTGGCGCTGCCCGCGTTCGTGGCCATCTGGTCCGGGTGGGTCGGCCTCGGCGAACTGACCGGGTTCGGCGTGGTCCATCCGCTGCCGGGAATCTGGGACGACCTCAGTCTGAACACCGCGATCACGCTGCCGATCGGCGTGGAGACCTACGCCGCGTACGCCCTCGCGGTCTGGCTGACCGGCACGGCCCCGGCCGCTGCCCGGTCGTTCGCCCGCTGGTCCGCGATCGGCTCGCTCATCTTCGGCGGCGCGGGCCAGGTGGCCTACCACCTGCTGACCGCTGCCGGGGTCACGCACGCGCCGTGGCAGATCACCACTGCGGTTGCCTGCCTGCCCGTTGCGGTGCTCGGCATGGGCGCCGCCCTCGCGCACCTCATCCACGCCAACCACGAGTAGTTCCGCCCGGTGCGCGGCCTTCAGGCCTAGGAAACCCGGCCGCGCACCGGTCCCCATCCCTCCAGAAGGAGTCAGGAGACCCTCAGCATGACGACGAACGAGCCGGAGCGGGAGCCACCCGAACGGGTTCGACTGGAACAAGTACGAGGACGAGGTCGCCGACGTGGTCGACCTGGGCGCGGCCCGCGCCCGCCGCGGCGGCACCGAGGCTGCGGGGCACTTCGACGTCCCGCTCGACGACGAGCCGGAGCCGGGCGGGGTGCTGGTCGACGCCCCGCCGGCCGATTCCAAGGGCCGCCGCCCGATCATCCCGGCGCGGCTGCTGGGCTGGCAGAACTTCAAGGCGACCGTCCGCGACATCGCCGAGGACGTGTTGCACCGCACGGGCTTCCACGCGGTCCGGGCGCCCTGGTACGCCGCGCAGGCCGGGTTCTGGGCCACGGTCGGGCTGTTCAAGCTGATCGGGCGTCAGCTGCGCTGGTGGTGGCTGTCGGAGCAGTACGGTCTGCGGCAGCGCGCGGCCGACGACAACGACCCGCAGACCTGGTACAAGCTGCACCGAGAGGTCAAGGCCACCCGCACGTGGCGGGGCATCGTCCTCGGCGGGGAGCTGCTCGCGCTGGGCATCGGCGGGCCGATCGCATACGCCATGGCCCCGTGGTGGGTGGTCGGTCTGGCCGTCGCTGGTGCGGTGTGCGGGCTGGCCCGCCTCGGCCACCCCGAGGACAAGCCGATCCTGCGCCCGGCCGTGGTCGCGGGCCGGTACCGGCGCGTGAACCCGGACATCATCCTGCGCGCCTACTACGCCGCGAAGCTCGGCGACCCGGACAAGCCGAACCAGCAGATCAGCTTCGGGTCCACGATGTCCCGCGACGCGACCGGCTCCGGCTCGCAGGTGGTCATCGACCTTCCATATGGCAAGACGTGGGAGCACGTCCTCAACGCCAAGGGCGCCATCGCCTCGGGCCTGGACGTGTCGGTGAACCAGGTGTTCCTCACCCGCGACCCTTCCAGCCACCGGCGGCACCTGCTGTTCGTCGCCGACCGCGACCCCCTCGCCATCCCGGCCGGCAAAACGCCGCTGCTGGACGGCAAGGTCCGCGACATCTGGTCCCCGGTGCCGATGGGCCTGGACGAGCGAGGGCGGAAGGTCGAGCTGTCGCTGATGTGGAACAGCGTGCTCGTGGGCGCGCAGCCCCGCAAAGGCAAGACGTTCGCGGCCCGGCTGCTCGCGCTCTACGCCGCGCTGGACCCGTACGTGCGGGTCATCGTGGTTGACGGGAAGATGTCGCCGGACTGGGACAAGTTCCGGCTCATCGCGCACCGGATGGTGTTCGGGCCGGTGCCCAACAGCCGCGATGACGACCCGGTGGAGCACCTGCTGGAGGTGCTGCGCGAGGTCAAGGCGCACATTTTGGAGGTCAACGACTTCCTGTCCACGCTGTCCACCGCCGAATGCCCGGAAGGCAAGATCACCCGGGAGCTGTCGCGGAAGTATCCGCAGCTGGCCGTGTGGCTGCTGGTCATGGAGGAGTTCCAGGTCTACTACGAGCTGGACAGCCAGGAGCAGAACAAAGAGATCGCCGCCCTGCTGTCCTACATCATGGCCGTGGGTCCCTCGGCCGGCGTGGTCCTGCTGTCCAGCTCGCAGAAGCCCTCCGGCATCGGCGCCGGGGACGTCGGCCGGCTGTTCAACCGCTACCGCGACAACCACGCCGTGCGCTTTGCCCTCAAGTGCGGCAACCGCCTCGTGAGTGAGGCGATCCTCGGCGGGGAGGCGTACTCCGAGGGCTACGACGCCTCGGCGCTGCCCAACGGGCTGGACTACCGGGGCGTCGGCTACCTCTACGGCGCCAGCGACGACACCCCGACCGTGCGCACGTACCTCGCCGACCACGGCGACGCCGAGCGCATCCTCACCGCCGCCCGCAGGCACCGCGCGGCTGCCGGGACCCTGTCCGGCGCGGCCATCGGCGAGACCATCACCCGCGACATGCGCGACACCCTCGCCGATGTCCGGGCCGTGTTCCTCGCGGGTGAGAAGGGCCTGCACTGGCCGGTCATCGCCGCTCGGCTCGCCGAGACCCTGCCCGAGCACTACGCCGACATCACCTCTGACGCGATCTCGGCGCAGCTCCGCGATCGTGTACCGAGCGTGAACGTCAAGGTCCGCGGCGAGGTCCTCCGCGGTGCCCGACTGGCCGACATCGACACCGCGATCGACCGGCGCAAGAGCGCCTGAACGGTAGCGGCGGCCCTGCTACCGGTAGCGCCGCCGCTACCCACCCCGCTACCGCCCTGGCCAGCCGCTACCCACGCAGGTAGCAGGTAGCGCCAGCAGCCCCTCTGCGCCCAAAAACGCCTCTGGAGGCACCTGCCGTGTCCGTCCTTGCCGCTACCGCTACCGGCCGCCCGGCCGCCGCTGGACTTCTCATCCTCGCCCTGATCGCGATCACCCTCGGTTATCTGCTTGCCTGCTGGCTCTGGCCGTTCGTGGCCTGCCGCCGCTGCCACGGCGACGGCAAGCGCCGCGCCCTGTTTGGCGGCCGAGCGTTTGGCATCTGCCGCCGCTGCGACGGCACCGGCCGCCAACTGCGGCCCGGCCGCCGCGCCATCAACTACCTGCGCACCATCCACGCCAACGACCACAGCCACCACAACCGGGGCACCCGGTGAGCGCCCTCAACCACCGCCACATCGCCGCCATGGGCCGCCGTGGCGACCACCCCGAGTGGTGCGCGCAGGGCCACCGGTGCGGCCTCGGCGAGCACCGCGCCGCCCCGCTGACCGTCGAGGTTCCCGGCCTCGGCGCCGCGACCCTCACCCGCGTGCAGAGTGCCGACGGCCGCGAGCACGCCGAGGTCCGGCTCACCGTCGTCCTGGCCGCCGACGAGCTGACCGCCCGCGTGCAGCTGGGCGGGGTCGTGCGGGACCTCAAGACCGTCATCGCCCGCGCGGCCGGCGTACGCCGGGCGGCGTGATGACACCCGCGTGCGGCTTCTACCTCGCCGCCCTGCACCGGCACTACGCCGCAACCGAAGGCGTGCGCCGCTTCCTGCCGGGCCCGCGCTGCCCGATCCACACCCCGGCCGTGCTGGCCGGGCGGCCCGAAGTCCCCGGAACGTCTACCCGCTCGGGAGCATCCACAGTGGAACCTCGAACTGCCGCTGATGCGTTGCTGCGCAACGCGATCCGATACGCCGAGCACGGCTGGCCCATGTTCCTGCTCGGCCGCACCAAGCGCCCCCTGGCCAACTGCGACGCCTGCAAGAACCCCAGCGCCGACCACGACCCGGCCGCGTGCGACTGCCTGACATGCCACGGCTTCTACGCCGCGACGACCGACGCCGACCGGCTCGCCGCCATGCTGGCCGCGAACCCACGAGGCATGCTCGCCATCCGTACCGGCGCGCTGTCCGGCACGGTCGTGGTCGACATCGACCCCGCGCACGGGGGCCGCATCGACCCGGCGCTGATGCCTGAGACGGCCTGTGTGGCAACGGGAAGCGGCGGATGGCACCTGTACTACCGCCACCCGGCAACGCCTGTCTCGTGCAGTCAGGGACGCCTCGGCGCGGGCATCGACGTGCGGGGCGACGGCGGGTACGTCGTGGCGCCGCCGTCGATCCACCCACGGACCGGCCGCCCGTACCGGTGGGCCGGTGGCCGTTCCCTGGCTGAGATGCCCCCCGCGCTGGTGGAAGCATGCCGGCCGAACGAGGAGCCCACGGTGACCGCCCCGACCGGGCCGACGCCGGTGCGCAGCGCGGGGGGCATCTCATCACCCGCCGCCCTGCTCCGGGCACACCTCGACGCGATCGCCAACGCCCCGGCCGGCAAACGCCGAACGACGCTCTACGGCGCCGCGCGCGGCGTGGCCCGCATGGTCGCCGCCGGGGCCATCGACCAGGCCGACGCGCTCACTGCCCTCACCGACGCGGGCCGCGCCGCCGACCAGACACCCCGCGAGATCCGCGCCGCCATCGCGGGCGGCTTCCGCGACGAACACGTTGCCACCGAAGGGATTGCCGCATGAACGCGACCACCGAACGACTCGACGGCGCCGCGATCCTCGACCGGCTGCACGCCACCATCACTCGCTACGTGATCCTGCCTTCCGCCGCCGCTGTCGACGCCGTGGTGCTGTGGATCGCAGCAACTCATGTGCAGCAGGCGTGGGCGCACGCGCCCCGGCTGGTCATCCGAGCCCCCGAGAAGCGCTGCGGCAAGTCGCGGCTCCTGGACGTGGTCGAGGGCACCTGTCACAACCCGCTGATCTCCGTGAACCTGTCCACCGCCGCCGTGTACCGCTCGATCGGTTCTGATAACCCGCCCACGTTGCTCATCGACGAGGCCGACACCATCTTCGGCGGAGAGAACGCCAAGGCCAATGAGGACCTTCGCGGCCTCCTCAACGCCGGACACCAGCGCAACCGCCCCACGATCCGGTGGGACATCAACACCCGCACCTTGGAGGAGATCCCCACGTTCGCCATGGCCGCCCTGGCCGGAATCGGCATGATGCCCGACACCATCGAGGACCGCGCCGTCGTCATCCGTATGCGTCGCCGGGCTCCTGGCGAAACTGTTGCCCCGTACCGGATTCGCCGCGACGGCCCCGCGCTGCGGAAGCTCGCCGCCGACCTGGTCGAGTGGCTCACCCCGCACGCCGCCGAGCTCGAGCGCGCCGAGCCGGTCATGCCCTTGGAGGATCGCGCCGCCGACACCTGGGAGCCGCTCATCGCCGTTGCCGACCTCGCCGGGGGAGACTGGCCCGACCGCGGGCGCCGGGCCGCAGAGATCCTCAACGCCGAGCGGGACGGCTCGACTGTGGCCTCCGACCGGGTGCGGCTGCTCACCGACTGCCGGGCCGCGTTCGGTAACCACGACGCCATCCCGACCTCTGTTCTGCTGGAACGGCTCAAGGCTGACCCCGAGGCGCCGTGGGCGGACTACGGCACCACGGGGCTGACCGCGATGAAACTCGGCGTGATGCTGCGGGAGTACGAGATCCGCTCGGCGAACATCCGCTTTGCCCTGCCGTACGGGCAGGCCAAGGGCTACACCCGGAGTGACTTCCAGGACGCCTGGACGCGCTACTGCCCGCCCGTGACGGCACCGGACGTCCGGGAGACGTCCCAGCCGTCCCAGGCGTCCCCGAGCAGCCCGGCCCCGGGACGGCTTGCCCTAGTGGGACGGCTTGAGCCGTCCCAAGGACACGAGCATGACGACATCGAAGCTCGCCCGGATAGTCCGTTTGGGACGCCTCAAGCCGTCCCACCCCCTCAAGCCGTCCCGCACCTGACCTGCGACGGGACGCCTGGGACGGCTGGTACGGCTCAGCCACACCTGTTCCTCGCGAGCGGCGGTGACGCGTGACGAACCCCGTCGACCTCGCGATGTACCGCGAGCAGCCCGCGCCGATCACCATGCGTAAGGCGCTGTGGAAGATTCCCGAGGCGATGGCGCTGCTCAGCATGAGCCGCACCGTGATCTACGAGCAGATTCGCGCCGGACGTCTGCGTACCGTCACCCAGGGCCGTTCACGGCTCGTGCCAGCGTCGGCCATCGCCGAGTACGTGGCGCTGCTCGAAGCCGAGGCCGCCTGATGGCCGGCAAGCGCCGCGAGCGCGGCGAGGGTGCCCTGTACTGGGACGAGGCACGGGAGCGGTGGGTTGCCGAGGCGGTCATGGGCTACGCCGCCAACGGCAAGCGCATCCGGCTTCGTGGCATCGCCAAGACCAAGACAGAGGCCAAGGCCAGCCTGAAGAAGAAGGTCGACGACTACGAGGCCGGAATGCCGGCCGAGGCCGCCAACGTCACCGTGGCGGACGCGGTGGCGGACTGGCTGGAGTTCGGGCTGAACGGCAAGGCCGCGAGCACGGTCGAGAAGTGCCAGCACCTCTGCAAGACGCATGTCCTGCCGCACCTCGGACCCCGCAAGCTCAAGGAGCTGACGGCGACCGACGTTGACCGTTGGTTGGCCGGGCGGGCGAAGGTGCTGAGCACGGCGAGCCTCAGCCAGGTGTACTCCTGCCTGCGGCGGGCGGTGCGCCGAGCGATGGCGCGCAACCGGGTCGCCCGCAATGTGGTCGAGCTGTGCGACCTCCCGGCCGGCCGAACCGGACGACCGTCCAAGTCACTGACGCTGGAGCAGGCGTCCGCGCTGCTCAAGGCGGCCGAGGGCACGCCGTTCTACGCCTACCTGGTGCTGTCGCTGCTCACGGGCCTGCGCACCGAGGAGGTGCGCGCCCTGCGGTGGGAACAGGTCGACCTCGACGGCCAGGCCGCCGCCGACCCGCCTGTTCCGCCGTCCGTGGCGGTGTGGCGGTCGGTCCGGGAGCACGGCGACACCAAGACCAAGAAGTCACGCCGGACGCTGGCCCTGCCCGCCTTGTGCGTCTACGCGCTCAGGCTGCACAAGCAGTGGCAGGACGGCGCTCGGGGAAGGGCGGGGGACGATTGGCAGGAAACCGGGCTGGTGTTCACCTCGCAGGTCGGGACCGCGCTCGATGCCGCCAACGTGCGGCGGTGGATGCGCCGGGTGGCGAAGGCGGCCGGGCTCGACCCGAAGCAGTGGACGCCCCGGGAGCTACGCCACAGCTTCGTGTCGATCGCCTCGGCGCTCGGGCTGACCCTGGAGCAGATCGCCGACCTTGTGGGGCATGCGGGCACGAGGGTCACCGAGGCGGTCTACCGTCACCAGCTCCGGCCGGTGCTGCTGAGCGGAGCGGAGATCATGAACGGCATGTTCGGGGTGCCGGGACCGGCCGCGTAGTGACGTAGACCCCCTGGTAGACCCCCTGAACGAAGCAGAGGCCGTTTCCGGTGATCCGGAAACGGCCTCTGACCTGCTGGTGGGCGATACTGGGTTTGAACCAGTGACCTCTTCCGTGTCAAGGAAGCGCGCTCCCACTGCGCCAATCGCCCTAGCGGTGCTGCCACACAAAATGCGGCGACTCCGAGGTGGGAACGGGATTTGAACCCGTGTACACGGCTTTGCAGGCCGTTGCCTCGCCTCTCGGCCACCCCACCGTGGTGACTTTCCCGAGCGGACGACGGGATTCGAACCCGCGACCCTCACCTTGGCAAGGTGATGCGCTACCAGCTGCGCTACGTCCGCACCGCCAGCTGCGTTCCCTGGCGACGGATGCAAACTTTAGCCGACCTCCAACCCCCATGCCAAACCGGTATCCCGCTTCGGCGCGTCGAGACCGTCTGAGCTGGGGTTCTTCATCCGGACAAACCCGCGCAGGTGCGCAGGCCCGCGTAGCGGCGGCTGAGCTTGTCGGCTGCGGCGCCCGTGAGCAGGACGGGCTGGCCGGTGTCGGAGACCACGGCGGGCAGGAACTCCGCCTTGGTCACGGCCTTCGCGCGGACCGTCAGGCGCAGGATGCCGGTCTCGGTGCTCTTCGAGGTGCCGTACCACAGGAAATTGCCCAGGCCGTAGGCCACGTAGGTGCTGCCCAGCCAGCCGGAGCCCTGCAGGGTGTGGGCGTGGGCGCCGATGATCAGGTCGGCGCCGGCCTTCGCGAGGCGGGACGCGAAGGTCTTCTGTTCGCTGTTGGCGCAGCTGTTCGCCTCCTCGCCCCAGTGGTTGAACACGATCACGAGGTCGGCCTGGGCTCGGGCGGCGGTCACCGACGCTACGGCGCGGTCGGTGTCGAAGGCCAGGGCCACGCCGGGCTTGTCGGGGCCGGGGCCCCACGTCGAGGCGAGCTCGTGGACCTGGCTGAAGCCGAGCAGCGCGATGCGGACGCCCTTCACGGTGGTGTAGAGGGGTGCGTAGGCGTCCTCGGTGTTCTTGCCGGCACCGAAGTACGGGTAGTCCGCCGCGTGCAGGGCGTCGAGGGTGTCCAGGAGGCCTACTCGGCCGTAGTCGAGGATGTGGTTGTTCGCGATGGTGACCGCGTCGATCCCGGCGGCCTTCAGCGCGTCGACGGCCCTGGGGTCGGTCCGGAAATGGTACGTCTTGGGCTCCGGCGTCCCCCGGGTCGTGATCGCGGTCTCGAGGTTGACCACCGTGAGGTCGGCGTCGGCGAGCGTGGACGCGATCGGGCCGAACGCGGTCGCCGGGTTCGACAGCAGCTTCGCGGTGCGGTCCATGAAGTGCACGTCGCCGGCGAAGGCGAGGCGCAGCTCGGCCGGCGCGGGGGAGGTGGACGGAGTCGCCGCGGCCGACGCGGGGGCCGGGGCCGCCGACGGAGGGGTCGCGGCCGGGGCGTCGCTGCAGCCCGCGAGCAGCAGCGTCAGGGCGAGCGCACGCACCTTCACGGGGTCACGCTAACGGGTGACGACCCCGGCTGGGAGTCCCGCGGGCGAATGCGCTAGAGTCCTTTCTCAGTGCGGACGTAGCGCAGCTGGTAGCGCATCACCTTGCCAAGGTGAGGGTCGCCGGTTCGAATCCGGTCGTCCGCTCTTTTCATACCGATTCCCGTCGGCGCCCGGCGGGAATCGCTCGTTTCGGGGCCTTGTCCAGCACCCACAGCGGATTGGACACGCCCACCACGTCGCCCCCGGCGAGACGGACCTGCAGCCGGACATAATGGCCCGGCGACACCGTGACGGTTTTCGATTTCACCGTTTTTGTCGACGGTACCGCGGCCGCCTCGTCGACCACCCCGACGACCAATTCCGCCTTCGCCCCGCCGGGCAGGCCGGTCGCGATCGCGTCGACGGTCACCGGCGCCCGCGTCATGAGCACGGCACCCAGATGCGAAACGCCGCCGACGCGCAGATCGAGGCTGCCCCGGTACCGCGCCAGATCCGTGAACCACGCCGCCCCCTTCGCCATTGCGGCGAGCAGATCCGGCTGCGCGAGCGACGGCGACCACACGTACGTGATGTCGTGTTCCGGCTCCTTCGCCCAGTCCATCGCGTCGTGGTCGTCGCTGCTGCCGACCGCGGTGAAGAACAGCGCGTTGCGGCAGGCGACGTCGAACACCCACAGCAGGTCGTCGTACGGTTTCCGGCCGATCTCGACCAGGTCCACGCCGAGGAAGTCCCGTTCCAGCATCAGCTTCACGAGCTCGTCGCGCTTCGCCACGTCCATCGGATGGTTCCAGCAGACGAGGCCGCCGTGCGCCTTCAGGTACCGCACCATCGACGCCGTCAGCGCCGGGCTGTCGTCGCGGACCGGCGGGCTCGGAAACGACGGGAACCGCTGGTCACCGCCGAACCAGTTCAGGTGCCGCACGAGCGAGATCTCCATCGCGCGGAAATGCGTCACGCCCGCCGCCCCGTGCTTCGCCGTCGCGGCCGCGATGACCTCGGCCCGCAGCTGTTCACCGGCCTGCCCGGCGCGCCGCGAACGGTGGAACGTGAGCCGGTCGGCGACGAACCCGGCGTGCTGGACCCCGATGCGCAGCCCGGTGAGCGCGTTGTCCCCGGCGGCGATGGCCGGCCACAGTTTCGCGACGTCGTCGCGCAGCACGAACGTGAATCCCTGCCATTGACCCGCCTTGATGGGCAGGCGCACCGTCCCGTTCGGCCCGGTCGCCGTGTGCGTGGCGGCGGCAAAAAGCCCGATCTGGTACCGCATCCGCAGCACCCCGAGGCCGGGATGGTTCGACAATTGCAGCTCGAACAGCAGGGAGCCGTCCGCCGGGAGCGTTTCCGGCAGCAGGTCCAGCGTCAGCTCGGTGTCGGCGATGCAGGCGTTCATGGTGTTGTTCCAGGACTGCCCGCGGTACCAGATGATGCCCTTGTTCTTCGAAACGAGCCGGAGGGCCTTGCCGGTGCCGTCCTGCGGCGAATGGGGCGAGGCGACGAACTCGGCCACGACCCCGGTCGGCCTGCCCTCGGTCTCCTTGACCCATGTCCAGTTCATTCCGTGCTCGGGCTCGACGGCCCCGTCGAAATGGACCGCCTGGCGGTGCTCGAACGCGGCGATGCGGAAGTCGTGATCGGTCCACCAGATCACGTCGACGTTGTGCTGGCGGGCCTGTTCGAGGTGCGCGGAGAAGCTCGCGAGGCCCTCGCTGAACGGGCCGTGAATGTGCGTCGCCATGCTGATCGGCCGCACATTTCCCGGCGGCGTGGACGGCACGACTCCGGCGGCGAGGGCGGCCCCGGCAGCGCTCAGCACGGTGCGGCGGGTCAGTGGGTAATCCACATTCCCTGACGTTCCCGGAACAGCGCCGGGCGGCGCAGGCGAATCGCTAAAGCTGCTCCACATGGATGTCGAGCTGGCCCGATCGAGGCTCCTCGACGCGATATCCGAGCCCTCGCAGCGTTTCCGTGAGCCGCGCCGCGGTGCGCGGCCGCGCACCGGACTCGAGCAGCGCCCGCACGATCCGGCCCTTCGTCGCCTTGTTGAAGTGGCTGACGACCTTCCCGCCGTGCAGCACCCGCACCGTGACGGCGTGCGGCGGCGTCCACATGCCCGCGTACGCCGACGAGCGCAGGTCCAGCACCAGCTCGTCCCCGGCCACGGCGTCCAGCGGCGCCTTGAGCGCCGCCTTCCAGTGCGCGGCGAGCGGCCCGGTCGACGGCAGCCGGACCCCGATCGAGCACCGGTACGGCGGGATCCGGTCCCCGACCCCGACCACGCCCCACAGCCCGGAGAAGATCAGCAGCTGCTTCGCGGCCCGCCGTTTCGCGGCCGCGTCGAGGCCGGCGAGCCCGAGCGCGTCGTACAGCACACCCGTGTACACCTTCCCGGCGGCGACCGCGGGCGCGCTGGTCAGCCGCGCGTTGCGCTCGACCTCACCGGTCTGCCCGGCGCCGAGCCCGAGCGTGCCGATCGCGAGCTGCGGGTCGGCCGCGAGCGCGACGAGGTCGTCGAGCACTTGCCGCCGCGCATCGCCGAGCTCGGGAACGGACAGCGTGGCGAGATCGACCGCCCGCCCCCGCCGCGGGGCGTCGGCCTTGCCTTCGGAGGGCGGCAGCAGGATGAACACGGCGCCTATTCTTCAACAACCACCTCGACGGTCTCGGCATCGACCTGCTCGACGCCGCCGTCGGCGCGGCGGATCTCCAGCAGCGGCACGCCGCGCTCGATGCCGAGCCGCGCCCGCTCCTGCGGGCTGGGCATCCGCCCGACGAGCACGGCCCCGCGCTCGAGCACGATCCGCCGCCGCTTCGGCCGGGCCCGCACCCGCGCCGCCCGGCCCCGCTGGGTGGCGATGAGGCCCTCCTCGCGCAGCAGGGCCAGGGCGCGCCGGACGGTCATGAGGCTGACGGCGAACTCCCGCATGAGGAGGGCCTCGGCGGGCAGCGGCAGCCCTTCCGGGTACTCGCCGGTAGCGACCTGCTCCCGGAGCCGGTCGGCCACGGCGCGGTACCGCACCGCCGGCCCACTGCTCCGCCCCCGCACGCGGCGACGGTAGCCCACAAGGCCGTATGGCCATAAATACTGCTCAACACAAGTTCTTCCACGGCGCATTGACGTGCGCCGTGCCAAGATACCGGGCATGTCCGCACCCGAGCAGCAGCCGCATGTCCTGGTCGAGTGGGCACAGTACGTGGCCGTCGTGCGGGGCAGCATGTCCGACCGCTACGCCCGGTTCTACGCACCGCTGGCCATCGGCAGCGCGGCGCTGGCGTTCCTGCCGCTCTTCGAGGACGTGGTGGTCCGCGACGCGGAGGGCAACGTGGAGCTCACCACGCGGTACGGCACCGTGTTCGACATGGCCGGCCGCCCCGGCGGTGGCCCGGCCGTGATCGGGGTGCTGCTGCTCGGCGTACTGGTCGCCGCGCTGACCTACGCCGCGTTCCGGGCCCGCACCGCCCTCGTGCCGGGCGTGATCGCGGCCTGCGCCGGGCTGATCGCGCTGATGCTCGCCACGAAGCCCGGCACCGGCACCCCCACCCCGGACCTCACCGACGGGGGCGTGGCCGGGCTCGTGCTCGCCCTGTGCGCAGCCGCGCTCGGCATCGCGCACGCGATCCCGCTGAGCATGCTGAAGAGGGCGGCCGGAAACCGTCTTTGACGCGTTCAGGGGTCTGCCGTCGTACCCTCGGCGGCGTGGACGTCGCCGAACGCATGGGCCCCGGGCTGCGCACGCCTGACGAAGCCTGGCGGTTCATCGCCGACTTGTTCGCCGGCTTCGGGCGGCCCGTCACGGACGCCGACGGCTACACGGCCGACGAGCTCGCCGCGGCGCCGTTGCCGCTACCCGCGGCCGTCGCCGGTTTCCACCGCCGGTTCGGCCGACGCCGCGAGTTCACGGACGGGCAGGACTGGATCCTCGAGCCGGCGCGGCTGCGCGTCGACGACGGCGTCCTGGTGATCCGGGACGAGAACCAGTACACCGCCGAGTGGGGCGTGGCCGACCTGGACCGGGACGATCCGCCGGTGCTGTACCGGGGCGACGGCGAGGATTGGCAGCCGTACCTCGACCGGTTCTCGCTCGCCGCCGTCGACTTCGCGCTCTGCGAGACGGTCTTCGCCAACGAGGATCTGTACAACAGCGCGGAGGTCACACCGGCCCTGGTCGAGCAGTTGCGGAGCACCTACAACGCGGTGCCCTTCCCGGAGTATCAGGCATACCCCGGCGCCGGCCCGACACTGTGGCTTTCGGCGCCGGGCAAGCTGGTGCGGGTCGACCAGCACCAACCCCCGTGGATCTACGCCCGCGGCCGGTCGGTGAAGGAACTTGGCGAGCTTCTGGCCGACGTCGGCGCTGAGTGGACCCTCTGCATAGGAGCGGAATGGCCCGTCTGTTTCGGCCGCTCCTTGCGCGACGGCACGGTTGATGAAGACGTTGCGCCGCGTTCGTTTGGATCTCAGGTCTGACCTTGGTGCTGGGCATGCCGGCCCGCTGCTGAACCTTCGCGTGGTCCGCATACCCGGCGCCGTTCCAGTCCCAGCGTGCCTGGTCGAACCGCAGCGCCCGCACCCGCCCGCCGGGCGCTGACACGAAGTGGGTACTGGCGATAGCCGTCGGGGAGCGCCACGCCGGACTGTTCCTCTACTTGGCGCACTTGGGCTTGCCCGGCAAGATAGCGGAGGGTGTCCCTCCTGACCTGGTCGGTGAGGCGTATTCGTGGGTCGGTCGCGGTTCAGCTCCGGGGGAAGATCTCGGTCTCCGGGCGCTGCATGTACTCCATCGCCGCCGTGAACGCCGGGTCGTCGAAGCGGCGCTGCAGCTCCTCGGGTGTCACGTCCTCGATGTGGGTCTGGATCCACCACACGTTGCCGAACGGGTCTCGCACCCGCCCGACCAGGTCGCCGAAGGCCAAGTGGGTGACGTCCGAGATGGACACGCCTCCGGCCTCGACCGCCTGGCGGTGCACTCCGTGGGCGTCCTCGACGTACAGCCGGAGGAATGCGGGCGTCGCCGGCCAGCTCGGGTCGCCGTCGAAGAGCATCACGATCGCGCCGCCGATGCGGACCTCCGCGTGGCCGATCACCCCTCGGGCGTCGATCACCCGGCCGAGTTCCTCGGCGCCGAACGCCCTGCGAAGGTAGTCGATGACCGCGGCCGTGTCGCGGGAGATGATCCACGGCGTGACGGTCGTGTAGCCGTCGGGGATGGCCTTGACGGACATGTCGGTCGGCTCCTCTGCGTGTGGGACGGTGCCGTCGACGCTAGCCGTCGTATAGGTCGGTTTTCGTCCTCAACGCTGGGGCGGAAGGTGGTGGCGAAAATAGGTTTCCTGTGCCAACCTATTGGCATGAGTACTGATTCGGTACCCGCCGGGGAAGATCCGCGGCGGCTGCTCTCGGAAGCCCGGGGGCTCGCCCGCCGGGTGCGCGTCGATCAGCGGGTGACCTGGTTCGCGCTGCTGGTCCTGGCGGTGGTCACGTTCGTCGCCATCCCGTTCGACTGGTACTTCTTCGACCCCGCCCTGTCCTGGCGCCGCGGCGTGCTGTTCTACTGGCCCCCGGTCCTGCTGCTGTCCTACGCGGCGATCGCGGCCTACTACGTGCGGGTCGCCCGGGAGCGGGGGCTGGGCGCCCGGGTGCTGCCCTACGCGATCACCGGCATCGCGCTGACCGTGCTGTTCACCGCCGCCTGGATCGCCGCGCGCCTGTACTTCCCGAGTCATCCGCAGCGGCTGCCCGAGTGGGTTCTCTTGGTGGACCGGCTCGTCGCGCCGTGGGGCACGATCGGCGTGGCGCTGCTCGTGCTGGCCCGGCTGGAGCGCAACCTCGGGCTGCTGGTGTTCACGGTCGCGTACCTGACGGTGGTGCTGGTGCCGATCGACCTCGGCTGGCACTGGCAGGGCCAGGAGGGCACCTGGTTCCTGCCGCAGCAGTTCATCAACGGCACCGTGCTGCTGCTGGGGGCCATCGGCTTCCGGCTGGCCGACCGGCGGCGGCGATGACCGACGAGCCGCTGCACCCCGTCAACGGGCTGGACGAGGTCGTCCACCAGCGGGTCCGGCTGGGCATCCTCACCATCGCCCACGAGGCGCGCCGGGCGGAGTTCGGCTACCTGCGCGCCCAGCTGGACCTCACCGCCGGCAATCTTTCCAAGCACCTGAGCGTGCTGGAGACGGCCGGGCTGATCGAGATCGAGAAGGGCTACGCCGGCAAGCGCGGGCGCACCTGGATCAGCCTCACCGCCGCCGGGGACACCGCGCTCGCCGAGGAGGTGGCCCGGCTCAGGCTGCTCATCGCCCGGGTGGAGACCGTGGAGCACCGGCAGGAGGACTGAGCGGCCCGGCC
Organism: Dactylosporangium sp. NPDC000244; assembly: GCF_040300725.1. Lineage (NCBI taxonomy): Bacteria > Bacillati > Actinomycetota > Actinomycetes > Micromonosporales > Micromonosporaceae > Dactylosporangium > Dactylosporangium sp. NPDC000244. The sequence goes on from NZ_JBEPEH010000023.1 coordinate 87,073, forward strand.
CTTGGAACTGTGCGGGCGGTGCGCGGTGCGGCTAGCGTCGGCGTCGATACCTACAGCAGGAGGTAGCGATGGCATGGAGAGCCGCACGCTCGTTGCTGGTCCTCCACCAACAGTTGCAAGCCGGGGCGCCTCGCGCGCGGCCGCCCGGGACCGGGGCCGACGAGTGGGGGCTGATCGGCGACGCGGCCCATGATCCGACGTCCGACCACTCGCCGCACAACTTTCCCGGCTGGGGAAACCAGATCGTCACCGCGGCGGACTTCCCCAACCGGCCCGACCTCGGGCTGGACGCCCACCGGGTGCTCGACGACATCCGGCGCTCGCGCGACGGCCGGGTGAAGTACGGCATCTCCAACGGGCAGATGTTCTCCAGCTATGCGGTCAGCGGGTACGGGGCCTGGACCTGGCGGCCCTACAACCCCAAGAACGGCGACCGGCACTTCACGCACGGCCACCTGTCCGTCGTCGGCGACGCGCGGGCGGACGGCACTCAACCCTGGCAGACGATCGGCGCTGGACTCGGCGGCGGCGACGAGGAGGATGACGACGACATGGGTGCTTCGTTCGGTCCGATCAACATCGAGCGCGAGGGTGTCACCTCGCTGACGATCCCGCCGGTGCAGGCGGGGGTGGCCGACCCGCGACCGGCGTGGCTGAACTTCTGCAACGACACGGGGCAGGTGTACGGGCTGCGCGTGTGGTACAGCACCGGCAACGAGACCTTCTCGCCGTTCCCGGGCACCAGCAACGGGCAGCTCGCCCTGCGCTCCGGGCAGCGCTGGAGCGGCGACATCCCCGCGGGCACCTCCTGCCTGTCGATCCTGCGCCAGGCGATCGACGCCGACGGCAACGTGGTGGCGCCGACGGCCGAGTACCGCGCGTACGCCGGCCACCTCACCTGCGCCATCGAGCGCGGCGCCGTCAAGCGCTGAGGTCGACGTCACGGCCGGTGCGGGCGGGACCCGTGCCGGCCGTGGGCGCGGCTGGACCATGATGGGACCGTGAACTTCCGCTCGATCTACGCCCACGGCTTCGCCCGGGTGGCCGCCTGCACCGGGCGGACCGCCATCGCCGACCCGCCCGCCAACGCCGCGGCGATCCTGCGGCAGGCGCGGGAGTGCTCGGACGAGGGGGTCGCCCTCGCCGTCTTCCCGGAGCTCGGCCTCAGCGGGTACAGCATCGAGGATCTTCTCCTGCAGGACGCCGTGCTCGACGGGGTCGAGGACGCGCTCGCGCAGGTCGTGGCCGGATCCGCCGATCTGCTGCCGGTGCTCGTCGTCGGGGCGCCGCTGCGGCACCGGGGGCGCGTCTACAACTGCGCGGCCGTCGTGCACCGCGGCCGCCTGCTCGGCGTCGCGCCCAAGTCGTACCTGCCGAACTACCGCGAGTTCTACGAGGCCCGCCAGCTCACCGCCGGCGACGCCGAGCGGGGCGGGACGATCCGGGTCGGGGGAGCGGACGTGCCCTTCGGGCCCGACCTGCTCTTCGCCGCCGAGGACCTGCCGGGGTTCGTCCTGCACGTGGAGGTGTGCGAGGACATGTGGGTGCCAGTCCCGCCGAGCGCCGAGGCCGCGCTCGCCGGGGCGACGGTGCTCGCGAACCTCTCCGGCAGCCCGATCACCGTCGGCCGGGCCGAGGACCGCCGGCTGCTGTGCCGGTCGGCGTCGTCGCGCTGCCTGGCCGCGTACGTGTACGCCGCCGCCGGCCTCGGCGAGTCCACGACCGACCTGTCGTGGGACGGCCAGACGATGATCTACGAGAACGGGTCCCTGCTGGCCGAGACCGAGCGCTTCCCCGACGGCGAGCGGCACGCCGTCGCCGACGTCGACCTGGACCTGCTGCGCCAGGAGCGCCAGCGGATGGGCACGTTCGAGGACAACCGGCGCACCCACGAGGAGCGCACGGGCAGCTTCCGGCGCATCGCGTTCACGCTCGCCCCGCCCGACACCGACCTCGGGCTGCGCCGCGTGGTCGAGCGCTTCCCGTTCGTGCCCGCCGACGTGGAGCGGCTCGCGCTGGACTGCTACGAGGCGTACAACATCCAGGTCGCCGGCCTGCGCCAGCGCCTCGCCGCGATCGGCGAACCGAAGATCGTCATCGGGGTCTCCGGCGGGCTCGACTCGACCCACGCGCTCATCGTGGCCGCGCGCGCGATGGACCGGGCCGGCCGCCCGCGCACGGACATCCTGGCGTACACCATGCCGGGTTTCGCCACGTCGAGCGGTACCAAGGACAATGCTTTCGCCTTGATGCGGGCCCTGGGCGTCAGCGTGCACGAGCTCGACATCACCCCCACGGCGCGGCTCATGCTCGCCGAGCTCGGGCACCCCTTCGCCGCGGGCGAGCCCGTCTACGACGTGACGTTCGAGAACGTGCAGGCCGGGCTGCGGTACGACTACCTGTTCCGGATCGCCAACCACCGCGGCGGCATCGTGCTGGGCACCGGGGACCTCTCGGAGCTGGCGCTGGGCTGGTCGACGTACGGCGTCGGCGACCACATGAGCCACTACAACGTCAACGGCGGCGTGCCCAAGACGCTCATCCAGCACCTGATCCGCTGGGTGGCCGCGAGCGGGCAGTTCACCGACGAGGTCGCCAAGATCCTCTCGGTGATCGTCGAGCAGGAGATCAGCCCCGAGCTCGTGCCGGGGGAGGAGCTGCAGTCCTCGGAGTCGAAGGTCGGCCCGTACGCGTTGCAGGACTTCACGCTGTTCCACGTGCTGCGCTTCGGGATGCGCCCCTCGAAGATCGCCTTCCTGGCCTGGCACGCGTGGCGCGACGCCGACGCCGGTGCGTGGCCGGTGCACTTCCCGGACCACCGGCGCGTCGCCTACGACCTGCCGGAGATCCGGCACTGGCTCGAGGTGTTCTGCCGTCGGTTCTTCGGCTTCGCCCAGTTCAAGCGCTCCGCCCTGCCGAACGGCCCGAAGGTCTCGGCGGGCGGCTCCCTGTCCCCGCGCGGCGACTGGCGGGCCCCGTCGGACGGCAACGCGAACGCCTGGCTGCGTGACCTCGAACGGTGGGACATGCGGGCCGACGAGGTGTAGGCGGCCCTCGCCTCAGCCCTCCTGCGCCGAGGCGAGGGCCTCGGTCAGCGAGCCGAACCGGTGCGCCACGGCGACCCGCCCGCCGCGGACCCGGAACAACGTCGCGACCCGGGCCGCCGCCCCGCCGCCCCAGTCGGCGTCCTGCTCGACGACCATGGCGTCGGCCCCGGCGGGATGCCACGAGACCGCCCGCAGCGCGATGCCCGACCGGGTGACCCACTCGGCGAACGCGTCGGCCGTGATCGGACCGGCCCCGCGCGGCCCCGAGACGTCGACGGGATCGGTGACGGCGGCGCGGGCCGCGTCCAGGTCCCGGCGGTTGACCGCGTCGTGCCAGGCGTTGATCGCGTCCTCTACCATGGTCTCACCGTATGCGTTTTGCATACGAGGCGACAAGGGGGTGCGGTCCATGGAGCCGGGCGGCGGCCGGGTGTTGTTCGGGTTCGTGCGGTTCTGGTCGCGCCGCTGGACCGGCGCCGACCCCGACCGGGGCCGCGACGTCATGGTGCTCGAGGCGGTCACCGCGCTGACCGGCCGCGGCGACGGCCCGCCGTCGGTCAACGACGTGGCCCGCGAGCTCGGCCTCGACCAGTCCGGCGCGAGCCGGCTCGTCGCCCGGGCCGAGCGGCTCGGGCTGCTACTGCGGCGCGCGCCCCGGGGCGTCGGCGCCGCGACCGCCGTCACCGTCACCGCCGCGGGTGAGGACCTGCTCGCGCACGCGCACGCCTGGCAGGACGAGGTGCTGCGCGACCTGACCGCCGGCTGGCCGGACGGCGACGTGCGCGCGCTCGTCGCCCTCATGGGGCGGCTGGTCGCGGCCCAGGCCGGCCTGCCGCGTCCCTGATCGGCCGGGCGCGACGGCCTACGGGCGCGGGTCGCCGGCGTACTCGGCGCGCACCATCGAGTACAGGTACAGGCTGCGCCACCGGCCCTCGCGGAACTGCGACGCCCGGATCTCGCCCTCGCGGGTGAACCCGGCCTTCTCCAGCGCCCGCTGCTCGGCGACGTTCTCCACGTCGGTGTACGCCTCCACGCGCTCGACCGGCGTCGTGCCGAACAGGTAGGCGGCCAGCATCCGCTGCGAGGCCGTGCCCGCCCCCCGGCCCCGGAACTCCGGCAGCAGCTGGATGCCGATGGTCCAGCACGCCCAGATCGGCACCCCGTAGGTGTTGCGGCTCCAGTGCACGGTTCCCGCAACGTTTGAGCTGGAGGCCCCGTCCAGCTGCACGATCAGGCACCCGGAGTCCGGGCCGATGAGCCGGTTCTCGTCGAAGCGGCGGCGGGTGGCGACGATGTCGCGGTACCCGGACCAGTTGAACCCGCCCCCGGTCTCGGGATCGTCGGCCTGTCGTTCCAGCAGCCACAGATCGGCGGCCGTCACCGGCCGCAGCACCACGTCCGGAGTATCCACGGGCGCAGCGTACCGGCGGCCAAGGCGGATCGATGGCCCGCCCGTTCGGTTGCAGTCTGTCGAGAACCCGTCCGGGACGGGCCGAACCCGTGCCGGTGGACGATGATGGGCGCGGGCAGAGGTTGGAGAACCGCAATGACGTCGGGTTCCGGCGCGCTTGGATGCGTCGAGACTGACATCGCACAACCGGTCGCCGAGGGCTTGCGCGCGCTGCACGCCGACGGGGACCTGCAGACCGCACGCCGGTGCTTCGACGCCGCGTATGCGTGCGCCGAGGCAGCCGGGGACGTGGCCGGCATGGCCGAGGCCGCGCTCGGGTTCGCGGGCGTCTGGGTGCACGAGCATCGCACCGGCGCCGGGGCGGCCGTGCTGGAGCAGCGGCTGAGCCGGCTGCTGGGGCTGGTCGATCCGGAGGGGGCCACGGCCCTGCGCCTGCGGGCCCGCCTCGCCGCCGAGCGCGACTACCGCGAGGGCCGCAGCGACGCCGTCCTCGCCGTGCTCGAGGACGCCCGCGCGCACGGCGACCCCGTCGCCCACGCCGAGGCGCTCAGCCTGGCGCACCACTGCCTGCTCGGGCCCGAGCAGCGGCTGCTGCGCCGCGAGATCGCCGTGGAGCTGCTCGGCGTGAGCACCCGCACCGGCCGCCGGGGCGACCTCGTCATGGGCCTGCTGTGGATCACCGCCGACCTGTTCCTCGACGGCGACCGGCACGCCGAGCGGCGCCTCGGCGAGCTGCGCCACCTGCTCGCCGAGCGGCCGCATCTCGCCGTCGGCTACGTCGCCGACGCCATGGACGTCATGCGCGAGATCCGCGCCGGGCGGTTCGACGAGGCCGAGCGGGCCGCGCAGGCGTGCTTCGAGCGCGGCGGCCGGGCCGGGGACGCCGACGCCGCCGGCTGGTACGGGGCGCATCTCGTGGCCATCCGCTGGTACCAGGGCCGGCTGGCGGAGCTGCGCCCGATGCTCGACCGGATGGTGCACGAGCCGACGTTGTCCGCGGTGGACAACGCGTACTACGCGGTGCATGCCGTCGCCGCGGCCGAGGCCGGCGACCTGCGCACCGCCGCACACGCCCTGGCCCGGCTGCGCGGCCCGGCGCTCAAGGAGCTCCCGCGCTCGGGCAGCTGGCTGGTCACCATGCACGGCATCGTCGAGGCGGCCCGTCTCGTCGGCGACGCCGACCTGGCCGCCGAGGCCTACGAGCTGCTGCTGCCGCACGCGGAGCGGCCGGCGATGGTCAGTCTCGGGATCGCGTGCTTCGGGTCGGTACACCACGCGCTCGGTGTGGCCGCCGGCGTCTTCGGCCGCCGTGACCTGGCGGTGGAGCATCTGACCCGGGCCGTCGAGCACAACCGCGCGCTCGGCCACTGGCCGGCCGCCGAGGCGTCCCGGTGCGCCCTGGACCGGCTCGGCCCCGACCAGCCCGACCGGGCCGCCTGCGTGCGCGACCGGCAGCACTGGCGCCTGACCTGGGGCGAGCGGTCGGTGCTCGTGGAGAACAGCGTGGGCATGCTGCACCTCGCGGTCCTGCTCGCCAACCCCGGCACCGAGATCCCCGCCGTCGAGCTGGCGATGGGCGTCACCGGCCTGGCCCAGGCCGTGGGTGCGCGCACGTCCCCGCAGGCGGTCCTCGACCAGGAGGCGATGCGGCGGTACCGCACCCGCGTCGCCGATCTTCGCGCGGAGATGGAGTCCACCTCGGACCGCCGCCGCGCGGAGGCCGCCCGGCTGGAGAGCGAGGCCCTCATGGCCGAGCTGGCGGGCAGCGTGGGCATCGGCGGCCGCAGCCGGCGCTTCGTCGACAACGCGGAGCGGGCGCGGGTCGCGGTCGGCAAGGCGATCCGCCGCGCGATCGCCCGGGTCGAGGAGTCGGACGCGGGGCTGGGCCGGCACCTGCGCGAGACCGTGCACACGGGGCGGCACTGCTCGTACCGGCCGGTGTGAGGCGCTTCTAAATCAACAACGGCGGACAAAACGGTCAAGTCCCGGCCGGGGCGGTCGATGGGGACCGTGTGCACCCTGAGGCGGCCGGACGGCTGGGCGCGCTCCCGCGCACGGGAGCGAAGACGCTCACGCCCGTCACGCTGCCCGGCGGCCGCCCCGCGGTGCGCAAGGCCTGGGCCGGCGACGAGGACGCCGGCGGCCGCCTGCGCCGCGAGGGCATCATCCTGGCGCGCCTCGCCGGCGTCGACGGCGTGCCGGTCCTGCTGGAGCCGTGCGACGGGACCTGCCTGCTGCTGGCCGACCTCGGCGGGGAGCCGGTCGCCGGCCGGCAGACCCCGCGGCGCCTCGGCGAGCTCGCCGAGGGGCTGGCGCGGATCCTCGCCGCCGTCCACGACCGCGGCGTCGTGCACAAGAACGTCAACCCGGCCAACATCTACGCCACCGCCCGCGGGCCACTGCTGGTCGACTTCGATCTTGCCACCACGTTCGCCGAGGAGCGGCCCGGATTCACGCATCAGCACGAGATCGCCGGGACCCTCGCCTACCTGGCGCCCGAGCAGACCGGCCGGACCGGGCGGCCCGTCGACCACCGCGCCGACCTGTACTCGCTCGGCGCCACCCTGTACGAGTACGCCACCGGCCACCCCCCGTTCCCGGCCGGCACCGCCCTGCAGCTCGTCCACGACCACCTCGCCACCGCGCCCGCTCCGGCCGGCGGCGAGCTCGGGCCGATCATCGCCAAGCTCCTGGAGAAGGAGCCCGACCGGCGGTACCAGAGCGCGGAGGGACTCCTGCACGACCTGCGCACCCGCCCGGCCGTGCTCGGCGAGCGGGACTTCGCCCGGCGCCTCAGCCCGCCGTCGCGGCTGATCGGCCGCGAGCGGGAGGTCGAGGCGCTGCACCGCGCGTTCGCCGATGCCCTGGCCGGCAAGACCCGCGGGCTGCTCGCCGCCGGGGCGCCCGGGGTCGGCAAGACGGCCCTCATCGACGAGCTGCGGCCGCTGGTCACCGCGAGCGGCGGCTGGTTCGTCACGGGCAAGTTCGACCAGTACCGCCGCGACCCCGACTCCGACGCCGTGCGCCAGTCGATGCGCGCCCTCGCCCGGCTGCTGCTCGCCGAGGCCGGGCAGGACCTCGGCCCGCGGCTGCGCGACGCCCTCGGCCCCAACGCCGGGCTCCTGGCCGGGGCGCTGCCGGAGTTCGCCGTCCTGCTCGACGCCGAACCCGAGCCGGACACCACCGAGCTGGAGACCGGCTCGCGGCTGCAGCAGGCCGCCGTGGACGTCCTGCGGGCCGTCGCCTCGCCGGTGCACCCGGTCGTCATGGTCGTCGACGACCTGCAGTGGGCCGGCGCCTTCCCGATCGGGGTCATCGACGCCATCCTGTCCGACACCACGCTGGAGGGCGTCCTCGTCGTCGGCGCCTACCGCGACGCCGAGGTCGACGAGGCCCACCCGCTCGCCGCCACCCAGCCGCGCTGGGCCCGCCAGCCGGGCGCCCCGGCGGTGCTGCGCCTGGCGAACCTGCCCCCGGCCGACCTGGCCGAGTTCCTCGGCGAGATGCTGCGCCTGGAGCCGGTGCGGGCCGCCGAGCTCGCCGCGGCCGTCGGGCGGCACACCGGCGGCAACCCGTACGACACCGTCGAGCTCGTCAACGCCCTGCGCCGCGACCGGGTGCTCACCCTGGAGGCCGAGGGCTGGCGCTGGGACCCCGGGGCGGTGCGCGGCCACATCGGCGCCACCGACGTCCTCGACCTCGTCGTGGCCCGCATCGGCGCGCTGCCGCCGGCGACCCGCGACGCCGTGCAGTCCCTGGCCTGCCTCGGCGGCGAGGTCGAGCTCGGCGACGTCGAGGACCCGGACGCGCTCGTGCCGGCGCTGGAGGACGGGCTGCTGGTGCTCGAGGAGCAGCGCGACGTCGTGCGGTTCCGCCACGACCGGGTGCAGCAGGCCGCGTACCGGATGCTCGCCCCCGACGAGCGCCGCGCCCGGCACCTGCGCATCGCGCGGCGGGTCGGGGAGGGCAACCTCGCCGCCGAGCAGTACCTGCAGGCCGTCGACCTGCTCGACGACCCGGCCGAGAAGGCCCGCGTCGCCGGGCTGTTCCGAGCCGCGGCCGGGGCGATCCGGCTCATGAACGGCGGCGTCGCCGAGCGGTTCCTGCTCGCCGCGCAGGACCTCGGCGACGAGCACGACCCGCAGCTGCTCACCGAGCTGCACGCCACCCTCTACCAGCTGGGCCGCCTCGCCGAGGCCGATGACCTCTTCGCCGAGCTGGAGCGGTGCGGCACCGACCCGCTGGAGCTCGTCGACGCCACCTGCGTGCAGATCTACAGCCTCACCAACCGGCACCGCTCGCCCGCGGCCGTCGCGCTCGGCGAGCGGCTCCTGGCCCGGCTCGGCGTCACCCGGCCCGGGAACCTCGGCGACACCCTCGGCGAGCGGCTGCGGGACCTGGCCCGGTGGGCGGCCGAGGTCGCGCGGGGCCGCGACGACCGGCCCGAGCGGCGCGACCCGACCCTCGCCGGGATCGGCAAGATCCTCGAGAAGATGCTGTCGCCGGCGTTCTTCTGCGACCGGATGGCGTTCATCTGGGTCGTGCTCGAGAGCCACCGGCGCTGGGTCGAGCACGGGCCGAGCCCGTCGCTCATGGCCGGGCTGGGCCGCATTCCGACCGTGGTCATCGCGATGGGGCAGGACTACCGCACGGCGTACGACGTAGCCCGGCACGTCCTCGCGGTGGGGGAGGACCGCGGGTACGTGGTCGGCGCCGCCCGCGTCCGCTACGTCTTCGCCGGGTTCGTGCAGCCGTGGTTCGAGCCGCTGGAGGCCAACGTCGCGACCCTGGCCCGGGCGCGGGAGGAGGTGCTGCACACCGGGGACGTGCAGTACGCCTGCTTCGCGTACGACTTCTCGATCGCGGCCCTGCTCGACTGCGCGCCGACCCTGGACGCGTGGGCGGCCGAGATCGACGCCGGCCTGGCGCTGGCCGAGCGGACCCGCAACGAGATCGGCCTGATCAGCTACGAGCCGTTCGCGCAGCTGCTGCGGGCCCTGCGCGGGGAGCCGCACCGCCCCGAGCCGGACTACGCCAAGCAGCCGGTCGGGCTCGCGAACTTCCACGTGTACCGCGCGCTGGAGGGCGCCCTCATGGGTGACGAGCGCGCCCTGCGGGAGCACAGCGCGACGGCGATGACGATGCTCGGCGCCATCCCCGGCATCTACACGACCGCCACCGCGCACCTCGTGCGCGCCCTCGCCCTGAGCCGCGCCCCGGACGGCGACGCCGACGAGCTCGAGCGCGTCCACGGCTGGCTGCGGCAGCGGGCCGGGGAGTCGCCGGGCACGTTCGCGCACCTGGCCGCGCTCGTCGACGCCGAGCGGTGCACGGATCCGCTCGACGCGCTGCGCGCGTTTCAACGAGCCCTGGATGTCGTACCGCCCGTGCCCCGCCCGTGGCATCGCGCCTACATCACCGAGCGCGCCGGCCTGGCCCACCTCGCCGCCGGGCTCACGCACACGGGCCGGGCCCTGCTGGACGAGGCCCGGGGGCTCTACGCGGCCTGGGGCGCCCGCGGCAAGGCGCTCGCGATGGCGGGCGAGCCGGTCGGCGGGCACGGGCCCAGCGGGTCCGGCGGGTCCCCCGACGGGCTGGTGACCAGCGACGCGATCGACCTCATGGCGGTGCTCGCGGCCTCGCGGGCGCTGAGCTCGCAGACCAGCCTCGACCGGCTCCGGGACCAGGTCGCCGAGGTGCTCAGCGCGATGACGGGGGCCTCGGCGGTACGGCTGCTGCTGTGGGATCCGGACGCGCGCGCCTGGCGGCTGTCGACCGACGCGGGGGAGCAGAGCCTCGAGGACGCCGGCGCGGCCGGGCTGCTGCCGGTCACCGCCGTGCGCTACGCCGACCGGGTCCGGGAGCCGCTCGTGGTCGCCGACGCGTGCAGGGACGGCCGGTTCGCCCGCGACCCGTACCTCACCGGGCTCGACGCCTGCTCGCTCATGGTCCTGCCGGTCGTCGTGCACGGCCAGCCACGGGCCATGCTGGTGCTGGAGAACCGGCTCAGCCGCGGCGCGTTCACCGGCGACCGCCTCGACGCCGTCGACCTCATCGCCGGGCAGCTGGCCGTGTCGCTGGACAACGCGCTGCTGTACGCGTCGCTGGAGCGCAAGGTCGCCGAGCGCACCGAGGCCCTGGAGGCCGCGAACGAGCGGCTGGCCCTGCTCAGCATCACCGACCCGCTGACCGGCCTGGCCAACCGGCGCAAGTTCACCGACGGCCTCGGCGAGGAGTGGCGCCGGGCCGCGCGCAACCACGGGACGCTCGCCGTCGCCATGATCGACATCGACCACTTCAAGCTGTACAACGACCACTTCGGCCATCCGGGCGGGGACGCCTGCCTGCGCAAGGTCGCCGGCGCCCTGCGGCGCACCGTGCGCGCCACCGACCTCGTCGCCCGGCTCGGCGGCGAGGAGTTCGCGGTGGTGCTGCCCGACACCGACCTGACCTGCGCCTGCGTGGCCGCCGAGCGGCTGCGGGCGGCGATCGAGGAGCTCGGCGAGCCGCACCTGCGCACCGGCCCCGGCGTCGTCACCGTGAGCGTCGGCGTGGCGGCCGCGCGGCCCGGCGGAGAGGGCGAGCCGGAGGAGCTCGTCGAGGCCGCGGACGTGGCGCTGTACGAGGCGAAGCGCGAAGGGCGCAACCGGGTCGCGCCGGGTTTGCGGCCCCCGGTAATCTCAGCGGTTTGAGGGAGCAAGCAACGGCGATGGCGGACCACCGCGCGGACCAGCCCACCGGCGAGCAGGCCGGCGGGCCGGTGACGCTGACGTTCGCGGAGCTGGAGTTCGTGCTGCGCTCCGCGGCCGAGCGCGGGGTCGAGGTCGACGACGTGCGCCGCCGGCTCAACTTCCAGCCCGGGGTCTCCACCGGGATCGTGGTCGCCTCCGGGGTCGCCTCCCTCGTCGCGCGGGACCTGTGCCGGCTCGACGACAGCGGCGTGCGGCCCGGCGAGTTCGTGCAGGGCGCGATCGCGGCCCTGGCGACCCGGCACACGAGCACCGAGGCGGCCGGCTGGCTGGACGAGCGCCCCGTCGTGGTGCACCTGTTCTCCGGCGTGACCGGCCGGCTCGCGGTCTACCCGGGCTCCTACGGGCTCTTCTCCGTCGAGCTCATCGACGCGACCGAGCCCCTGTCGGCGCCCGTGATCCGGTTCCTGGACCTGTGCACCTCCGGCGACGGTGCGGCCACGGTGCTCATCCGCACCCAGGCCGGCGCGGCCGACGAGTCCGGCGTCGCGGTCGCCCGCAGCGCGGCCGGTGCCTGGTTCATGTCCGACTCGTTGGAACGACCGGACCCGGGCCGCCCCCTGGCCCGTGCGGCCGTCGTCGCCCGCCTCCTGTCGCTGCTCGCGCAGCCGGTGGGAGTCTGATGGGCGCCGGGCAGTCCGTCGTGTCCGGTCGTTTCGGCGATGGTGCGATCTTGACGATAGTGGGATCTTGATGTCGTTCGTGGTTTCGATGGCGGTGGAGGGCTGATGGCGACAATCCGGGCCGGCAAGGCGACCGACGTCGGGAAGATCCGCCGCCGCAACGAGGACAGCGCGCTCGTCGGCGAGTGCATTTTCGCCGTGGCCGACGGCATGGGTGGCCACGCGGCGGGCGACGTCGCCAGCCACCTGGCGGTCACGGCCCTGGAGCGCCTGGACGGCGTCGCGGGCCCGGGCCCCCTCGACATCCGCGACGAGATCGTCCAGGCCAACGCCGACATCCTGGCCGCGGCCGTGGCGGACCCGACCCAGGGCGGCATGGGCACCACGGCCGCCGGCCTGTGTCTGGGCAAGGTCGACGGCGACGAATGCTGGATCATCTTCAACGTCGGGGACTCGCGGGTGTACCGCTTCGCCGCCGGCGCCCTCGACCAGCTCACGATCGACCACGTGGCCCCCGAGGCGGTGACGATGCGCCGAGGCGTGATCACGCGCGCCCTGGGCACCGACCCGGGCCCGCGGCCGGACCTGTGGGTGCGCACGGCCGAGGCCGGGGAGCGCTTCCTGGTCTGCTCGGACGGGCTGCCGCTGGAGCTCACCGACGACGAGATCGCCACGGTGCTGACGGGCTGCGACGACCCGCAGGCGGCGGCGGACGAGCTGGTCCGCCGGGCGGTGCTGGCCGGCGGCCGGGACAACGTGACCGTGGTCGTCGTCGACAACGTCTAGCTAGACGCCGGGGCGCGGCCACCGGACCCCGGTCCCCGCGGCCGGGTGCACCTCCTCGACGTCCCCGGTGCGCACGACGAGCACGGGCACCCCGTCGGGCAGCCCGAGCTCGTCGCGCTCGCGGGGCGTGGGCATGCGGGCCCGGACCACGCTGGCGGGGCCGGCCTCGACCACGTTTCCGGGCGACTCGACGGCCTGCACGGCCCGCCGCTCGACCCGGATGTTGCAGTCCCGCCCGATGGCGAGCAGCCCCTCGTTGCGCAGGATCTTCACGGCCTTGAGCGCGGTGTCCCGCCCGACCCCGAACTCCTTGGCGATCTGGTCGGCGCTGGGCATCAGCGCTCCGACGGCCAGCTCCCCGCCGCAGATCCGCTGCCGCAGGACGTCCGCGATATGGTCGTAGCGCGCCACCCGTTCAATGTAGCCAAGTGGCCCTACGGAACAAAACCCCCTTCGATGAGCCGGTTAGGCGCTCGGAGACGGGGAGCGGCGGTAGGCCAGCACGCCCACGATCAGTCCGGCCAGGCCCAGGACCAGCCCGGCGATGCCCAGGCCGATCGCGGTGCCGTCCGAGGACGAGGAGGACGACGCCGAGGAGTCGGCGGCGTTCACCGCCGGGCCGGCCGAGGTCGTCGCGGCGGCCGCGGCGGTGTCGGTCTTCTTCGACAGCTTCAGCACCGGCGCCGGGTGCTCGGCCTCGGCGCCCGCCGCGGGCTCGTCGATCCAGCGCACGACCTCGCCGCTGGAGTACGTCTGCAGGGCCTTGAACACGATCTGGTCGACCTGCGGCAGCGGGCCCAGGGACACGTCGAACTCCTGGAACTGGTGCGGCTTGATCGCCGAGTTCGCGTCCGCCGTCCACGTGATCTTCGAGACGGCCTCGGTCAGCTCGGCGCCGCCCTCGGTCTTCACCGGCGTCGCCAGCTTCGCCGTCTCCGTCGCCGCCGTCCAGCCCTGCACGGGCTTGAGCGACACCGACGCGATCGGCTTGTCGGTCGGGATGGCGATCTCGACCTTCGTCGTGCTGGCGTCGTCGCGCTCGTTCGGCACGCGGAAGGTCACCTTCGTGTACCCGCCCTGGACGGCGGTGTTCGGGTTGACCGTGACGTGCGCGGAGGCGAGCGCGGGGAAGGCGAGCGCCGCGGTGACGGCCGCGGCGACGGCGACACCGGCGCGGACCACGTGGGTCAGGCGCATGACGGGAGCATCCTCTCGGGAGACGTGTACCGCGGGTAGTCGGCGCACGCCCCCCGAAAGTTCCTACAGATCGGACGGATCGGCGTAGGCGGTCCCGACGGCCGTCACCGCGAACAGCGCCACCGCGAGCACGTGCACCCCGGTGCACCACAGGCAGATCGCGTGCAGCGTGAACAGCTCCGCGAACACCAGGTAGAACACGAAGAGCACGCCGATCGCGGCGAGGGCCAGCCGGCCCATCCGGATCGCGGGCATCGACGAGCGCCACAGCGGGGCCGGCGAGAGCGCGAGCATCGCGACGAAGTAGACGAGGCCGAGCACGGCCACGGGGATCCCGAACACCGCCGACTGCTCGGACGTGGTGACCTTCAGGCAGTTCAGCGCGCCGGTGTCCGGGCAGGCGAGCGTCGTGGACGCGGTGAAGTGCTCGATCGTGAGGTACACCGAGATCCCGAGGCCGGCGATCGAGAGCACCAGCGACGTCAGCGGCACCCACGGCTGGACCAGGCTGCGGTCGAGCTCGATCTCACTGGCCGACATTCGCGAACTCCCCCTGGTAGGCCCGCACGGCCGCGCTGGAGCACACCTCCGCGGGCTGGTTCCCGGTGATCTTGCACAGCAGTGCGGTCATGGCGTTGGCGCTGCCGTCGATCGCCCGGCCGAGCTGGCTGTTCGGGTCCTTGATCGCGTCGAGCACCTGCTGGTGCGTGTGGTTCGCGAGCAGCTGCGGGCTGTAGGAGGCGCCCGCCTGGAGGGCCTTGTTCGCGAAGTCCATGAACGGGATCGCCCCGGCCGAGTCCTGGGGCACGTAGGGCGGCGCGTTGTACTTGGCGAGCACCTGCTGCTGCGCGGGGGTGAGCTGGTCCAGCGGCGCGTACTGCCCGCCGACCCGCTTGTTCGTGGTCGTCTCGACGCCCTGGAACGCCAGATACTGACTCGTGTACGTGGCGCCGTGGAACGACAGCGTCGGCGTGTTGGGGTATGCGTCGTCGGCCGCGGACGTCGTGAGCGACAGCCCGCTGAACGTGCCGAACCGCGACAGCGCGATGACCACGGGCCAGCGCTGGGCCGCGCAGAACGGGCAGTACTCGGCGCCGACGTAGAGCACCAGCGGCTTGCCGCCGTCGGTGAGCGCGGGCTGCCCCGTCAGCGCGGTCGGCAGGGCCGGCTTCTCGCCCGCGGCCACGGTGTCGAGGGTCGCGGCCGGCACCGAGGTCACCCCGCTGATGACCGCCTCGGCCGAGGCGCCGGTGGGCAGGGCGCTCGGCGCCTGCGTGCCGCCGCCCGCGGTGCCGAGCTTGACCAGCCCCATCACCACGAAGACCAGCAGCACGGCCCCGATCGCGGAGTACGCGATCCGCATCCGGCCGCGCCGGGCGGTGGACCGCTCCTGGATCATGCGCATGCGCCGCGCATACTCGCGCGAGTCACGCTGCCGTTTCGACACGCGGCCAACCTCCTGCGATGTGCGGTTGTGTTCGTTTCCTTAGTCGCACGGGGCGGGCGACCGGTTCCCGCCAACCGCCCAAAGATCACCCTAAGTGACCCGGTTGTGGGAAGGTCCGAGTCGAAAGTCCCGAAACATGCATGACTCAGGTCCGTCGTGGGCGCGACCGTTGCTCCCGTCAGAGATCCCGGCCTCCGCGGTGGGCAGGACCGCACCACGTAGATTGACGCCTATGCAGAGACGACACCTGCTCGCCGCCGCGGCCGGAGGGGCCGTCGCGGGCGCCGCCGGGCTCGCCGGCACCGCGGACGCCGCCAACACCGACTCCTTACGCCCGGGCAAGACCCGGCTCATCAGCCTGTCCCACGTCAACGACCCGGCCAAGACCAACATCTACCCAGGTGACCCCGCGTTCACGCTCGAGACGATCGCGACGATCGAGAACGAGGGGTACTACCTGCAGTACGTCCGCGAGGGCGAGGCGACCGGCACCCACTGGGGCGCCCCGGGCCACTTCAACGCCGGCGAGCCCCTCGCCGACGACCTCGACCCGAACGACCTGTTCCTGCCCGCCGTGAAGATCGACGTTCGCGACAAATGCGCCCGCAACGCCGACTACGCATTGACGATCGACGACGTCAAACAGTGGGAGAAGCGGCACGGCCGCATTCCCGCCGAATCCATGATCATCATGTGGACCGGCTGGGAGTACAAATGGGGCACCCCGGCCTTCCCGAACCTCGACCGCGACGGCGTGCTGCACCAGCCCGGCTTCGCGCCCGAGACGATCCAGTGGTTCATCGACACCGGCCGCATCGGCCGCAACGGGGGCACCGGCATCGACACGTTCGGCCCCGACCTCGGCACCGACCCCGAGTACCTGGCGTCGCTGCTGATCTACCGGCGCCACCGGATCAGCCTCGAGATCCTCGCGAACCTGGCCCAGTTCCCGACCACCGGCGCCTCAGTGCTCGCCGGCGGGTTCATCAACTACAAGGGCTCGGGCTCGACCGCCCTCGTCTTCGGCGTCATCCCGCCGGGAGTGCATGTGTGAGTGAGGTCGGGCCGGTCCGATTGACGTAAGGACCGGCCCGCCTTAGTGTCCTTTTATGAGCGCGATGTCCGGAGCCGAGTCGTCCCAGGCGGCGACCACCCCGCTGGTCCTGCCCATCTCCCGCTCGCTGGTCTGGCTCGGCGGCACCGCGCTGCTGGCCCTGCTGCTGTATTACTTCATCGGCATCGACCAGGGCGCCGTGTCGATCTTCGGCAGCGACAGCCACGTGCACGAGTTCATCCACGACGGCCGGCACTTCCTCGGCTTCCCCTGCCACTAGCGCTCTCGTCTCGTCGGCTTCCCCTGCCACTGAGCGCGGGTTTCCGCCTTCTGGGGACTCGGCGTCGTCGTTTCCTCGGCTTGCCCTGGCTGGCTAGCGCGCGTTGAGCACGCAGTCCCCGCAGGTGCCGCCGCCGGGGACGCGGTAGTAGAGGCAGCAGTTGCGCCGCTGTAGCCGGCCGTCCCGCACGTCGGCCATACCCGCGAGCGGCGGCCGCTCCAGCAGCCCGGCGACGACGGGCCAGGCGTCGGCGGAGAGCTGCCCCGCGGCCCCGCCGAGCGCCGAGGCGACGTTGCCCCAGAGCACCCGAGGCGAGAGCCGGAACCGCTCCCCGAACACGGACACGAGCGGCTCGACCAGCCCGAGCACGACCACGTCGAAGAACTCGCCCGCCGGCCGCGACCCCGCACCCGAGACCGCCACCGGCAGCGGCCCGCCCGGCACCTCCCGCCACCAGAGATCCTCCGGCGTCACGGCCGGGATCGAACCCGAGTCGAGCGCCTGGGCGAGGGGCGGCGAGACGAGCCTCGACGCGTACCCCAGCAGCAACACCGAGGCGACCACCCGCTCCGGCAGCGCGGAGAGCTCCAGCCCGAACATCCCCGCGAGCGCCGCCCGCGACGCCGCCACCCGCGAGGCCGCCACGTCCGGGGACAGCAGATCCGCGAACGGCCGCCACGACGGGCCGCCGTCGTGAGGCTCCCAGACGAAGTACGGATTCACGCCCGAACCCTAACCGCTAGGCGGCGCGGAAAGTTCCCGAGTTGGTTGAACCCTGAACCGTCTGGTGGGGTAGAGCTCGACAGGGAGGCCGTCGAGAGGGGCTGCGCGTGACGCGCGACGAAGAGCTCATGACCGCGCTGTACACCGAGCACTACGGTGTGCTGCTCGCCTTCGTCTCGCGGTACGAGCGGGACCGCCACCGCGCCGAGGACCTCGTGCAGGACACCCTGCTGCGGGCCTGGCGGCACATCGAGCGTATCGACGTCAGCCGGGACACCACGCGGGCCTACCTGCTCACCATCGCGCGCAACGTGGTCAGCAACAACTGGCGGGCCGAGCAGCGCCGCCCAAGACTGGTCTCGGACCCCGACGCCGTCGCGGCCGTCGCCGACCCCGACAACGTCGACGAGCTCGTCCAGGGCTGGCTGATCACCGCCGCCCTCGACCGCCTCTCCGTCGAGCACCGCGAGGTGATCCGGTCGGTGTACTACGACGGCCGTACGGTCGCCGACACAGCGAAACGCCTCTCGGTACCGGAGGGTACCGTCAAGTCCCGCGCGTACTACGCGGTCCGCGCGCTTCGGGCGGTGTTCGAGGAGATGGGGGTGTTACGGTGACCGCCGGCCACGACGCGGTGCGCCGGCTGCTCGGGGCCTACGTCCTGGGCGGCCTCGACGACACCGACCAGGACACCGTCGACGCCCACCTGAGCACGTGCGCCGAGTGCCGCGGCGAGGTGGGGCGCCTGGCCGCCGTACCGGAGCTGCTGCAACGCCTCCCGAACGGCCCCGGCGCACCGCTCGAGCCGCCCTCCCGCGCAGGCCTCGACGCATTCCTGCGCCGGGCCAGGCCGCGGCGACTGCCCGTGATGATCCTCGCCGCCGCCTGCCTCGTGCTGGCGGTGCTGGTCGGTCTCCTGGCCGTGAGCCGCCCGGAGTCGTCGTCCCCGCCACCGCAGGCCGGCGCGTCGCCGAGTGCCTCGGCGAACCCGGGCACCATCGTGGAGTTCGAGGCCGCCGCGGGCAGCGGCCTGTCGGGCCGGGCGACGCTGAGCCCGCGGCAGTGGGGCGTGTCGGTCTCCCTCGAACTCGCCGGGCTGCCCGGCGAGGGCCCCTTCACGATGCAGGTACTCGGCCGCGGCGGCCAGTCCGAACAGGCGGCGTGCTGGGGGCGCACCCAGACGGCGCAGGCTCGGGTGACGGGGGCCAGCTCGATCCAGCTGGCGAACGTGGACTCGATCCAGGTCGCCGACCATGATGGCCACCTGCTGGGATCGGCCCGTCTGTCTTGATCTCGATATGTCGGGCGCTGGCGCGCCGCGACATATCGGATTTATGCCCCGGCCCCCGGTTTCAAGGGATCGTTGCAACACCTGACCTGTTCAGGGGTTGTCATGTTCAAGATCCGGGAGAGTCGTCGCCCGCAGGGGTGTAAGCCGTTGCTGGCCGAGCGTGCAGCGTATTTGGAGCCTCGTTGGGCAAGGTGTGCGGACGGGTGTGGCGTGTGAGCTGGTCGGGGATTGCTCCGTGGACGGGGTGGCGGTGGCGGAAGGAAGCCGCCGGTCGTGGTGTCGGCCCGGTATCTGTCCCAGGACGAGCGGGTCGTGATCGCCGACCGGTTGCGGGCCGGGGTGTCGCAGGCGGCGATCGCGGCGGCGCTGGGCCGGCCCCGGTGCACGGTCAGTCGGGAGATCGCCCGTAACCAGGAGCCGGACGGCAGCTATCAGCCGTTCGCGGCGCAGCAGCGCGCCGCGCGGCGCCGGCCGCGGCCGAAGACCCGGAAGCTGGCCGGGAACCCGGTGCTGCGGGATCTGGTCCAGGACCAGCTGGCGGCTCGGCGCAGCCCGCAGCAGATCAGCGCCCGGCTCCGCCACGACTTTCCCGGCCGAGACGAGCTGCGCGTGTCCCATGAGACGATCTACCAGGCGTTCTACGTGCAGGGCCGGGGTGCGTTGCGCCGCGAACTGGCCACGGCGCTGCGCACTGGCCGGGCCGTGCGCCGGCCCCGCGGCAGCACCGCCCGGGCGTCGCGATCGGCACCCTCGTCGAACGCGCCACGAGATACGTCCTGCTCGTGCACCTCGGCGACCGCGGCCGCTCCGCCGAGGTCGTCCGTGACGCCCTCCTGGACACCGTGGCCACCCTCCCGCAACACCTGAAACGATCACTGACCTGGGACCGAGGCATAGAAATGGCCCTGCACCACCAGTTCACCATCGCCGCCGACATGCCCGTCTACTTCTGCGACCCGCACAGCCCCTGGCAACGCGGCTCGAACGAGAACACCAACGGCCTGCTGCGCCAATACTTCCCGAAAGGCACCCACCTCGCCGGGCACACCGCCGAGCACCTGACCGCAGTGGCCGCCGAACTCAACGACCGGCTCCGCCAGACCCTCGGCTGGGACACCCCAGCCGAACGCCTCGCCACAATCCTCACCATCACCAAATAGCCACGTGTTGCAACGACCACTGGAAACCGCCGCCCCCGGCGATAAATCCGATGTCATCGCTGGAAGGTCGGCTCCAACAATGCGGTGGTGCAGCGGCGGCCTGAAGTGCGGGCCGTCGTTGGTCGCTCCGATGAGTAAGCGTGGTCCAGTGGCGTCGTTGCTCACTGGGCATTCCTCTCGGCCGTCTCGAATCCGCCGGGTCTGTACGGGTCATCATTCGGTGGTCCCGGTTCCAATATGTTCGCCATTTGTGCTGGGGTGTGGTCGGGATCGAGGTTTCGGTCGTATTCTGGGACAATTGTTCGTATGGGGCAGATGCAGTTGTTCAGTTCGCGGGAATTGGCTGCTATGCGGGATCGGACGAAGGCCAAGAATTGGTGGCCGGGGAAGGATGAGTTCCGGAAGGAGGCGCAGCGGCGGCGCGACCGGGGGCTGGTGAGACGGCATGCGGAGAAGTTGCGCCGCATCCACGGCTCCGCAGAGAACACCCCGGCACAGCCCTCGTCCGACCCCGCCGGAATCGTCGAGCATCGCGCAACAGTGGCACCTGCCGGTCCGTCCGAACAATCGCAACCCTCGACGCGCTCGTCACATCCCGCGGGCCAAAATTCACCCCAGCCGCCGGCATCGAGGAACGCGCGCATGCCGAGTCGCGGCGCGGTCATGCTCCCCGTGGGGGAGGCGCGACCGAGCCGGGCCACCGGCGCGGAGTGCCCGACTTGCCGGGGCAAAGCCGTAAAGGTTGCGGTTCGGGTGGCCGATGGTTGCGATGTGGAGGTCACAGGAGTAGGCGGGATCGCGACCCGCATGGCGGAGATCCGCTCCCAGATTGCCGCCTTCCGCCCGCAGGCGACGCCGAGCCCGGCCGGTGCCGAGTCGTTTCAGCAGACCCTCGACACGACGCTGCGCACCGCGCGTACGCCGGAGGGGGTGCCGGTCGAGCTGGCGAAGTACGGCAACGGCAAGATCCCCGAGAACGCACTGCAGCAGGTCGGCGGCGCCGGGCACCGGCTGTGGGGGCCGGCCGCGTCGAGCCTCGACGCGCTCATGCGCGCGGCCCGGCAGCAGGGGGTGAACATCGGGATCACCGACTCGTACCGGCCCTTCGCCGAGCAGGTCGACCTCGCCAAGCGCAAGGGCCTCTACTCGCAGGGCGGGCTCGCCGCCAAGCCGGGGACCAGCGACCACGGCTGGGGCATGGCCGTGGACCTCGACCTCGACGGGAAGGCCCAGACGTGGATGCGGCAGAACGCGGGGCGCTTCGGATTCGCCGAGACGACACCGCGGGAACCGTGGCACTGGGCGTACCGGCCAGCGAAATAGGCCGGGCAGCAAAATAGGGGCGTGATCGCGCTCTTCACGACCGTCCATCTCGCCCTGGCCGCCGCGTGGGCGGGGGCGATGGGCTACAGCCTGCTCGTGGTGCAGCCCAAGGCCGAGCGCTTCTTCGCCGGGCGGGATGGCGAATACGAGGACTTTCTGCTGGTCATGGCCCACGGGAACCGGTGGAAAGTGGTGCCGCTGATCGCCGGGCTGCTCGTCACCGCGGCGCTGGCGAGAATGTTTTACCTGCTGCCGGTGTACCTCCTGGCCGCCGTCATTTTCGCGAACGTCAGCTGGCGGCACTGGCCGGCCCGCGTGTTCGCGCTGCCCGCCGAGCGTCCCGCGTTCCGCCGGGCACTGCGCGCCCAGGCGTGGGTGATGACAATGCTGGCCGGTGGCGCGTTTCTGACAGGTCTGGCGGCAACCAGCGGACTCTTCTGATCTCCCCGCCGCGGTTAGGGTCGGGTGCGATCTGACAAACGTAAGGAGAGGGTAGCCCGGTGACCGGTTTCCGCCACGATCTGGCGCAGCTGTTGAAGGCCAGGTTCCCGGTCCTGTACGTCGAGTCGTACGAGGAGCACCGCGTGCTCACCGAGCTCGCCGCGGTCTGCGGCGACGCCGCGCTCGTGCGCACCCCGCGGCCGGTGTGGACCTGGTCGGCGACGAGCGGGCTGCTGCAGCCCGACGGGGTCGCCACGCAGTACACGACCGAGCCCGACAACGCCCTCGACGCGGTTCTGCGCATCCAGCAGCCGGGCCTGTTCGTGTTCCGCGACCTGCACAACTCCCTCGGCGGGGACGTGCCGGTGCTGCCCAGCGTGGTGCGCCGGCTGCGGGACATCGCCGCGGCGTTCAAGGCCGGCGCGGTGCCCCGGACGCTCGTCATCGTCGCGCCGGTCCTGCGGATCCCGCCGGACCTGGAGAAGGACATCACGATCGTCGACTTCCCGCTGCCGACCGAGGCCGAGATCCGCGGCGTGCTCGAGGCGATGATCGCGGGCAACGCCGCCGGTGGGCGGATCCGCATCGAGCTCGACCCC
Organism: Dactylosporangium sp. NPDC000244; assembly: GCF_040300725.1. NCBI lineage: Bacteria > Bacillati > Actinomycetota > Actinomycetes > Micromonosporales > Micromonosporaceae > Dactylosporangium > Dactylosporangium sp. NPDC000244. The sequence goes on from NZ_JBEPEH010000023.1 coordinate 109,204, forward strand.
GTCGGCCGGGAGAAGTTCGCCAAGGCCGCGACCGGGCTCACGCTCAACGAGGCCGAGAACGCGTTCGCCCGCGCGATGGTCAACGACGGCGTGCTCGACCTGCACGACCTCGACGTGGTGCACGAGGAGAAGCGGCAGGCGGTACGCAAGGCCGGGGTCCTCGAATACGTCGACGCCGAGGTGCGCCTCGACCAGGTCGGCGGGCTGGAGAACCTCAAGCGCTGGCTGGCCAAGCGGGACAACACCTGGCTGGCGGCCGCCGCCGAGTACGGGCTGCCCGCCCCGAAGGGCGTGCTCATCACCGGCGTCCCCGGCTGCGGCAAGTCGCTGACCGCCAAGGCCGTCGCCGCCGCCTGGGGGCTGCCGCTGCTGCGGCTGGACATCGGCCGCGTCTTCTCCGGCCTGATCGGCTCCAGCGAGCAGAACATGCGGGCCGCGCTGCGTACCGCCGAGGCCAGCGCCCCGTGCGTGCTGTGGGTCGACGAGATCGAGAAGGGCTTCGCGGCGAGCGCGTCCAACGACGGCGGTACGACCAACCGGGTCTTCGGCACGTTCCTGACCTGGATGCAGGAGAAGACGGGCTCGGTGTTCGTCATCGCGACCGCCAACGACATCGAGCGCCTCCCGCCGGAGCTGCTGCGCAAGGGCCGCTTCGACGAGATCTTCTTCGTGGACCTGCCCAGCCGGTCCGAGCGCGCCTCCATCTGGGCCGTGCACCTGCGCCGGCGGCTGACCCGGCCCGCGGTCCAGGGCGCGCTGCACGTCGACGACAACCTGCTGCGCGAGCTGTGCACGGTGTCGAACGGCTACTCCGGCGCCGAGATCGAGCAGGCGGTCGTCGCGGCGCTCTTCGACGCGTTCTCCGAGCGGCGCCCCCTGCACCTGGAGGACCTGCTGCGGGCGACGGCGGCGACGGTACCGCTGAGCGTCACCCAGTCCGAGAAGCTCGACGCGATCCGGGACTGGGCCCGCACCCGCGCCGTGGCGGCGACGGCCGCCGAGGACTGGGACCCCGGCGAGGAGCCGCCGACCGCCCCCATCCCCGTGCTGGGCACGCACGGACGCACGATCGAGGTCTGACGATGAGCGTTTCGCTGATTCTCCTGCCGCTGGCGATCGCCGCCGCCGCGGCCCACGCCGGCCTCACGAAGGGCAAGGACGCGACCGTGTGCGAGGTGCAGACCCGGATGCGCGACGAGGGCCTGCTCGCGGCCGCCCTGCGGGACACCCGGGCGGCGGTGACGCCCGACGGGGACGCGCTCGTCGCGGACTGGGCGGGCGTGCGGGCCCGCTTCGTCCGCGACGAGCGGCAGGTCTGGTCCGCGCACTTCACCGGCGACGTCGACGAGCCGCGGGCGGTGGACATCGTGCGGGCGGTCGACGCGGCCTACGGCCGGCAGGTCCAGGCCGCGGTGCTCGAGCGCCTGACGCATCGCGCCCCGGCCGCAGGCCTGCGGCTGGAGTCGCGCTCGGTGACCCCGGACCGGGCCGTGCGCCTGGTCTTCGCCGTGGAGCGGGCCGGATGAAGCGGATCGTCGTGACGGTGGCGGAGGACGGCACGGTGTCCGCCGAGACCCTGGGCATGAGCGGCTCCACGTGCCTGGACTACATCGCCGTGCTTGAGGATCTCCTGATGGCTCAGACGGTGCACAGCGAGTACACCCGCGAGGCGGCGGCGCAGACGACCAGGCAGGAGCAGCACGATGCCCACTAGCTTCGGGTGGCGGCTGCGCAACAGCTGGTGGGTCCTGCTCGTCGTCCTCGGCCTGGGCTGCCTCAGCGGCACCGGCTTCCTCTACATCGGCATCACCGCCCGGCGTCCGGCCTGGTGGGGGATCGGGGTGGCGTACCTTGTGCTGCCGTGGTCCGCCCTGGTCGCCATCAACCGCCTGGGCGAGGATTCCCAGCTGAGCACCACGCTCGCCGTGGCCTATTTCGCCCTGTGGTTCGCGAGCATTGTCCACGCCCTGATCCTGAACGGCTCCTGGCTGCGCTGGCGCGCCGCGAACCGCCCCTGGTTCGAGGCCTCCCAGCCCCAGGCGCAGCCCGCGCGGCTGGCGCCACCCCCGGTCTTCGCGGCCCCGCCCGCCCCCGCGCCACCTCCGGCCTTCACGACTCCGCCCGCCCCCGCGCCGGCCCTGGACGTCAACGCGGCCACGGCGCCCCAGCTCGCCCAGGCGGCCGGCCTCGACCCCGGGCGCGCCGTGCGGATCGTGGCGGATCGCGAGGCCCGGGGCGGCTTCCAGACCGTCGAGGAGTTCGCGACGGCCGCGGCCCTCGCACCGCACGAGTTCGCCCGCATCCGCGCTGCGCTCACCTGCACCCCGCGTCCCCAGGCACCGCACCAGCAAGGCGGCCCCGGCCGTGTCCTTGACTTCTGAGCCGCGCCCGCCGGTCGAAGCCGGCACCGTGGCCGTGGCCCGGCTCGTGGAGCGCACGACGGCCGAGGGCCCGGGGGAGCGCACGGCCCTGTGGGTGCAGGGCTGCACCATCCACTGCGCCGGCTGCTTCAACCCGCACCTGTGGACCTTCCGCGGCGGCACCCCGACCCCGACGGCGGAGGTCCTGGCCCGGATCCTGGCCGCGGGCACGGAGGGCCTGACCCTGCTCGGCGGCGAGCCGTTCGACCACGCCGCCCCCCTCGCCGTGCTCGCCGCGGGCGTGCGGGCCGAGGGCCGCTCGGTCCTGACGTTCTCGGGCTACACGACGGCCCAGCTGAACCGCGCCGTGCACAACGGCCGCGGCGACGTCGCGGCGCTGCTGGACGCGACGGACCTGCTGATCGCCGGCCCCTACGTCGCCGCCCTGGTCGACCGCGCCCGCCCGTGGGCCGGCTCGACGAACCAGGAGTACGTCCACCGCGGCGACCGGATCCCCCCGTCCGCCGTGGCCGCGACCCCGGACCGCCTGGAGATCACCGTCGGCGCCGACGGCACCCTCGCGGTCAGCGGCTGGGCCGACGACGAGACCCTCGACGCCCTCCTGCACGACCTGGGCCGCTCAGCCCGCACCCGCTGACGCGCCGGCTCAGCGCACGAGCAGCACCACGAGCGTGCGGGGACCGTGGACGCCCTCGACGCGGTTGAGCTCGATGTCGCTCGTCGCCGACGGGCCGCTGATCAGCGTCAGCGGGCGGGTCGGGGCCAGCCGCGCCAGCAGGTCGGGGACGCTCTGCACGACCTGGTCCGCCCGCACCACGCAGAAGTGCCGGTCGGGCACCAGGCTGATCGCGCGGCGGCCCTGGTCCGGCGAACCGTCCAGCGCGATCGTCCCCGTCTCCGCCACCGCCGCCGCGCAGCCGGTGACCACGCCCGCGAACGCGTCCAGCTCCGCGGCCGAGAGCGAGCCGTCGTCCACAGTGGAGCCGGGCACCGGGAACGGCAGGCCCGGGGGCACGATCAGCGGGCCCACGCCGTCCAGGGCCGCGGCCAGGTCGGACTCGAGCGCGGCGGCGGTCGTGGGCACGACGGTCGCCTTGTAGTCCTCGAGCCGGTCGACCAGCAGGTCCAGGTCGCCCCGGCGGGACGGGTCGGCCGGGCGGTAGTCGCGCGGGACCGCGGGCACGGCGGGGGAGGAGCCGAGCGCGGCGCGGATGCGGGCCAGCACCACGGAGCGCGAGTCGTCAGCCATTGCGCGTGCGCCACCATTCGCGGAAGGTCTGGGCCGGCGGGCGGGGCAGGTCGCGGCTCGCCGTCCACGCCGACAGCGGCGGCGGCAGGGCGCCGATCCGGTCCCGTTTCCGCCCGAGCAGCCGGCCGAGGCGCATGAGCCGCTCGCCGCCGCGGAAGCGGCCCGGCCGGGCCATCACCCACGACATCGCGGCCATCGAGACCGCCTCGGCCGACGGGCCGCGGTGCTCCTCGACATGGCGGGCACGCAGGTGCACGAGCAGTGACGGGATGTCGATGCGCACCGGGCAGGCGTCGAAGCAGGCGCCGCAGAGGCTGGACGCGTAGGGCAGCGAGGCGTTGTCCTCGACCCCGGTGAGCTGGGGGCTCAGCACCGCGCCGATCGGGCCCGGGTACACGGAGCCGTACGCGTGCCCGCCCGTGCGCTCGTAGACCGGGCACACGTTGAGGCAGGCGCTGCAGCGGATGCAATGCAGCGCCGAGCGGCCCACCTCGTCGGCCAGCACCGCGGTGCGCCCGTTGTCCAGCAGCACCAGGTGGAAGTCCTGGGGGCCGTCGCCGGGGGTGACGCCGGTCCACAGCGAGGTGTACGGGTTCATCCGCTCCCCGGTCGAGGAGCGCGGCAGCAGCTGCAGGAACACCTCGAGATCGGTCCATGTGGGCACGAGCTTCTCGATGCCCATGACGGTGATGAGCGTCTGCGGCAGGGTCAGGCACATCCGGCCGTTGCCCTCGGACTCGACCACGGCGAGCGTCCCGGTCTCGGCCACGGCGAAGTTGGCCCCGGACACGGCGACGCGCGCGGTGAGGAACTTGCGCCGCAGGTGGGCCCGGGCGGCCATGGCGAGCTGGCGCGGCTCGTCGGTCAGGTCGGCGGGCGCGCCCTCCATCTCGCGCAGGAAGATGTCGCGGATCTCGGTGCGGTTGCGGTGGATCGCCGGCACCAGGATGTGCGAGGGCTTGTCGTGCCCGAGCTGGACGATGAGCTCGGCCAGGTCGGTCTCCCACGCGGCGATGCCCTGCGCCTCGAGGGCCTCGTTGAGCCCGATCTCCTGGGTCGCCATCGACTTGACCTTGACGACCTCATCGGCGCCGGCCCGGCGGACCAGGTCGGCCACGATGGCGTTGGCCTCGTTGGCGTCGCGGGCCCAGTGCACGTGCCCGCCGCGCGCCGTCACCTGCTCCTCGAGCTGGACGAGCAGCTCGGGCAGGCGGGCCATGGTCGCGGCCTTCAGCGCCTCGCCGGCCCGGCGCAGCTCCTCCCAGTCCGGCACCTCGGCGACGACCGCCGCCCGCTTGGCCCGGATGGTGCGGGTCGCGTGGCCGAGGTTGCGCCGCAGCTGCTCGTTGCCCAGCGCCGTGCGGGCCGCCGCGGGGAAGGGCTCGTCGCCGCGAAGCTGCCCGACCCCGCGCGGCGCCACGGCGGGCATGCCCAGGAATGTGCTCATGCGGCCTCCGCTTCGCTCCGGCCGCACGAGCAGCCACCTGCGCCCCTGTGAGCGGCCCCTCCGCTCCGCTGCGGACCGCTCATGTCGAAGCCAAGATTTCCGCCAGGTGTACCGGACGAGTCTCCACCGACATCCGCGAGAGCCCGCCGCCGATGTGCATCAGGCAGGACGAGTCCCCGGCGGAGACGACGTCGGGGTCGGTGGACAGCACGTTGCGCAGCTTGTCGGCGAGCATCGCGGCCGAGGTGTCGGCGTTCTTGAGCGCGAAGGTGCCCCCGAAGCCGCAGCACTGCTCGGCGTCGGGCAGCTCGACCAGGTCGATGCCCTCGACCTCGCGCAGCAGCCGCAGCGGCCGGTCCCCGACGCGCAGCATGCGCAGCGAGTGGCAGGTCGGGTGGTAGGTGACCCGGTGCGGGTAGCGGGCGCCGACGTCCGTCACGCCGAGCACGTCGACGAGGAACTCGGACAGCTCGTAGGTGCGCTTGGCGACCTCCCCGGCCCGGGCCGCGAGCTGGCGCTTCCCGGCGCGCTCGGCGACCGCGGCGTGCTGGTGGCGGACCGAGCCCACGCAGGAGCCCGAGGGCGCCACGATCGCGTCGTAGGGCTCGAACGTGCGCATGTGGTGCTCGACCAGCTTGACGGCCTGGCGCTGGTAGCCGGTGTTCACGTGCATCTGCCCGCAGCAGGTCTGGGCCTCGGGGAACACCACCTCGTGCCCGAGCCGCTCCAGCAGCGTCACGGTGGCCTTGCCGACCTGCGGGAACATCGCGTCGGCCAGACACGTGACGAACAGTGCTACGCGCACGGTCACCGGCCCTTTCGACGGCCGCGCGGGCGGCCGCTCGACTCGCGGACGATCAGCTCCGGCTGGAAGACCACGTGCCGGTGCTCGTGCCGGCCGTCGTCCTCGATCTCCTCGAGCAGCAGGGCGGCCGCCGTGCGGCCGAGCTGCTCGCGGGGTTGCCGGACCGAGCTTAACGGCACCGCGGCGGCCGCGGCGAACTCGATGTCGTCGTAGCCGACGATCGCCACGTCCTGCGGCACCCGCAGGCCGCGCTGGGTCATCTCCTGCAGCACCCCGAGGGCGAGCAGGTCGTTGGCGCAGAACACGGCGGTCGGGCGCTCCCCGTCCGGGCCGGAGGCGATCTGCGTGGCGGCGGCCCGGCCGGCCGCGACCGTGAGGTTCGGCGTCGGGACGACGACCAGCTCCGCCCGGCCCTCGACGGCCTCGGCGATGCCGGCCCGGCGGTCCTGGACCTGGGCGATCGACATGGGCCCGCCGACGAAGGCGATGCGCCGGTGCCCCTGCTCGACGAGGTGCTCCCCGGCGAGCCGGCCGCCGAGGATGTCGTCGACGGCGACCGAGCAGCGGCTGTGCCGGCCCGAGCCGCGGTCGACGAGCACGACCGGGGTGCCGCGCTGGATGAGCTGCTCGAGGCGGGAGTTCGGCCCCTCGTCCACCGGCGTGATGAGCACCCCGCGCACCCGCTGCTCCTCGAGCAGCTCGAGGTGGCGCTGCTCCCGGTGGGCGTCCTCGCCGCTGTTGCACACCACGACCATCACGCCGTGGTCCTCGGCGGCCGCCTCCGCGCCGCGCACGACGTCGGTGAAGAAGGGGTTGGTCACGTCGAGCACCACCAGCGCGATCTGCCGGCTCTGCCCGGCCCGCAGCTGCCGCGCCGAGTCGTTGCGCACGTAGCCGAGCTCGGCGATCGCGTCGAGCACGCGCTGGCGGGTGCTCGTGGCGACGAGCTCGGGGCGGTTGAGGACGTTGCTGACGGTACCGATGGAGACGCCAGCCCGCCGTGCGACCTCTTTGATGCCCGTTGTGGTGGTCATCGATCTCCTGAAACGTGTTAAGCATTTGGCGCGCTGGGGTGCGCCGCGTCCGGTGTATCAAATCGGTAACGCGATCGAAACCCTTGACGGCGTCAGGGCTCGGCTTCTACCGTCACTCTAACCAGTCTATGAAACGTTTCACAAGGACCCTTCGAAAGGGGGCCCGCGTGCTCGTACTCGAGGGCGTCAGCAAGTCCTTCGGTGCCGTCGCGGCGCTGCGCGACGTGCGCCTGGACCTGCGCGCCGGGGAGGCCCACGCGCTCGTCGGCGAGAACGGCGCCGGCAAGTCCACGCTGGTCAAGATCCTGGCCGGGGCGCACGCCCCCGACGCCGGAACGCTGAGCCTGGACGGCGAGCCGCTGGTGCTCGCCAACCCCGCCGACGCCCGCGCGGCCGGCATCGCGGTCATCTACCAGGAGCCGACGCTGTTCCCGGACCTCTCGGTGGCCGAGAACATCTTCATGGGCCGCCAGCCGCTGAAGTCCGGCCGCCGCATCGACACCGCCGAGATGCGCCGCCGCGCGACCGAGCTGTTCGCCCGCCTCGGCGTGCAGATGGACCCCGACCGCCCGGCCCGCGGCCTGTCGATCGCCGACCAGCAGCTGGTCGAGATCGCCAAGGCGCTCTCCTTCGACGCCCGGGTGCTCGTCATGGACGAGCCGACCGCGGCGCTGTCCGGCGTCGAGGTCGAGCGGCTCTTCGCCGTGGCCCGCTCGCTGCGCGACGCCGGGGCCGCGGTCCTGTTCATCTCGCACCGCTTCGACGAGGTGTTCGCGCTGTGCCAGCGCATCACCGTCATGCGCGACGGGCAGTGGGTCTCCACCGACCCCGCCGACGAGCTCACCGTCGCCGACGTCGTGCGCCGCATGGTCGGCCGCGAGGTCGGCGAGCTGTTCCCGAAGGAGGAGGCGGCGATCGGGGAGGCGCGGCTGGAGGTGCGCGGCCTCAACCGGCAGGGCGCCTTCCACGACGTCAGCTTCACCGTCCGCAGCGGCGAGATCGTCGCCCTGGCCGGGCTCGTCGGGGCCGGGCGCTCCGAGGTCATCCGCGCCGTCTTCGGCGTCGACCGCTACGACTCGGGCGAGGTGCTGGTCGACGGCCGGCCCCTGCGCGCGGGCAGCGCGTCCGCGGCGATCGGGGCCGGCCTCGCGCTCGTGCCCGAGGACCGCCGCCAGCAGGGCCTGGTGATGGAGCTGTCCGTCGAGCGCAACGCCACCCTGCCGCGGCGCTGGTCGCTGTCCCGGCTCGGGCTGCTCTTCGGCGGGGCCGAGCGGCGCTCCGCCCAGGACTGGGCCGGGCGCCTGCGGGTGAAGGCGGGCCGGCTCGGCGACCCGGTCTCCACGCTCTCCGGCGGCAACCAGCAGAAGGTCGTGCTGGCCAAGTGGCTGGCCACCCGGCCGCGCGTGCTCATCGTCGACGAGCCCACCCGCGGCATCGACGTGGGCACCAAGGCCGAGGTCCACCGGCTGCTGACCCGGCTGGCCGGCGAGGGCGTCGCGGTCCTCATGGTCTCCAGCGAACTGCCCGAGGTGCTGGGCATGGCCGACCGGGTCCTCGTGATGCACGAAGGGCGGCTCGCCGCCGACATCCCCCGCACCCGAGCCGACGAGGAGTCCGTGATGCTGGCCGCCACCGGGCAGGGGGAGCGATGACCGTCGTCGACAGCCCGGCCCCGCCGCGCACCGCCCGGGCCACCCGGCTCACCCACCGCGTCTTCCTCGTCCGCGAACTCGGCATCGTCGTCGCGCTCGTGCTGCTCATCGGCATCACGGCGATCACCAACCCGCGCTTCCTGTCCCATCAGAGCGTCAAGGACCTGCTGCTCGGCGCCACGATCCTGGCGATCCTGGCCACCGGGCAGGCGATCGTCGTCATCACGCGCAACGTCGACCTGTCGGTCGGCTCGGTCCTCGGCCTGTCGGCGTTCCTGACCGGCACGCTCTTCCTGAACCACCCCGGCCTGCCGATCCCGGTGGTGCTGGTGGCGGGCGCGGCGCTCGGCGCGGTGTGCGGCGCGGTCAACGGCGCCCTCATCGCCGCCGCCCGGGTGCCGGCGCTCGTGGTGACCCTCGGCACGCTGTACGTCTTCCGCGGCATCGACTACCGATGGGCGACCGGCAAGCAGATCAACGCCGCGGACATCCCGGTCGCGTTCCTGCACATGGGGACGCGCACGATCCTGGGCGTACCGCTGCTGACGCTCTTCGCCCTCGTCGTCGTGCTCGCCGCCGGCTTCTACCTGCGCTCCTACCGCAGCGGCCGCGAGCTCTACGCCATCGGCTCCGATCCCGCCGCGGCCCGGCTGTCCGGCATCGCGGTCGGCCGGCGGGTGTTCTTCGCGTTCGTCACCTGCGGCGCGCTCGCCGGGCTCGCCGGCACCCTGTACGTGGCCCGCTTCGGCACCCTCGACGCCAACGCCGGGCTCGGCCAGGAGCTCAACGTCGTGGCCGCGGTCGTCGTCGGCGGCGTCGCGATCTTCGGCGGCAGCGGGTCCGTCTACGGCGCGGCCCTGGGCGCGATGCTGCTCACCACCATCGGCAGCGCCCTGCCGGTGCTCGGCGTCACCCCGTTCTGGCAGAAGGCCGCCGTCGGCGCGCTGATCCTGGCCGCGATCGGGCTGGACCGGGCGCTGTCGGTGCGCGTCACCAAGAGCCTGCAGCGAGGGGTACACCAGTGAATGTCATCCGCAGGCTGGGCTCCTGGGATCTGATCGTCCTGCTCGCCCTCGTGCTGGTCGTCGTCATCGGCGCGAGCACGATCGAGGGCGTGGCGAGCCCGCGCTTCTGGCGGTTCGTGACGCTCGAGGTCATCCCGATCGCGATCGTGGCCCTGCCGCTGACGCTCGTCATCATCACCGGCGAGATCGACCTGTCCGTCGCCAGCGTCATGGGCCTGACCTGCGCCGTGATGGGCGACCTGTGGGCCCACGGGGTCACCTCGCTGCCCGTGCTCGTGGCGCTGAGCCTGGTCCTCGGCGCCGTGCTGGGCGCGGTCAACGGCCTGTTCGTCACGGTCTTCGGGCTGCCCTCGCTCGCGGTCACGATCGGGACGCTGGCCTTGTACCGAGGGCTCGCCTACGTCGTGCTGGGCGACCGGGCGATCTCCGACTACCCGGATTCGTGGACCAGCGGCTCGACGAAGGCGATCCCCGGCCTGACCATCCCCTGGTTCATCATCGTCGTGGCGGTCCTCGCCGTGCTCTTCGCCGTGGTGCTGCACGCCACGCCGATCGGCCGCGGCCTCTACGCGATGGGCAACAACGCCGAGGCCGCCCGCTTCGCCGGGGTCGCCGTCGGCCGCACCAAGTTCTGGCTGTTCGTCGCCACGAGCACCATGTCGGCCCTGGCCGGCGTCTTCTGGACCTTCCGCTTCGCCAGCGCCCGCGCGGACAACGCCAACGGCCTGGAACTCGCCGTGGTCGCGGCCGTGCTCCTCGGCGGCGTGTCCATCTTCGGCGGGCGCGGCGGCCTGCTCGGCGTCCTCGGCGCCGTCGTGCTCATCTGCGTGCTGCGCAACGCGCTGCAGCTGGCCTCCGTGCCCGAGAACACGCTCACCATCGTCACCGGATCGCTGCTCATCGCCTCGGTCGTCGGACCGAACGCCGTCGCCATGGCGCGGGAACGTCTGCGCCGTCGACGGCCCGCCTGAAGGTTCGCCGAACACCCCCAAGGTAAGTCCCGCCCGCCCGTCAGTTGAAAGGATTCACATGAGACGAGGCAAGCTCATCGCGGCTGTGGTCGCGACCGCCCTCGCGTTCAGCATGTCGGCCTGCGCCGAAGACTCCGGCTCCTCGACGTCCGCCGACAGCAGCGGGAGCGCCGGCGGCTCCGGCACCATCAAGAGCGGGCTGAAGGTCGCCTTCCTGCCCAAGCAGGTCAACAACCCGTACTTCGACACCTCCGACAACAAGGGCGGCAAGGTCGCCGTCGAGGAGTTCAAGGGCACGTACAGCGAGACCGGCCCGTCCGAGGCGAGCCCGTCGGCCCAGGTCAGCTACATCAACACCCTGTCGCAGCAGGGCGCGAACGTGATCGCCGTGTCGGCCAACGACAAGGACGCCATCTGCGGGGCGCTCAAGGACGCGCGGCAGAACGGCGCCAAGGTCGTCACCTACGACTCCGACACCAAGCCCGAGTGCCGCGACCTGTTCATCAACCAGGCCAGCACCGAGGGCATCGCGAAGATCCAGGTCAAGCTCATCTCGGACGCGATCGGCGCCGACGGCGGCGAGATCGCGATCCTCTCGGCCACGGCGAACGCGACCAACCAGAACGCCTGGATCGAGCAGATGAAGACCGAGCTGGCGAAGCCGGAGTACAGCAAGCTCAAGCTCGTCGACACCGTCTACGGCGACGACGACGACCAGAAGTCGTTCCAGGAGGCCCAGGGGCTGCTGGCCAAGCACCCCAACCTCAAGGGCATCATCTCGCCGACCACCGTGGGCATCGCCGCCGCCGGCCGCTACCTGAGCGGCTCGTCGTACAAGGGCAAGGTCCAGCTGACCGGGCTCGGCACGCCGAACCAGATGAAGGCGTACGTCAAGGACGGCACCGTCAAGGCCTTCGCCCTGTGGAACCCGGCCGACCTCGGCTACCTGGCCGCCTACGCCGGCGCCGCGCTCGCCTCCGGCCTGCTCAAGGGCAAGGAGGGCGACAAGTTCACCGCCGGCAAGCTCGGCGAGTTCACCGTCGGCAAGGACGGCGTCGTGCTGCTCGGCGACCCGTACACCTTCAAGGCCGACAACATCGACCAGTTCAACTTCTAAGGGGTCGTCGTGCGCCGGTACTGCTTCACGCTGCAGGTGAAACCCGAATTGCTGGAGGAGTACCGGCGCCGGCACGCCCACGTCTGGCCGGAGATGCTCGTCGCGCTGCGCGGCGCCGGCTGGCACGAGTACCAGCTCTTCCTGCGCGACGACGGGCTGCTCGTCGGCACGTTGCTCGCCGACGACCTCGCCGCCGCGCAGGCCGCCATGGACGCCACCGAGGTGTCCGCGCGCTGGGAGGCGCAGATGGCGGAGTTCTTCATCCACGGGCGGCGCTTGGTCGTCCTCGACGAGGTGTTCAACCTGGAGCACCAGCTTGGAGCATTGCAATGACCGATCTCGCCCCGGAGACGCGGGCACGTGTCGCGGCGCGGCTGCGCGATCAGCGGATCGAGACGGCGTCCTGGGCATACGGCAACTCGGGCACCCGCTTCAAGGTGTTCGCGCAGGAGGGCGTGCCCCGCGACCCCTACGAGAAGCTCGCCGACGCCGCCCAGGTCCAGCGCTTCACCGGCGTCGCGCCGAGCGTCGCGCTGCACATCCCGTGGGACCTCGTCGACGACTACGCGGACCTGGCCCGGCACGCGTCCGACCTGGGGGTGCGGGTCGGCACCATCAACACCAACGTGTTCCAGGACAACGACTACAAGCTCGGCAGCGTCACCAACCCCGACGCCGGCATCCGGCGCAAGGCGATCGGGCACCTGCTGGAGTGCGTCGACGTGATGGACCGCACCGGGTCGCGGGACCTGAAGCTGTGGTTCTCCGACGGCACCAACTACCCGGGGCAGGACGACGTGCGCACCCGGCAGGACCGGCTCGCCGACGCCCTCGCGGAGACCTACGCGCGGCTCGGGGAGGACCAGCGGATGCTGCTGGAGTACAAGCTCTTCGAGCCGGCGTTCTACATGACCGACGTGCCGGACTGGGGCACCGCCTACCTGCACTGCACCGCCCTCGGCGAGCGCGCCCAGGTCGTCATCGACACCGGCCACCACGCGCCCGGCACGAACATCGAGTTCATCGTGGCGATGCTGCTGCGGGCCGGCAAGCTCGGCGGCTTCGACTTCAACTCGCGCTTCTACGCCGACGACGACCTCATGGTCGGGGCCGCGGACCCGTTCCAGCTGTTCCGGATCATGCACGAGATCGTGCTCGCCGACGCGCTCACCTCGCGCGGTATCGCGTTCATGCTCGACCAGTGCCACAACATCGAGCCGAAGATCCAGGCGGTCATCCGCTCGGTGCTCAACGTGCAGGAGGCGACGGCCAAGGCGCTGCTCGTCGACCACGCGGCGCTGAAGGCGGCGCAGGAGGCCGGCGACGTGCTCGGCGCGAACGAGGTGCTGATGGACGCGTACAACAGCGACGTGCGGCCGCTGCTGCGCTCGGTGCGCGAGGACATGGGGCTCGACCCCGACCCGATCGGGGCGTACAAGCGCTCCGGCTACCTGGAGGAAATTGTGGCTTCGCGAGTCGGCGGCAACCAGGCGGGGTGGGGCGCGTGAGTGCCGCTGACGATCTGATCGCGCGGTCGAACCGGCTGGGTGCCGACCCGCGCAACACCAACTACGCCGGCGGGAACACGTCGGCCAAGGGGTCGGACACGGACCCGGTGACCGGCGGCCCCGTCGAACTGGTGTGGGTCAAGGGCTCCGGCGGCGACCTCGGCACGCTGACGTCGTCCGGCCTCGCGGTGCTGCGCCTGGACCGCCTCCGCTCGATGGTGGAGGTCTACCCGGGCGTCGAGCGCGAGGACGAGATGGTCGCCGCGTTCGACTACTGCCTGCACGGCCGCGGCGGCGCGGCCCCGTCGATCGACACCGCGATGCACGGCCTCGTCGAGGCCCCGCACGTCGACCACCTGCACCCCGACGCCGGGATCGCCCTGGCCACGGCGCTCGATGGTCCGGCGCTGACCAAGGAGTGCTTCGGCGACCGCGTGCTGTGGGTCCCGTGGCGCCGCCCCGGGTTCCAGCTCGGCCTCGACATCGCCGCCGTGCAACGCGCCAACCCGCAGGCGATCGGCGTGATCCTCGGCGGCCACGGGATCACCGCGTGGGGCTCGACCTCGGACGAGTGCGAGCGCAACTCGCTGGACATCATCGCGACCGCCACGGCGTTTCTGGCCTCACACGGACGGCCCGATCCTTTCGGCTCCCAGGTGCATGCTCCTCTCGAACCCGACGAGCGCCGTGCGCTCGCGGCCGAGCTCATGCCGCTGCTGCGCGGGCTCGCGTCGACCGACCGGCGGCAGGTCGGCCATTTCCGGGATGACGACGTGGTGCTTGACTTCGTGGGATCGGCGCAGATGCCCCGGCTCGCGGCGCTCGGGACCTCGTGCCCCGATCACTTCCTGCGGACCAAGGTGCGTCCGATGGTCCTGGAGCCCGGCGGCGGCAGCGAGGAACGCATCCGCGAGCTGCACGCGGCGTACCGAGCCGACTACGCCGCCTACTACGAGCGCAACGCGGCGCCGGACTCGCCGGCCATGCGCGGCGCGGACCCGGCGATCGTGCTCGTGCCGGGCGTGGGCATGTTCTCCTTCGGCGCCAACAAGCAGACGGCGCGGGTCGCGGGCGAGTTCTACGTCAACGCGATCAACGTGATGCGCGGGGCCGAGTCCGTGTCGAGCTATGCGCCGATCGACGAGGCGGAGAAGTTCCGGATCGAGTACTGGGCCCTCGAAGAGGCCAAGCTCCAGCGCATGCCGAAGCCCAAGCCCCTCGCGACCCGGATCGCGCTGGTCACCGGCGGCGGCTCCGGCATCGGGCGGGCCATCGCCCTGCGCCTGGCGGCCGAGGGCGCGTGCGTCGTCGTGGCCGACCGCGACGCCGCCGCGGCGGCGGCCGTGGCGGGCGAGATCGGCGGGGCCGACGTGGCGCTGCCGGTGACGATGGACGTCACCGACGAGGACGCCGTGCGGGCCGCGCTCGACGCGGCCGTGCTCGCGTTCGGCGGCGTCGACCTCGTCGTCAACAACGCCGGCCTGTCGGTGTCGAAGCCGCTGCTGGAGACCACCGCGGCCGACTGGGACCGGCAGCACGACGTGATGGCGCGCGGCTCGTTCCTCGTCGCGCGGGAGGCGGCCCGGGCCATGATCAGGCAGGGGCTCGGCGGCGACATCGTCTACATCGCCAGCAAGAACGCGGTGTTCGCGGGGCCGAACAACGTGGCCTACGGGGCGACGAAGGCCGACCAGGCGCACCAGGTGCGGCTGCTGGCGGCGGAGCTGGGGGAGCACGGCATCCGCGTCAACGGCGTCAACCCCGACGGCGTGGTCCGGGGCTCCGGCATCTTCGCCTCCGGCTGGGGCGCCCAGCGCGCCGCGGTCTACGGGGTGCCCGAGTCGGAGCTCGGCGCCTTCTACGCGCAGCGCACGATCCTCAAGCAGGAGGTCCTGCCCGAGCACGTGGCCAACGCGGTCTTCGTGCTGACCGGCGGCGAGCTGTCCCACACCACCGGCCTGCACATCCCGGTGGACGCGGGCGTGGCGGCGGCGTTCCTGCGATGAGAATCGCGGCGGTCGATCTGGGGGCCTCGAACGGCCGGGTGATCGTCGGGGACGTCTCGTCCTCGTCGCTCACCTTCGCCGAGGTGGCCCGGTTCGCCAACGACCCGATCCGGGTCGGCGGCGTGCTGAGCTGGGACTTCGAGGCGTTGTACCGGGGGGTGCTGGAGGGGCTGGCGGCGGCCGGCCCGCTGGACTCGGTCGGCATCGACTCGTGGGCCGTGGACTACGGCCTGCTCGACGAGCGCGGTGCCCTGCTCGGCAACCCCGTCCACTATCGCGACGCGCGGACGGACGGGGTCGCCGACCGGTTCGACGGCTACGAGCTCTACCGGGCCTCCGGCATCGCCACGCTGCCGTTCAACACGATCTTCCAGTTGGCCGCGGCCCGGGGCGGCGCGCAGCTCGAGGCGGCGCGGACGCTCCTGCTGATGCCGGATCTGCTGTCGTACCGGCTGACGGGCGTCGTGGGCACGGAGCTCACGAACGCCTCGACGACCGGACTGCTCGCGGCCGGCGGCGGCAGCGGATGGTCGCCGGGCCTGCTGTCGCTCGCCGGGGTCGACGCCGCCCTGTTCCCGCCCCTGCGCGCGCCCGGGGCTCCGGCGGGCACGATCAAGACCTCGATCGGGGTGTCGCCGGGCACCCCGGTCACCGTCGTCGCGTCGCACGACACGGCGTCGGCGGTGGCCGGGGTGCCCGGTGCGGGGAACTTCGCGTACATCTCATGCGGCACCTGGTCGCTGGTCGGCGTGGAGCTGCCGGCGCCGGTGCTGACCCGCGAGTCCTACGAGGCCGGCTTCACGAACGAGATCGGCGTCGACGGGACGGTGCGGTACCTGCGCAACGTCATGGGCCTCTGGCTGCTCCAGGAGTGCATGCGGGAGTGGTCCCTGCCGCTCGCCGGGCTGCTGGAGGGCGCCGCGGCGGCACCCGGCGGGCGGAGCGTCGTGGACGCCACCGATCCCGGGTTCCTCGCGCCGGGCGACATGCCGGCGCGCATCGCCGCGGCGTGCCGGGCGGCCCAGCAGCCGGTGCCGTCGACGCCCGCGGAGATGACGCGCTGCATCCTCGACTCCCTCGCGCTGGCCTACCGGCGGGCGATCGACGACGCGCGGCGGCTGGCCGGGGTGACGGTGGACGTGGTGCACATGGTGGGCGGCGGCGCGCTGAACACGCTGTTGTGCCAGCTCACCGCGGACGCCTGCGGTCTTCCGGTCCTCGCCGGGCCCGTCGAGGCCGGCGCGCTGGGCAACATCCTGGTGCAGGCGCGGGCGCTCGGGGTGGTCGAGTCGGACCTGGCGGACATGCGGGAGCTGGTGCGTTCGACGCAGCCGATCGTGCGGTACACGCCGCGCGCCTAGGCGGATTTGTCGTACCGCTGCGGTACGGTGGCGGCATGGTTAGAACAGGCGTTCTAGGCCGTGGGGAATCTCGACTGGAAGGCCAGTCGGGCGTCGGCGCCGTCCGCGATGCGGGCGAGCTCGTCGTCGAGGCGCATGAACACGGCCCAGACCGGCTCGCCCCTGGCCCCGGCGATGACCTGCGCGACCTGCTCCTCGAGCCCGGCCTCGCGCCGCCCTTTCCAGACCTTGTCGGCGAGCGTGACGAGCAGCTCCTCGAGCGTGGCCGCGTCGCGCCGCCAATTCCCGTGCAGCGCCGCAAACCGGGCCAGGCGCGGCTCGACGCCGAGCTCGACGAGCAGCTGCTGCCCGGCCGGCTCGTGCTGTGCACCGGACCCGGACAGCTCGCCGGGGAAGCGGACCTTGCCGATGTCGTGGGTGGCCGCGCCGAAGAGGACTGCCGCCCCGTCCACCTCGCCGCCGACCCAGTCGACGATCTCTACGGCGACGTCGTGCACGGCCCGCAGATGGGCACCGAGCCGGGGCGGCGCGCCGACCTGCCGTAGCAGCGCTGCGGCCGCCTCCGGCAGCGGCCGCAGCCCCGCCTCGGTGATCGCCCGCTCCAGGGTGCTCATGCGGTCACGATCCCCGCGCTGCGCACCAGGTCGGGCGCGGCGTGGAACCGTCCGCGGAACGCGGCGGGCGCGCCGGGTGACTTCCGCAGCCGCTCCGGGAGGATCTGCGCCTCGAACGAGCCGGTCTCCACGTCGATCGTCAGCCGGGCATCGAGGAAGTCCAGCCAGGTCCCGACGATCGGCGACCACAGCTTGTAGACGACCTCCTTGGCCGAGAAGTGCACCGCCGGCCACCAGTCCTCGTCGCCGCGGGCCGCGCACCAGGCCAGCTCCTCGGGCCGGCAGATTGCGGACCGGATGTTCTGCGGCAGGATCGTGCGGCGCTCGGCATCGATCCCGACGGCCCGCACGTCGTCGCGGCGGGCGACGGCCGCGGCACAGTAGCCGGCGGTGTGCGTGATGCTCCCGGTCGTCCCGTCGGGCCAGATCGGCGCCCGGTTCTCGGACGGCACGAGCGGCCTGGCGTGCACCCCGAGCCGCGACAACGCCCGTCGCGCGCAGCTGCGCCCGGCGGTGAACTCCCGCCGCCGGCTCTCCACGGCCCGGGCACTGAGCCCGGCGGCCTCGTCGGGCAGCAGCTCCGCCGTGTAGTCGGCTTCCCCCGCGATCTCGACGGCCACCCACTCCGGCAACAGGTCCTGCACCCGAGCGACTCTACTTTTCGCGCACTCGTCCGCCCACCCCGCCGGCTCACCCGACGGCGGCGTCAGCGGCCGGTTTCCGGATCGCGGGTGGTGCATGGCAGGAACAGCCCGCCGAGCACGGCCCCCGCGAGCATCGTCAGCGGCCGGTTTCCGGATCGCGGGTGGTGAACGGCAGGAACAGCCCGCCGAGCACCGCCCCCGCGAGCATCGTCAGCACGACGACGCCGCTCCACAGCTCCAGCGACCACGCGACCCCGAGCGAGAGCTGCACCCCGATGAGGTGCGTTGGCCAGATGAGCAGCGGCACGACCACCCCGATCGCGAGCGGCACCATCCCGGCCCGCAGGGCTACGCCCCCCTGGACCCCCTGGACCACGAGATCGGCCAGGACGGCCCCGAGCAGCGGCCAGAGCTGCGCGGAAAGATTCTCGAAGTCGGAGAACAGCCCGTTGGGCACGGAGGCGGCCGCGACCACGAGCGTGACGAGCCCGAACGGCACCCGCCCGAGCCGGCTCCAGACGAACAGCACCGCGGCGACGACCAGCACCGAGTACGTCAGGTACTGCGCCAGCCCGAACGCCTGCCCGTTGCCGTATCCGCTGCTGGCCGCCGGGGCATCGGTGAACGGCGAGAGATAGTCGAGGAAGAACGCCGCGACCGAGGTCCCGCTCGTGGCGCTGATGAGCACCGGCACCTCGGCCGCGCCCGCGGGGCTCGCCGGGCCGTCGCGCCGGGCGCGCTTGGCGGCGGCGGCGCGCACGGGCGTCGCGATCATCAGCGACCCGGCGGTGAGCAGCAGCAGATGCGGCGGGCTGAGCAGCGCCTCGAGGTTGACCTCGATCCCGAACGTGATGTGCCAGATCATGTCGAAGGCCCCGCCGGCGGCGAAGAGGATCGCCCCGAGCAGCCCGAGCCCGTATCCGGCCGGCACCCAGGTCCGCACCGCCCCCTCCGGGCGCCCACGCCACAGCCGGGCGGGCACGAGGCTGATCGCGAGGGCCGCATAGCCGCTGTACAGCACCCCGTGCCACGGCGTGAAGAACGTCTCGAGCGACGGCACGTGCGAATGTGCCCAACCGTCCATGAACAACCCGCCGGCCAGCCAGACCGTGGCGAGCGCGACGACGAGATCCCGCCGATCGGTCGAAACCGGTCGGCGCACAGCGGTACGTTCGGAAACCGTGGACGCCATCCATCGATCCTGACGCATAACGCCCGCGCGCACAGCCTCGTTTCGGCCAACAACCCCGCCCGGGGTGCCGAAAACGGGCGGTTCGGCCAGGCGGTTCGGTCAGGTCGTCCGGCGCAGCAGGTGCTCGCGGGCCCCGGCGTCCATCGGCCCGTTGCGCGCGGCCAGGCGCGCGGCGAGTTCGTGGCGGTGCTCGGGCGTACGGTTGCCGCCGTATTTGAACTTGCCCGCCACCGCCGTGACCGTCAGCTCGATGCCGCGAATGCCGGGCAGGTTGCGGTCCGACGGCAGCACCGGCGCGCGCTCGGTCGCGGGCTGGAACTGCGCGAGCTGGCGGTGCAGCAGTGCGGCCTTCTCGGCGGGGTCGTCGACGACGCGCACGTCGCACGAGAGCTGCACGGCCGCGTAGTACGACGTCGGCACCCCGTCGCGCGGATCGGTGCCCGGCTTCGCGTTCCAGTCCGACGGCACGTACACGTATTCGCCGACCACCGTCAGCAGCGCCCGCGGGTGCTCCTCCAGCGCCGCCCACACCGGATTGGCCCGCGCGAGGTGCAGCCACACGGCCTCGGCGCCGTCGAACGAGAAGTGGGTCGGCACCACCACCGGCAGGTCCCGGCCCCGCCCGGGCGCGATGAGCTGCCCGAAGTCGTGCCCGCCCAGCCACTGTCGCCACTCGGACCCGTCGATCGGCGCGTCCCACGGATGTATCAGCACGGGGACCAGCTTGCGCCATGAACGGCTCAGGCGGGAAGGCTCGCGCCCTGGGCTCGCAGAACGCGCTGGACCTGGGCGGCCGGGATCTCCCGCGGGGGCTTGCCGATGTGGGCGGCCAGCGCGGCGCACACCCCGGCCGCCTGCCCGGTCGCCATCGAGATCGGCATGATGCGGTACGAGCTGTGCGCCACATGGTCGCCCGAGATGCAGCGGCCCGCCACGAGCAGCCCGTCGGTGTCGCGGGGGAGCAGGGAGCGCAGCGGAATGTCGTACGAGCGCCCCTGCGGCACGCGGCGCAGGATCGTGCCGGGCCCGTTGGGGTTGTGGATGTCCACCGGGTAGGCGCCCCGCGCGATCACGTCGTCGAACGAGCGCGCGCTCAGCACGTCCTCGCCGGTGAGCTGGTAGTCGCCGAGCACCCGCCGGGTCTCGCGAACGCCGACGTGCACGCCGCTCTGCAGGACGTACGACTCCTCGAACCCCGGCACCCGATCCTTGAGGAACCGCGCGATCTGGGCCAGCTGCCGGTGGGTGTCCAGCTCGGCGCGGGTCAGGTCCCACACGCTGATGCCCAGGCCGCCGATCCGCGTCGAGTTGACGGACACCTCGTCGTGGTGCGGGGTGGCGAAGAACAGCACGTCCTCGCGGTGCAGGTCGAGCTCGCCCGCCTCGCGCGCCTGGCGGATCAGATCCCACAGCCCGTGGACGCCTCGCCACTGGTCGGGATGCTCGTGGACGTAGCCGAGGAACGCCGAGCGGTCGAAGTTGCCCACGCGGAACATCAGGGTCATCGGCTGGGTCAGGCCGTCGTCGGGGCGGCCGATCTCGTAGGGCGCGCCGGACGCCGCGGCGAGGTCGCCGTCGCCCGTGCAGTCGATGACCACATCGGCATCGAGCACGACCGGGCCGGACTTCGTCTCGAACACGACCCGGGAGCCGCCGTCGGGCAGCGGCATCATGTCCGAGGCGAAGGCGTGCAGCAGGAGCCGCACACCGCAGCCGGACAGCATGTCGTAGGTGACGAGCTTGAACAGCTCGGGATCGAAGGGCACGGTGTAGCCGGTGCCCGGGTCCGGCGCGATGGCGCCTCCGGCGCGGACCAGGCGATCGAGCAGCGTCCACAGGACGCCCGCCACGACCGGCTCGCCCTCGCCGTGGTCGGTCGGCAGCAGGCGGTTGTCGTCGCCGCCCACGGCCTGCTTCATCTCGTTGTGGAAGCTCATGAGGGGCATGACCAGCGCGGCCGTCGCGTTGCCGCCGAGGAACCCGTAGCGCTCCACGAGCACGACGTCGGCCCCGGCCGCGGCCGCGCCCGTCGCCGCCCCGATCCCGGCCGGCCCGCCGCCCACGACGAGCACCTCCGTGCGGCCGCCGTGCGTCGCCGAGCGCGGCGGGAGCTGTACCGCGGGCAGCCCGCTCGGCCGTTCGAGCGCGGTCATGCGTGCACCGCCTCCTCCCGGCCGGCGACGGGCACCAGGCGGTCCAGCTGCGCACCCAGCCGCCGGCCGGTCTCCGTCGCGCGCTGCCGCAGCCCGGCCACCCGCGCCGAGACCTCCTCCTGCCGCTGCGGCCGCTCGTCCCACAACCGGTCGACCTGGGCGATGAGCGGCCCGGCCGCCTCCCGCACGACCCCGCGGGGAACGGGCGCGCCGATGCGTTGCGCGAAGTCGAAGACCTTGCCGGCGTACGGCAGCGCCAGCAGCGGTACACCCGCCAGAGCCGCGAAGATGAGGAAGTGCAGTCGCATGCCGACCGCGAGGTCCAGGTGACGCATCAGATCGAGGATCTGGCCGGGCCGATATTGCCCGTTGAGCACGCGGCAGTGCTCGGCGGCGGTCATTCGCGACAGTACGGCGTGAGAGTGCCGGATGTCCGAGCGCTCCATAGGCACGAAGAGTAGCGCCGCGTCGAGCCGGTGCACGATGAAGTCCCCGACGTGGGCGAGGAGCTGGTGGTACTCGTCCGCATCGAGGTGCTGCGCCGCCCGGCCGGGCTCGCGGACGCTCATGCCGACCACGCGCCGCCCCGGCGGGAGCGTGCCGTGCAGCATGCCGGCGTCGAACTCCTCGGGCTGCAGCAGCAGGGCCGGGTCCGCGGTCACGGTGACCGGCGCGGCCACGCCCGCCTCCTCCAGCGCGACCTTCGACTCCTCGTCACGCACCGTGAGCTCCGTCGCCGCGCCGAGCACCTCGCGCGCCATCGTGCAGTCGAGGTCCTCGGTGAGCGGGCCGGCGCCGATGGCGTACGTGAACACGGGCACCCGCCGCTCCTGGGCGGTCTTCACGACGCGCAGGTAGCGGCGGGCCTCGGTGTCGTACAAGATGCCGCCCCCGCCCAGGACGAGCAGGTCGAGGCGGGCCAGGGACTCGGCGGTCCGGTCCCGTCCGACGCCCTCCCACGCTGCCACGCCGATGCCCGGGTGCTCGGCGGCGGTGTGGTCCGGGTCCCGCGAGAATACGAGGACGTCCGCGTCCGGGCGGCGGGCCCGCAGGTCGGACAGCAGACTGGCCAGGATCGCCTCGTCGCCGAGGTTGTACCCGCCGTAGGAGCCCAGAACACCCACCCGTGGACCGTGCTCGCCCATGTCGCGCCTCCCGTCGCCAGAGCCGGCCCGACTACCCACGAGCGGAACTGTCACACCCGACCCTTATGGTGGATTTCGTGATCCACCTCCCAGCCGTACGTCGCGGCCCGTTGCGAGCGATCAGTGCCCGTCTCGGCCTCGCCGTCGGCCTGGTCTGCGCGATCGTCCTGGTCATCTTCATCGACCGCGACGGATACCGGGACGTCAACGACGACGGTCTGTCGCTGCTGGACTGCTTCTACTACGCCGTCGTGACGCTGTCGACGACCGGCTACGGCGACATCACGCCGGTGTCCGAGTCCGCCCGGCTCGTCAACATCCTCGTCATCACGCCGGCCCGCGTGCTGTTCCTGATCATTCTGGTCGGCACCACCCTCGAAGTCCTGACCGACCAGTACCGCACCAACCTCAGGTTGCAACGGTGGAGGAAGCGCGTGAAGAACCACGTCATCGTGTGCGGCTACGGCACCAAGGGCCGGGCGGCCGTCAGCACCCTGCTGGAGAACGGCTTCGACAAGAACAGCGTGGTGGTCGTCGAGAGCGACCGCGGCGCGCTGCGGCAGGCCACGTCCGACGGGCTCGTCGCGATCGAGGGCTCGGCCACCCGCTCCGGCATCCTCGTCGAGGCGCGCGTGCAGGAGGCCAAGGCGGTGATCATCGCGACCGACAGCGACGACGCGTCGGTCCTGGTCACGCTCACCGTCCGCCAGCTCACCGCGGGCAAGGTATCGATCATCGCCGCGGCCCGCGAGGCCGAGAACGCGCCGCTGCTGCGCCAGTCGGGCGCCCACCACGTCATCGTCTCCTCCGCGACCGCCGGCCGGCTGCTCGGCCTGTCCACGACCGCGCCGCCGCTCATCGAGGTCGTCGAGGACCTGCTCACGCCCGGGCAGGGGATGGCCCTCGCGATGCGCTCGGCCCGGCGCGACGAGGTCGGCTCCTCGCCGCGCGAGCTCACGGAGCTGGTGATCGCCCTGTTCCGCCGGGGCAAGGTGCTGTCGCTGGCCGATCCCGAGGGCACGGCGATCCAGACCGGAGACATGATCGTGTACGTCCGCGACGACCGCCCCGAGTCGATCCCCGCCATGCCGTAGCGTCCGTCCGGGCCGGCCCTCCGAACGGGGTGCCGTAGGGTTCGTCGGTGCGCATCGGGACGTTCCTCGCGACCGTCGTCGTGCTCCTGCTGCTGGTGGCGACGCCGGCCCAGGCCCACGGCGGCGCCTCGGTGACGATCCACTCCGACGGCCTCGGCTCCGTGTGGATCACCGCCCAGTGGCAGGACGGCCACCCGATCAACGAGCCGACGACCGTGACGCTGACGGCCGCGGACGGCGCTTCGGCTTCGGTGGCGCCGTCGGTACTGCGCCAGACCGGCGACGAGCGCGGCACCCAGACGTACAGCGGGACGCTGACCCCCGGCTCCTGGCGCGTGGCGATCGACCTCGGCGCGCCCGTGAACGGCCACTGCCAGGCCGTCGTTCCCGTCGCGGCCCCGACGGCCACGGCCACACCGACGGAGGTGGCGTGCCTGATCCCGGCGACGGCCTCGTCCACGGCGGCGGCGCCCTCGCCGGGCGGCGGCGGCAGCCTGACGCCACTGTGGTTCACGCTGGCGGCTCTACTGGTGGCGGGCGCGGCGGTGACGGTCTTCGTGCGCCGCCGGAAGCGCTCCTGAGGCCGCTGCGGTTCGCCCGGCCCCCGGTCGTGGCCAACTTCCGGCGGTGACGGTCTTCGCGCGCCGCCGGAAGCGCCCCTGAGGCTGCTGTGGTTCGCCCCGGCCCCCCGGTCGTGGCCGGCGCGGCGGCGGGAACGGCCCTGAGGTCGCCTGCCTGCCCGGCACGCCGTTGCTGGTTCAGTTGGGTGCTGCGGCGGGCCTTGTCGCCGCCCGACTTTTGTCGTACCCCTGTTCTAAATTGTCGACATGGAACATGTGCTGACCGCAGAGGACCCGTCGGAATGGCGCAACCGGCTGGAGACGATGCTGGTCGAGCACCGGCTCCGCCGCGCGCGTCGCGCCGCGACCCGGGCCTCCTTCGCCGAGGCGAGGCGACGGGGGCTCGAGGAGCGGCACGCCGAGCGCCTCGCTCGGATGGACCGCGAGGCCCGCACCGCCGAGCTGGAGGCGCACTGGGCCGAACGAGACGCCCGGGCCTCCAGGTCCGCCCGCCGACCACGCGCCCCGGCCCCACCTCCGCCACCCAACGCACCCGACACTCATCCGCCCCTGCATCCGCCCGCGCTGCCCGATGCACTCGACACCCACTCGCCCGCGCCTGTACCCCCGCCGCCGGCACCCGCGCCCACGCCTGCGCCCTCGCCTTCGCCCGCACCCCCGCCGCCCGACGCACGCGACACTCACTCGTTCGCGACCCCGGCTCCCGACGCCGCCCCGGCTCAACCCGCTGCCCCGGCTCCGTCGTCTTCGTCGGCCTCTTTACCTCGCTCGGACGGCCCGCAGACCGGCCGATTCTCTTCCGCTTCATCACCCGCGATCCGTTCCCGGGCGGGCGTTGATCTCCCAGCGCGGGGCCCACCCGAGCAACCGTGGTGTTTTCACCGGCCGGCGAAGGTTCACGCTCGGTGGGCTCGGCTACACCCTGGTGAGGCGGAAGGGGGATTGCCAGGGTGGGGCGCTAGGCTCGCTGCGTGACTGCTGAGGCCAACGGCGAGGTGGACCCGGCGACCGAGGCGCTCCTGGCCGCGCGATCGGGCGACGAGCGGGCCGCGGCTGCCTTCGTGCGGGCCACGCAGGCCGAGGTCTGGCGGTTCGTCGCGGCGCTGGTCGGCGTGGCGCAGGCCGACGACGTGACCCAGGACACCTACCTGCGGGCCTTCCGGGCGCTGCCCGAGTTCGCGGGCCGTTCCTCGGCGCGCACGTGGGTGCTCTCCATCGCCCGGCGGGCGTGTGCCGACCAGGTGCGGGCGGCCGTGCGCGCGCGGCGCCTCGAGGCCCGGGTCGTGGCCGAGCCGGCGCCGCTGGCCGAGACCGACCACGCGGGCCTGCACGCCACGAACGCGCTGGTCGCCGCCCTGCCCGCGGAGCGCCGGGTCGCGTTCGTGCTGACACAGGTGCTCGGCGTGTCATACGCGGAGGCCGCCGAGATCGAGGACGTCCCCGTCGGGACCATCCGCTCGCGGGTCGCCCGGGCGCGCGCCGACCTGGTCACCGCCATCGCGGCCGCCCGAGCCGGATGACCGACGCTCACCGAGACGACTTGCGTGTGCCGCGATCCGAGGCGTCCGCGCTGAGCTGGATGGCCGACGCTCACCGAGACGACGTGCGTGTGCCGCGATCCGAAGCGCCCGCGCCGAGAGCCGAGGTGCGCACACCAGGACGCTCCGCCCCGCCGACCGCTGTCGTCCCTCTGGCGGGTGCCGAAGTGCGCGCGCTGGGATGCTTTGGCCGGTCGACGGCTGCCGTCCGGCTGGCGGGTGCTGAGGGTCGGCCGCCGGAGAAACCTTCGCACGCCGAAGGATGCTGGACAGGTGCTGCGAGCCGGGGTGCGGCTGCGGGGCGGTTGTCGCGCCGAACGCCGGTGCGGTCTCCAGCGAGTTCGCCAGACCCGGCGGGGACTGTGGGAATGAGGTGTGGTCGATGAGTCGCGGCGTGGTGGCCGGCCGAGGTGGTCTGCACCTCGGGGCTGTTGTCTGGCGGCTTGTCGCCGCGGTCTGCGTCGGGGTCGTTGGCGTGCTGCTCTATGGCGGGCCGGCTGCCGCGCACGGGGCCGATGCGCCCGTCGCCGTCGACTATGTCGTGCGCGTCGCGTCCGTCTCCGTTTCCGGGGTTGAGGTTCGCGCGGTCGAAGGTGGGGCTCGGCTCGAGCTCGTGAACCGGTCCGGGCGCGAAGTCGTCGTGCTCGGGCTGCAAGGCGAGCCGTTCCTCCGCGTCGGCGATCGCGGGGTGGAGGAGAACCGGCAGTCGCCCACCTGGTTCGCCAGCCGGTCGATCAGCGGGAGCGCGGCCGGAGGCAACGCGGCCGCCGCGCCCGAGTGGCATCTCGTGGCGGGGGGGCCTCGGGTTCGGTGGCATGACGAGCGGGCCCGGGAGTTGCCGGCCCGTGCGTGGAGCGTGCCGCTGCTGATCGACGGGCGGGAGCCGGGGATTGTGCGCGGTACCGTCGCGGCGGCCCCGGCACCGCAGACCGGCTGGTGGTGGGCCGGGGGGCTGCTCGGGGCCGTGGTCGTCGGGCTGGTGTGGCGACTGCGAACCGTGCTCGCCGTCGTCGCGGTCGGGGGCGGGGTCGTCGCCTCCGTCTGGATTGTGCAGTCCGCCGGGCTTGCCGCCTCGCCCGCCGATGGGGTCGGGGTGCAGGTGCTGGCTCGGCTGTGGCCGCTCGTGGCGGCCGTCGGCGTGGTGGCGGCCGGGGTGCTGTCGCTGTTCAAACGTGTGGACATCGTGGTGGCGATCGCCGGGGCGTGTCTTGCGGTCATGGTGGGCGTGGGCGACTCAGCGGTGTTCCGGTACGGGACGCTCGCCGGGCCGGCGTGGGGGAGATGGGGCGTCGTCGTGGCGCTGGCGGTGGGCGCGGGACTCGCGGTCGCCGGCGGACTGCGGTGGTACCAGGCGACCGGCGAACACAGCGACCCAGAACACAGCAACCCAGAACAAAGCGACCCAGAACCGAGCGGCCCAGCACAGAACGATCAAGAACCGGGCGATCCGAAACGGGGCGACCGGGAAGAGCGTGACCAGCCGCAGCCGGAGAGTGCACAACCATCACCGGAGAAGTAAACAAAAGCGAACGAGTTCTTTCACGAACGACCGTTTCTCTGCATAATCGGGCATCGATGTTCCCCGCCAGGAGCAAAGGAGTCCGATCGTGGACCGTAGGACCTTCGTCGCGCGAGGGGCCGTCGTCACCGGCGGCGCGATCGCGCTCAGCACCGCCGTCGCCGGGGTCGCGAACGCCGCCGTTCGCACCAGCAAGACCGTCACGGCCGGGGCGCGCACCGGGCAGTACTCGCCGAACCTCGCCCCGCTCAAGGCCACCCCGTTCCTGAAGCTGCCCCCGGGTGCCGTGCAGCCGCGCGGGTGGATCAGGAACCAGCTCAACATCGAGGCCGACGGCCTGTGCGGGCGGATGACCGAGGTCTCCGACTACCTGGTGTACGCCAACTGCGGCTGGGTCGACAAGACCAAGGGTGCCTGGGAGGAGCTGCCGTACTGGCTGCGCGGCTTCGGCGACCTGGGGTACGTCACCGGCAACACGCGCATCCTCACCCTCGCCCGCCAGTGGATCGACGGCATCATCGCCAACCAGGCCGCCGACGGCTTCTTCGGGCCGGACAGCCTGCGCACGAGCCTCGAGGGCGGCCCGGACTTCTGGCCGCACATGCCGCTGCTCGACGCGCTGCGCTCGTTCGCGGAGTACAGCGGCGACACCCGCGTGGTGCCGTTCATGCGCAAGTACTTCCAGTTCCAGAACGCCCAGCCGGCCGCCGTGTTCAACCGCAGCTGGGCCGCCCTGCGCTGGGGCGACAACATCGACAGCATCTACTGGCTCTACAACCGTATCGGCGAGAGCTGGCTGCTCGACCTTGTGCGCAAGATCCACGCGGGCTCGGCCGACTACACCAACGGCATCCCGAACTGGCACAACGTCAACCTGGCCCAGGGGTTCCGGGAGCCGGCCCAGTACGGGCTGCTCGACACCGACCCGAAGTTCCAGCAGGCCACGTACAACGACTACAACACGGTGATGGGGCTCTACGGCGGCTTCCCCGGCGGCGGCTTCGCCGGCGACGAGAACTGCCGCACCGGCTACACCGACCCCCGCCAGGGCTTCGAGACCTGCGGCATCGTCGAGTTCATGCACAGCCACCAGATGCTCGCCCGGATGACCGGCGACTCCGTGTGGCTGGACCGCTGCGAGGATCTCGCGTTCAACTCGCTGCCGGCCGCGCTCGACCCCGCCCAGAAGGGCATCCACTACATCAGCTGCGCGAACAGCATCGCGCTCACGAACCGCACGCTGACACAGGGGCAGTTCCAGAACGGCTTCCCGATGCTGGCGTACATGCTCGGCATCCACAACTACCGCTGCTGCCCGCACAACTACGGCATGGGCTGGCCGTACTACGCCCAGGAGCTGTGGTTCGGCACGTGGGACAACGGCCTGTGCGCCTCGATGTACGGTGCCTCGCAGGTGACCGCCAAGGTCGGCGCGAACGGCACCACCGTCACGATCACCGAGGACACCGACTACCCGTTCAGCGACACGATCACGTTCACGCTGGGCACGCCCGGGGCCGTGAGTTTCCCGCTGTACCTGCGGATCCCCGGCTGGTCCACGGGTGCCCAGGTCCGGGTCAACGGCACCCTGGTCACCGGCACGCTGCAGCCGGGCTCGTTCGTCATCCTCGACCAGACCTTCAACAACGGGGACAAGGTCACCGTCACGCTGCCGATGCGCACGACGGTGCGCACCTGGGCCAAGAACGGCAACGCGATCAGCGTCGACAACGGGCCGCTGACCTTCTCGCTGTCGATCCCGGAGCGCTGGTCGCGCATCGGCGGCACCGACGCGTGGCCCAGCAACGAGGTGTACACGGACGCCGCCTGGAACTACGGGCTCCTGCTGGACCCGAACAACCCCGCGGTCACCGTCACCCGCAAGTCCGGCCCGCTGGCCGCGAACCCGTTCACCCGCGACGGGGCCCCGATCTCGCTGACCGCCACCGGGCGCAAGATCCCCAACTGGCAGGCCGACGCCGAGGGGATCATCCGCACACTGCAGCAGAGCCCGGCCCGCTCGACCCAGCCCAACGAGACCGTGACCCTGCTGCCGATGGGCGCGCAGCGCGTGCGCATCACGACGTTCCCGCGCATCAGCGACGGCTCGGACGCGATCGAGTGGTCGATCCCGGCGACGGCCTCGGCGTCGTGGTGCTGGGGCGGCGACAGCGTCGGGGCGATCAACGACGGCAAGGTCCCGAGCAGCTCCGGCGACCAGTCCATCCCGCGGCTGACCTGGTGGGACCACCTCGGCACGAGCGAGTGGGCGCAGCTGTCCTACGCGACGCCGATCAACACCGGCGCCGTCTCCGTGTACTGGTTCGACGACACCGGCGCCGGGCAGTGCCGTGTGCCGCAGTCGTGGCAGGTGCAGTACCTCAACGCCTCCGGGCAGTGGACGGCGGTGAGCGGGGCCTCGGCGTACGGGACCGCGCTGAACACCTTCAACCGGGTCACCTTCAACGCGATCACCACGTCGGCCCTGCGCGTGGTCGTCCAGCTCAAGGCCGGCTTCTCGGGCGGCATGCTGGAGATGCGCGTCGAGGGCACCACGGCCCCCATTTCCTGGAAGCGCATCCAGAACAAGAACAGCCTCAAGGTGCTGGGTGTCGCGGGCATGTCGACGGCGAACAGCGCCAATGTCGTGCAGTTCGACGACAACGGGACGGCGGACCACAACTGGCGCCTGATCGACGCGGGCTCAGGGTGGTACAAAATCCAGAACCAGAACAGCGGGAAGCTCCTGGCCGTGCAGAACATGTCGACGGCCGACGGTGCGCTGGTCCAGCAATATGAGGACAACGGCAGCGCGGACCACCTGTGGCGGCTCGTCGACAACGGCGACGGCTGGGTGCGGATTCAGGTCCAGCACAGCCTGAAGGTGCTCGGCGTGTCCGGCATGTCGACGGCGAACAGCGCCCAGGTGGTGCAGTTCACCGACAACGGCACCGCCGACCATTTGTGGAAACTGCTTTAGCGCCGGTACCGCGGCCGGGGCATCAACCGGGTCGTGGGCAGCCCGGGGGCGGGGAGCGGTTCCTCGCCTCCGGGCACGACGCCGAAGCGGTCCGCGCCGCGCGTCCAGTCCTCGCGGGCCTCGACGATCTCCTCGTGCGAGCGCCCCACGAAGTTCCACCACATCACGAGGTCCTCCTCGAACGGCACCCCGCCGAGCAGGAACAGCCGCGCGCCGTCCTCGGCCTCGAGCCGGATGCGGTCGCGGTTGGCCCCGAGGTACAGCAGCGATCCCGGCGCCACCTGCACCCCCTCGACCCGGGCGACCCCCTCGGTGACGACGACCGCGTGCTCGAAGTCGGCCCGTACGGCGATGTCGGCGCCCCCGGCCAGCCGGACGTCGGCCCCGACCAGCTCGGTGTGCACCTCGGCGGGCGACCGCGCGCCCTCGAGCTCCCCGACCGCGACGATGATCCGGGTGCCGCCGTCGGCGAGCTCGGGCAGGTCCGCGATGTGCTGGAACGCGGGCGCCCGGTGCCGCTCGCCCTCCGGCAGCGCGACCCACAGCTGCAGGCCGTGCAGGATCGGCGGCCGGGCGGTCGGCGAGTTCTCGGAGTGCGCGATGCCGCGCCCGGACGTCATGATGTTGAGCTGCCCCGGGACGATGACCTGGTCGGAGCCGAGGCTGTCGCGGTGGCGCACCTCGCCGCTCATCAGCCAGCTCACGGTCTGCAGCCCGATGTGCGGATGCGGCGGCACCCGCATGCCCGGCGTCCCGGTGACGTCCTCGGGCCCGAAGTGGTCGAGAAAGCACCACGCCCCGACGGTCCGCCGCGACTTGTTCGGCAGGCTGCGGCGCACGACGGTGTACCGCCCGAGCGGCACGTCGCGCCCCTCGAGCAGCTCGGCACACGGCGCGGCATCGGTGTCGACCGGCAGCTCGACCTCGGCCGGCTGCCCCTCCAGGTTGCTCACGTTCCCGATTGTGCTCGACACTCCCGCGAGGAGCGAAAAGTCGGGCGCTCCGCGCCGCAACTTCCCGCGAGGAGCGAAAAGTCGGGCGCTCCGCGCCGCGACTTTTCGGACTTATACCCCGACAGGCGATATGTCGTTTATCTGGGAAAAGCCGCCGATGGGCGATATTGAGCCGGTACGTTGGCGAACGTGGGGCTACTCGTCGCCGCGATCCTCGCCGTGCTCGTCGCCGGGGGCGCCGTCTACCTCGGCTGGGCCGCGCTGCAGGCCGCCCGCCGGGCCGCGAGCGCCGTCGGCGAGCTGGCCGCGCTGTACCGTCTCGCCGACGACCGGCGCGACGCCGAGCGCGTGTGCGCGTGGGCGGTCAGCGAGCGCGAGACGTTCGAGAAGATCATCACGCGCGGCGTCGTCGGGGCGGCGGTGCGCAACGCCGGGCAGGCGCCGGTGTACGACGTCGAGATCGTCTTCCACGACCCGCCCGCCGCGTGGACGGCGATCCGGCGGGTGCGGATCGTGCCGCCGGGGGAGCAGCCCGAGGTGTACGCCGGGTTCGACCAGGAGCAGACCGACGGCCCCGTCGACCGGGACCGCATCAACGACGACGGCACCATCCGGCTCGCGCCGTCGGCCGACATGCACGTGGAGCTGCGCTTCACCGACGCGAGCGGCCGCCGCTGGCAGCGCGACGACAAGGGCGTGCTCAACCTGACGGCCGAGAACGTTCCCCGGGCCCCGGTCGCGGTCGAGACCGCCTGAGACGGCTGAACCGGGCAAGGCTCGGATAAGCGGCGACGGGAGAAAAATGCGGATATGTCGTGGCGCGCAGCGCCCGACATATCAAGCGACGACCGTCCCCGCCGCGGCGATGGCCGCGCCCCGCGCGCCCGCCATGTCGCGCTCCGGCACCAGCGAGAACTCGGCCACCGCGGCCTGCTCCTCGCGCAGCAGCGTGTGCTCGCGCACCCGGCCCAGGAACCAGTCGCGGAAGTGGGGTGCCGCCTCCACCACGCCGCCGCCGACGAAGTAGCAGTCGGGGTCGGTGAAGTTCGCGGCGATCGTGAACAGGCGGCCGAGCCCCATCGCCTGCTGCTCGAAGATGTGCAGGGCCAGCTCGTCGCCCTGCTCGGCGTAGGAGCGGACCTGCTTCGCGGCGGACTTGAGGGAGTCGGCGCCGTGCAGCGGGTGGTCGGGGAAGCGGGTGAGCCAGTACGGCAGCAGGTTGCGCACGATCCCGGTGAGCGACGAGACGCTCTCCACGTCGCCGAGGAAGCCGCACCCGCAGGACGGCAGCGGCTGGCCCTCCTCGAGCAGGCCGTGCATCGGGATGTGCACGTGCCCGAGCTCGCCGGCCATGCCGGCCGCGCCCCGGATGACCTTGCCCTGCTCGATGACGCCGCCGCCGAGGCCGGTGCCGACGATCGCCGAGACCGAGGACTTGATGTCGGCGGCCGGCCCGAAGTACACGTGATGCGCGTAGAGGGCGGCCGCGTTGCCGTCGTTGTTGTAGACGACGGGCAGGCCGAGCCGCCGCTCGAGCGCGCCGCGGAAGTCGTAGCCCCACCAGGCCGGCTGGGAGAAGTTCGTCGCGCCCTTGGACGAGATGACCCCGTCGGCGCTGGCCGGGCCGGGCGTGTCCAGGCCGACGGCGACTACGCGGGAGCGGTCGACCTTGGTCACCGCGAGGATGTTGTCGAACGCCCCGGCGAGCGACTCCACGGCCGCCTCGGGGCCGTCGAGCACCCGGCTCGGCACCTCGACGAGCCCGTCCACCAGGAACGAACCCTCGTGGTCGAGCACCGTAGCGTTGTTCGCGGTGCCGCCGTTGTCGAGACCGACAACGACCCAGTCCTTCGCGTTCACCATCGTCGACTCCCTGAGAACTTCGGCGCGGAAGCACGGTACCCCATTGACCTCAAGCGCGCTTCAGGTCGCACAGTCGTTGCTCATGAGAGCCGCTGCGTTCGCCGAACCCGGTCCGCCCGACGTCCTTCGCCTCCACGACCTGCCCGAGCCGCAGGCCGGACCCGGTCAGGTCCGGGTCCGCGTGCGCTTCGCGGGCGTCCAGCCGTTCGACGCGGGGCTGCGCCGCGGGTGGGTTCCGCCCTACGCCCCCGTCACGCTCCCGCAGATCCCCGGCAACGAGTTCGCCGGCGTCGTCGACCAGGGCACCGACGCCGTGCCGGTGGGCTCGGAGGTGCTCGGGTTCAGCGTGTTCAACGCGTACGCCGAGTGGATCGTGGTGCCCGAGGACCAGGTGACCCCCAAGCCGGCGAGCGTGCCGTGGGAGGTGGCGGGCGGCTTCACGGCCGGCTGGCAGACGGCCCGCCTGGCGCTCTCGGCGATCGGGGCCGGGCCGGGCGACACCGTGCTCATCAACGCCGCGGCGGGCGCGACCGGCACGGCCGGCGTGCAGCTTGCCCGGATTCTGGGCGCCACGGTCATCGGCACGGCGAGCGAGGCCAACCAGGACTATGTGCGCTCCTTGGGCGCGATTCCCGTGGTGTACGGCCCCGGCCTGCCGGACCGGGTCCGCGCCCTCGCGCCGCAGGGCGTGACGGCCGCCATTGACGGCGCCGGGGGAGAGGCCCTGGAGACGTCCCTGGCGCTCGTCCCCGACCGCAAGCGGATCATCACGCTGGTCGCGCACGACCGCATCGAGGAGCTGGGGCTGGGCAGCATCCAGGGCCGGCGCAGCAACGAGGCCCTGGCCGAGCTGATCGACCTGTACGCCTCCGGCCGCACCCAGTGGCACGTGCGCCGCGTCTACCCGCTCGCCGAGGCCGCCGGCGCGCACCGCGAGATCGAGACCGGCCACGGCCGCGGCAAGATCGTCCTGGCCGTCTAAGTTGTGATATGTCCGATAAATCCTGATCGCGGCAGCGATCGGGATTTATCGCATCACGCCCCCTGGAGGTGTGCGAGCACGGCCAGCACGCGGCGGTTGTCGTCGTCCGAGATCGGCAGGTTCAGTTTGCCGAAGATGCTCGCGATGTGCTTGTTCACCGCGCTCTCCGACAGGAACAGCTGCTTGGCGATCGCCGCGTTCGAGCGGCCCTCCGCCATCAGCGTCAGCACCTCGCGCTCGCGCGGCGTCAGGGTGCCCGTCTGCGGCGTCGGCCGGGCCACCAGCTTCGCGATCACCGACGGGTCCATGACGGTGCCGCCGCCGGCCACCCGCCGTACCGCGTCGACGAACTGGTCCGCGTTGAACACGCGGTCCTTGAGCAGGTAGCCCACCGCGCCGGTGCCGTCGGCCAGCAGTTCCCGGGCGTAGAGCTGCTCGACGTGCTGCGAGAGCACCAGCACGGGCAGGCCGGGCACCTCGCGGCGGGCGGCCAGGGCGGCCTGCAGGCCCTCGTCGGTGAAGCTCGGCGGCAGCCGCACGTCGACGACGGCGACGTCGGGCCGGTGCTCCAGCAGGGCGGCGAGCAGGTCCGGGCCGGTGTCGACGGCCGCCACGATCTCGAAGCCATGGCTCTGCAGCAGCAGGACCAGGCCGTCCCTCAGGAGGTAGAGGTCTTCGGCGAGGACAACGCGCACGGCAGCTCCAGGGAGGCTACGGTCGGCCCGCCCGCGGGGCTGTGCAGGGCGAGCGTCCCGTCGAAGGTACCCAACCGCCGCTCGATCCCGCGCAGCCCGGTGCCGCGCGACGGGTTCGCGCCGCCGTCGCCGTCGTCGGTCACGGTGATGCGCAGCAGGCCGTCGGCGAAGGCGATGTGCACCATGATGTGCGCGGCGTGGCCGTGGCGGACCGCGTTGGCGAGCAGCTCGCTGACCGCGAAGTAGGCCGCGGACTCGACCGGGGCCTCCGGCCGCCCGGCGAGGCGGCCGGTGACGGTGACGTCGGCCGCGGTGTCCAGGGCGAGGGCGCGCACGGCGTCGGGCAGGCCGCGCTCGGAGAGCACCGGCGGGTGGATGCCGCGGACGAGGGCGCGCAGCTCGCTCAGCGCCGTCTGCGAGGTCTCGCGGGCCTGGGCGACAAGCTTACGGGCCGCGTCCGGGTCGGTGTCCATGAGCCGCTCGATCGCGCCCAGGGTGAGCCCGACCGAGATGAGCCGCGCCTGGGCGCCGTCGTGCAGGTCGCGCTCGATGCGGCGCACCTCGGCGGCCTGCGCGTCGACGGCGTCGGCCCGGGTCTGGGTGAGCCGCTCGACCCGCCGCCGCAGCTGCTCCTTCGCGGTCGGGCGCAGCAGGACGGCGCTCCAGCGCGAGGCGAGCCCCACCGCGACGGGGGCCAGCGCGAAGGAGGCGGCGACGAGCGCGAGGCCGGCGACGAGGCCGACGGTGCGGTTGCCGTCGAGGGCGCCGTACCACCGGCTCGACTCCGCCCCGAACCACTGCGTCCACACCCAGGGCAGCGCCAGCCACCAGGCACCGTAGATCCCGGCCGCGACCGGGACGCCGGCCACGGCCCCGACCACGAGCGCGTCGGCGACGAGCCACAGCAGGTCCCGCCACGAGGCGGCGTCGTGCCAGATCCACTGCCAGCGCGCGTTGAACTCGGCCATGCCCGCGGTCTTGTAGAGGCTGCGGTCCACCCGGTACAGGCCGTCCGGGCGCAGCTCCGGGCGCTTGCGGGCGGTGTAGGGCGGCTCGATGGCGACGCCGGCCCAGGCCGCCCACTCCCGGCGCAGGTTCGCCAGCCAGCGGAAGTGGGTCAGGCCGAGCGGGATCAGGAACACCAGGCCGAGGCCGAAGCCGAGCACGAAGCACACCAGCGTGAGCGCGAACAGGACGACCTGCACCACGGCGCTCAGCGCGAGCAGGCCGCAGCGGGCCCACGCCAGCAGGATGCGGTCGGAGCGCTTCGGCCGGCTGGGCCGCGGGCCGGCGACCGGGCGCAGCCGGGCCTCGCTCCACCGCGCGACCAGGCCCACGGCCCGCGGCGCGAACGGCAGGCCCAGCGGGATCACCAGCAGCACGACGAGCGGGAACCACAGCATCCAGGTCAGGTCGCGGGCGAGCGCGGGGTCCTTGGCGAACCAGTCGACCCGCCGCAGGTACTCGGGCACGCGGGGCGAGCGGTAGAGCTGGTTGTCGTGGCGGTACAGCCCCTCCTCGTCCGGCCGCGGCGGCTCCGGCTCGGGCTGGTACGGCACCGGGATCTCGCGCCCGAGCCAGTCGCCGAACAGCGCCCGCCAGCGGTTGGTCAGCCGGCGCGTGGCGATCCCGGGGGCGACCACGACCACGGCGCTCGGCAGGACCGTCAGCACGAACTGGGCGAGCGTGAGCACGGTCATCCCGAGCAGTTGCGCGCTGCGGACGAGCGCCCTGGAGTACGTCATGCCATCGAGCCTCGCCTTCCCCGTCGCTGCGCACATCGGCCCTGGCTGCCGTGCCGGGTGCAGATAACTCCACCCCCGCCTCGGCATCCAGCGTCATTCTGCCCGGTCGCCGGAGCCGGGAGAGTGCTCGGTATGACAGTCATCGACGTGCGGGGCCTGCAGAAGCGGTACGGCGACCGCGAGGCCGTGCGAGACGTGACCTTCGCCGTCGAGCGCGGCGAGATCTTCGGCATCATCGGGCGCAACGGAGCCGGCAAGACCACGACGGTCGAGTGCGTCGAGGGCCTGCGCACGCCCGACGGCGGCTCGGTGCGGGTGCTCGGCCGGGAGCCCGGCGACCCGGTGGTGCGCCAGCGGCTCGGGGTGCAGCTGCAGGAGTCGCAGCTGCCCGACCGCATCCGGGTGCGGGAGGCGATGGAGCTCTTCGCGTCCTTCTACGAGCGGCCGGCCGCGACCGGGCCGCTGCTGGAGCGGCTGGGGCTCGGGGAGCACGGCGGCATGCAGTACAAGAAACTCTCCGGCGGCCAGAAGCAGCGCCTGTCGATCGCGTTGTCCCTGGTCGGCTCGCCGGAGGTGGCGGTCCTGGACGAGCTGACCACCGGGCTGGACCCCCAGGCCCGCCGCGACACCTGGCGGCTGATCTCGGACATCCGCGACCGGGGCGTGACCGTCCTGCTCGTCACGCACTTCATGGACGAGGCCGAGCGGCTGTGCGACCGGATCGCGGTGATCGACGACGGCCGGACCGTCGCCGTCGACACCCCGAGCGCGCTGATCCGCGGCGCCGCCGCGGGCGTGACGGTCACGTTCCGCCCGTCCGGCCCGGCCGAGCTGGCGGGGGTGCCCGGCGTCGGCTCGGTGACGGTCGACGACGGTCTGTGGACCGTCACCGGCGGCGGCAACCTCGCCCACGAGGTGTCGCGGGCGCTGGCCGCCCAGCGGGTCGTCCCGCTCGAGCTGAACATCGTCCAGGCCGACCTGGAATCCGCCTTCGTGGCCCTGACCGGCAAGGAGTCCTGACATGCGCGCCCTGACCCGCCTGACCGTGATCGAGACGCGGCTCATGCTGCGCGAGATCGCCGGCCCGATGTTCACCGTCCTGCTGCCCGTCGCCCTGCTGGTCGTGTTCGGCCTGCCCGGCAGCGCGCACACGGCCGACCCGGCGCTCGGCGGCCGGCGCGGCGTCGACACCGTCATCCCGTCCATGTCGATCATGGTCTCGATGGCGATGGTGGCGTTCTTCATGCTGCCGACGGTGCTGGCGAACTACCGCGAGCGCGGGGTGCTGCGCCGGTTCGCGACCACGCCGGTGCGCCCGGCCGCCCTGCTCGGTGCCCAGCTCGTGATGAACGCCGGGGTGGTCCTGCTCTCGACGCTGCTCACGCTCGTCATCGGCGTCGCCGCGCTGGGCATGCACGTGCCGAACCTGGCCCTCGTGGGGCCGGTGTTCCTGCTGGGCGTGCTCGGGCTCTTCCCGATCGGGCTGCTCGTCGCGGCGGTGGCGGGCAGCGCCAAGGCGGCCACCGGCTACGCGCTCGCCCTGTGGTTCCCGTCGGCGTTCTTCGCCGGGCTGTACGTGCCGGTGGAGTACCTGCCGCGCGTGCTGGCGAGGATCGGGGACTTCACCCCGCTGGGCGCGTTCCGCCAGGCCGTCCAGGCCGCGTGGGCCGGCGACGCCCCGCACCCGCTGCACCTGGTGGTGCTGGCCGCCAGCTTCCTGCTCGCCGGCGGCCTCGCCATCCGGTACTACAAAGCGAGCTAGATCTGACCCGCGAAGTCGTCCGCGGACATCGGTGTCGAGAACATCGGGAAGTCGTACTTCAGCGCGTTGTCGTGCTCCTCCTGCGAGGTGGCCGCCACGCAGTCCTGCAGGGTGATCACCTGGTAGCCGTGCTCGTAGCCGGTCCGCATGGTCGACTCGACGCAGCAGTTGGTGAGGAAGCCGCCGATGGCGATGGTGGTGATGCCCTTGCTGCGCAGGATGAAGTCGAGGTTGGTGCTGGCGAACGTGTCCAGCCCGCGCTTGCCCTCCACGACGATGTCCCCGGCCTGGGGCGCGAGCTCGTCGACGATCTGCGCGCCCCACTCGCCCTTGACGAACGCGTTGCCGTCCACGACGCCCTTGAGAATGCCGTACGGATGCGCGGTGATCTCGTTGTATCCGGGCGCGAAGGTGATCGGGGCGTGGATGATCGTCACCCCGGCGGCCCGGGCGGCGGCGACGGCCTTGCGCGTGTTGGCCATCATGCCGGTCTTGTCCATGACGCCCTGGACGGCGGCGTGGAACGCGCCGCCCTCGGAGACGAAGTCGTTCTGGTACTCGATGAGGACGATGGCGGTCTTCGCGGGATCGAGGGGCATGCTGACCTCCGGCCACAGTCGGCGACATGGTCGTGACGCAGCTCACCCTACGCCGCTCCGATAGGCTCGACGGCGTGGAACTCCTGCATTCCGGCAAGGTCCGTGACGTGTACGCCGACGGCGACGACCTCATCCTCGTCGCCTCGGACCGGCTCTCCGTCTACGACGTGGTGCTGCCGACGCCGATCCCGGACAAGGGCGCCGTGCTCACCCGGCTGTCGCTGTGGTGGTTCGAGCAGCTCGCCGACATCGTGCCCAACCACGTGATCTCCGCGACCGACGTGCCGGCCGAGTTCGCCGGGCGGGCGATCCGCTGCAAGCGGCTGGAGATGCTGCCGGTCGAGTGCATCGCGCGCGGCTACCTCGCGGGGCAGGGACTGTCGGAGTACACCGCGCACGGTGCCGTGTCCGGCGTCGAGCTGCCGCCCGGGCTCGTCGAGGGGGACCGCCTGCCGGAGCCGATCTTCACCCCGACGACCAAGGCCCCGGCCGGCGAGCACGACGCGTTCGTGACGTTCGGCGAGGTCACCGAGGAGATCGGCAAGGACCTCGCGGAGGAGCTGCGGGAGCTCACGCTCCGGGTGTATTCGCGCGGAGCCGCCCTCGCCGCCGAGCGCGGGATCGTGGTCGCCGACACCAAGCTCGAGTTCGGCCGCGACCGCGCGGGCACCGTGGTGCTGGGCGACGAGGTGCTCACCCCGGACTCGTCGCGCTTCTGGCCGCTGGACGAGTGGGAGCCGGGCCGCACCCAGTTCTCCTTCGACAAGCAGCAGGTGCGCGACTGGTCGCTGTCCACCGGCTGGAACAAGACCGCTCCCGGGCCCGAGGTGCCGGACGACGTGGTCGCCCTGACCCGGGCCCGGTACGTGGAGGTCTACGAGCGCCTCACCGGCACGAGCTGGTAGGCCGCCGCCTCACAGGTTGGGCGGCTCGTCGCCCCGGGTCTGCTCGGCCAGGAACCGCTCCAGCTCCGCGCCGATCTCGTCCGCGGTCGGCAGCGGGGCGGGGGAGTCGGCCAGCAGGTTGTTGTTGCCGGTGCGGCCGCGCGTGAAGGCGTCGTACTGCTCCTCGAGCGCCCGCACCAGCGACGCGGCCTCGTCGGCCTGGGCGATCTGCACGTCGATCTCCGCGCGCACCGAGTCGGCCGCGGCGTGCAGCTCGTCCATCGGCACCCGCAGCCCGGTCGCGTCGGCCAGGCACGAGAGCAGCTTCTCCGCGGCGGCCGGGAACTCGGCCTGGGCCACGTAGTGCGGCACGTGCACCGCGAAGCCGAACGCGTCGCGGTCCTGCTGGCCGATGCGGTACTCCAGCAGGTTCCCGACGCTGCCCGGCACCTGCACCCGCTGCAGCCACGGCTCGAAGCCGGCGATGAGGTCCCGGCTGGTGCCGTGCGCGGTCACGCCGGTCGGGCGGGTGTGCGGCACGGCCATCGGGATCGCGGTGAGCCCGACCGTGGCCCGCACGTCGAAGCGCTCGATGAGCTCGAGCACCGCCGCGGTGAACCGCTCCCACTGCAGGTCGGGCTCGGGCCCGTCGAGCAGCAGGAACTCGGTGCCGGTGGCGTCGCGCAGCACCCGCAGCAGCAGCTGGGGCTGCTCGTAGTGCTCCCAGTGGTCCTCGACGAACAGCATCGGGGGGCGCCGGCCGCGGTAGTCGTAGAGCTGATCGAGGTCGAACGTGGCGATCGTGCGCGCCGAGCCGACGCTGAGCAGGTGCTCGCGGGCGAGGCGGGCGGCGTTGCCGGCGTCCACGAAGCCCGTCAGCGCGTGCACGAGCACCGGCCGGTCGGCCGCCGGCGGATCATCGGTGAGCTCGTAAAGTTCGCTGGGGTTCAGCACCGCGAAGCGTCCCTTCCCTTTTTCAACCGTGCAACCCGGCAGTAGGCCCGATCATTCCATCCGTTGTCATCCAGGGGTTGGTGAGGATCGCGTAGACCAGCTCGTCCACGGCCGGCGTCAGCTCGGTGAACGACGGGCCGGCCCCCGTGTACGGGTCGCAGACCTGCAGCATCATCTCGTGCACGCCGCCGACGAGGGCGATGGCCAGCAGCGGCGACAGCCGGGGGATGCCGGGGTCGGCCGCCCGGGCCCGCTCGATCACCTCGACCAGCGCGTCGGCGAAGCGGCGCTGCATCTGCTGGCGCAGCCGGAACGCCCGGGGCCCGGCCGCCTGGATCTCCACCAGCAGGGTCCGGGTCACCGCGGGCATGGTCTCCAGCGCGGTGAGGTACGCCGTCACCCCGCTGGAGACCATCTCCTTCCACGGCCGTCCGCCGGGCCCGGCGGCGCTGCGCACCACCTCGAGCAGGTGCTCGCAGCCCTGCGCGTAGAGGGCCATCAGGCAGGCTTCCTTGTCCGCGAAGTGCTCGTAGAACGTGCGCTTGGACACGCGCGCGTGCATCACGATGTCGGCGATCGTCGTGGCGGCGTAGCCCTTGGCGGCGATCGACTCGGCCAGCCCGCCCGTGAGGTCGGCGCGCAGCTCCTCGGCGGTCCTGGTGCTCGTCATGCGGTGGCCTTCACCTTTCGCGACAATGTCCCCGGGTGCTAGTTTGCCTGGTACTGAACGGTACCGCCGATGGGAGGCCCTCGGTGCGGCGCAAGAGTCTGTCCGGTCAGGTGGTGCTCATCACCGGTGCCGCCCGCGGCATCGGCGAACATACCGCGCGTGAGGCCGCCGCCCGCGGCGCCCGCGTCGCGCTGGTCGGGCTCGAGCCCGACCGGCTGGAGCCGCTCGCCCAGGAGCTCGGCGGGGTCTGGTTCGCCGCCGACGTCACCGACCAGGCCAGTATTGCGGCCGCGGTCGACGGGGTGCTGGGCGCCTACGGCCGCATCGACGCCGTGGTGGCCAACGCGGGCGTCGCCAGCCGCGGCACGATGGCCACCGGCGACGTCGAGGCGCTCGTGCACACCGTCGAGGTCAACCTGGTCGGCGTCATGCGCACGGCCGCCGCGTGCCTGCCGCACCTCATCGCGGCCCGCGGCTACCTGCTCATCGTCGCCTCGGCCGCCTCGTTCGCGGCGCTGCCGGGGATGGCGCCGTACTGCGCCTCGAAGGCCGGCGTCGAGCACTTCGGCAACGCGCTGCGGCTGGAGGTGGCCCACCACGGCGTCGCCGTCGGCACCGCCCACCCGAGCTGGATCGACACCGACCTCGTCCGCGACGCCCAGGACGATCTGCCCGCGTTCAAGGACACGCTGCGCCGCCTGCCGCCCCCGCTGGGCTCGACCACGTCCGTCGAGCGCTGCGCGGCCGCCTTCGCCGACGCGCTGGAGCGCCGCCGCCGCAAGGTCTTCGTGCCCCGCGGCGTGATGCTCGTGTACTGGCTGCGCACCCTGCTCAACAGCCGCCTGGCCGAGCGGGTCGTCGAGCCGCAGGCCCGGCGCAGCGTCCCGCTCATGGAGGAGCAGGTCCGCACGCTGGGCCGCGGCTTCGGGGCGCACACCGCGCTGCCGGTCATCGCTCAGCCGGCCATCACCCGGCCGGCCGAACTCGAAACCGAGCCCGGGTTCATCGCGAACCGCTATCACCGATAATCGTGTCCATGCCCCGACCGCCGATCTGGGCGCGCCCGGAGCCCGGTTCCCGCGCGCCCCGCTTCAGCCGCGAGCGCATCGCGGCCACGGCCCTGCAGATCGCCGACGCCGAGGGCATCGAGGCGGTCTCGATGCGCAACGTCGCCGCGCGACTCGGCGCCGGCACGATGACGCTCTACAACTACGTCGAGACCAAGGACGAGCTCTTCGCGCTCATGGACGACGCGCTCATGGCCGAGGCCGTGGTGCCCGAGGGCGAGCTGCCGGCGGACTGGCGGGAGGCGACCGCGGCCATCGCACGGCGGACCTGGGCGGTGCTCTCGCGGCACCCGTGGGCGGTCACGCTGCGGCCGGGCCCCGCGATCGGGCCCAACGCCATGCTGCACTTCGAGCAGAGCCTCGCGGCCCTGGCCGGCACCGGGCTCGACAACGCGGGCCGGTTCGACGTGATCGCGATCGTCGACGCGTACGTCTTCGGCAGCGCCCTGCGCGCCGCGGAGGCCCGCGCGGAGACCGACCCGGAGCTGGTGAAGGCCGTCGTGGCATACGGGATGGAGCAGCTCGCGACCGGCCGCTACCCGCACACCGCGGGCCTGCTCGGCGGCCACGAGCCCGGCTCGCCCGAGGTCGCCGGCCCCGCCACGGGCACCGACGCGGTGGCGGCGCAGTTCGAGCGCGGCCTCCAGGCGGTCCTCGACGGCGTGGCGGGCTTAATCCAGTCGTGACTCGTGCACCAGGATCGCCACCTGGACGCGGTTCGTGCAGCCCAGCTTGGCCAGGATCCTCGAGACGTACGTCTTCACCGTCGCCACGCTCATGTGCACCGCCGCACTGATCTCCGCGTTCGAGCGCCCCTCCGCGACCGCCTCGGCCACGTCGAGCTCCCGGGGCGTGAGCGCCGCGAGGGTACGCCGGGCCGCCGCGCCCCGATCGCCGGCCGCGACGTGCGCGATGAGCTGCCGCACCACCGACGGCGAGAGCGTCTGCTCCCCGCTCGCGACGCGCCGCACCGCGTCGAGGATGGCCAGCGGCGGGGTGTCCTTGAGCAGAAACCCGTGCGCGCCGAGCCGCAGCGCCCGCAGCACGTGCTCGTCGGTGTCGAACGTGGTGAGCACGATGACCCGGGCCCCGTCGGGCTGCAGCGCCTCGAGCGCGGCCAGCCCGTCCATGCGCGGCATGCGGATGTCCATGAGCACGACGTCGGGCCGCACGGCGCGCACGGTGCGCACCGCCTGTGCCCCGTCGGCGGCCTCGCCGACGACCTCGACCCCGGTGCCGCCCCCGAGCACCATGGCCAGCCCCGCCCGCACCAGCGCGTCGTCGTCGACCACCACGACCCGGATCAGCGGCTGCACGGTATCCACGCCTCCAGGGTGAACGCCGCCCCGCCGTCCCCACGCCGGATGCCCTGCTCGAACCGCCCGCCGACCAGGCCGACCCGCTCCGCCAGCCCCTCCAGCCCGGACCGCGTGCCGGGCAGCGAGGGCGGCGCGGGCCGGGCGGGCAGCGGGTTGCTGACCCGGACGTGCACCTCGTCCCCGCGCTCGAGCAGCACGCTGACCGCCACGCCCGGCGCGTGCTTGCGCGCGTTCGTGAGCCCCTCCTGCACCAGCCGGAATGCCGTGCGGTCCACGGCCGCGGGCAGTTCCCCGTCCAGGCGATGATCCAGGTGTACCGTCATGCCGGCCTTCCGCGCCTCCTCCACCAGCTCGCCGAGGTCGGCCAGCCCCTGCCGGGGCCGCAGCTCCTCCCGGTCGGAGGCCCGCAGCACCCCGAGGATCTCCCGCAGCTCCTCCATCGCCTGGTGCGCGCTGGTGCGGATGGTCGCCCCCGCGTCGGCGACCTGCTCCCGCGAGAGATCCCCGCGGATCTCCAGCGCCCCCGCGTGCAGGCTGATGAGCGAGATGCGGTGCGCGAGCACGTCGTGCATCTCCCGGGCGATGCGCTCCCGCTCCAGCCCGCGCAGCATCTCGCCCCGCTGCCGCGCCTCGGCCTCGGCCCGCACGGCGCGCTCCCGCAGCGTGGCGATGAGCTCCCGCCGCGCCCGGACCGCGGCGCCCCAGGCGATCGCGATCGCCAGGACCGTGATGCCGAGCGTATTGGCCCCGATGATCCGCAGGTCGGGATCCGGATACCGGATGCTGAGCGGAATCGGCGCCAGCACGTGCAACGCCCCGACCCACAGGGCGGTCCGCAACGGCCGGTGGACCGCGACCCCGAACACCGCGATGGCGACGGCCCCGCCGGCCATGTCGGTGACCGCGATCGGCGCGAGCAGCGCGAGCGCGACCCCGACCGGGTGCTTGCGCCGCCACCAGAGCACCACGATCGCGGGCGCGGTGACGGCCAGCGAGACGAGCAGCCGCTCGTCGCTGAGCAGCCCGTTGTCGAGCCCGGCGGCGGCCGCCATGAGCGCCACCAGCACCGAGATGACCGTGGACGTGACGTCCACGGCGAGGTCGCGCGCCCGGCTCCTCACGACTTCACCAAGGGCCGCCAGTGCTGGACGACCCCGACATCCCGCACGGTGAAGCCGAGCTTCTGC
Organism: Dactylosporangium sp. NPDC000244; assembly: GCF_040300725.1. NCBI lineage: Bacteria > Bacillati > Actinomycetota > Actinomycetes > Micromonosporales > Micromonosporaceae > Dactylosporangium > Dactylosporangium sp. NPDC000244. Next base: position 153,900 of record NZ_JBEPEH010000023.1, read on the forward strand.
ACCTCTTCGCGCAGCTCGTCGGCGTCGGCGGCACTCTTGTTCTCCAGGGCCTTGGCCCGCGCGGCCAGCACCGCGTTGACGGCCCCAGGCAGCTCGGGCAGGTCGGGCACCCACCGCCGATAGAGCTCGGCATACGGATCCTGCCCCACCCACGGGTATCCGTGCTCCCGGAACGCCCGCTCGACCCGGGGGCTCCCGGCGTTCTCCAGCCGGTCCCGTACCACCTGCCGCGACTGCCGATCGAGCACCACGAGCAGCTTGCCGTCCACGAACACCGCCTCGACGTCCCGCCGGCTCACGGCCCGCCGGGCCTCCCCGCCGACCAGGACGATCTCGCCGTCGGCCACGGTGACCCGCAGCGCCTCGTGCACGGCGACCAGCCCGAGCCCGAACCCGAGCAGCACCCCCGCCCCGGCGAGCGCCGCCAGCCCCCACCCGGAACCGAGATGCCGCACGAGCCGCAGCGGCCCCCCGAACGGTACCCACGGCAGCGACAGCAACCACCGAGCCGCGATCGGCAGCGCCCACCCGAGCAGCCCCCCGGCGACGGGAAACCCCGCGAGCACGACAACCCGGTCCCCGCGCGTCAGCCCCAGCTCGTGATCAGCCATGACACCAACGCTAGGCAGCCGCCGCCCAGCGGGACAGTCGCCGAAAGTAGCCGCCGGCGCCACGGGCTCAGCCGTCCGTGATGTGGATCGTCTCGATCCAGGGCGGGGTGTCCGGGGGGTTGGGCCCGACCAGGCCGGCGATCAGGCGGCAGCCCGTCGGCTCGGCCGGCCACGGGGTCAGGCCGTCGGTCAGCACGACGATGATGTTCGGGGGCTCGGGGCCGCGCCGCGCGTGCTCGATGCCCACGCGCATGTCGGTCCCGCCGCCCCCGCTCAGCTGGACCTGTTCCGCCTTCGTCACCCGCGTCACGGCCTGCACGTCGGCGTCGCAGGCCAGGATCGTGACGCGGTTGCCGCGAATGCCCACGGCGCGCAGCACGCCGGTCACCTCGGCCAGGCACGACGCGAGCTGGTCGTCGCCCATCGAGCCCGAGGTGTCGATCACGATCGCGACGCGCGGCAGGGGCTGGCGCAGGCTCGGCAGGACGACCCCGCGCAGGGCGGCACTGCGCCGGCCCGGGCGCGCATATGTGTAGTCGGCCGCCCCGCTCGCCCACACCACGGCCTGGCGCAGCGCGCCGGTGAGCAGGCGGCGCCAGTCGACGGTCGGCTCGGCGATCTCGTCGGCCCACCGCCGCCAGCCGAACGGGACGGTGCCCCGGGCGCGCACGTGCGCCCGGATGGCGTCGGCCGTCGTCCGGCGGATGGCGCCCGCCTCCACCTCGGGCACCGCGGGCGCGCCGTCGGCCCCGATCTCGCCCGGCACCGGGATGCCGTGCGCGCCCGAGCCGCACTGCACGTGGACGACGTGCGTGTGCGGAATGCCGGCCAGGTATTCCTCGAAGAGCCGCCCCGGCGCCAGCCCGAACGTCGAGGGCTCCACGCGGCTCGCCGGCAGCGGCAGCCCGTCGGCGATCAGGTCGTCGTTGATCTCGCAGTCCTGCGCGAGGTTGACCCGCAGGTGGTCGTCGCGGTCGACGTGCCGCAGCCGGTCGGCCCGCCCGTGGTGGTCCCGCAGCAGGTGCGCGACCTCGTGGACCCAGACCCCGGCCAGCTCCTCGACGGGGTGCGCGGCCACGAAGTCCGGATTCGCGTACAGCCTCCAGTGCCGGTCCACGCCCATCGTCGACAGGTGCCACGACGGCACCACGGACAGCGCATACATCGCCGAGGCGAGATACGGCCGCAGCTTGGCCGCCCGATACCGCCCCGCGAGCAGCTTCGTCCGATCCATCGCCACCCGCGCGGGCGGCACCGCCGCGAACGCCTCTGGGCCCGTGCCCGCCGCCTCTGCTGGTTCTGCGCCGGCCGTTCCTGGTTCTGCGCCCGCCGCCGTTTCTGGTTCTGCACCGGCCGTTCCTGGTTCTGCGCCCGCCGCCGTTTCTGGGCCTGCGCCGGCCGCTTCTGGGTCCGCGCCCGCCGGCCGCGAGGAGGGCGACTCCGAAGTCATCGTTGCATCGCCCCCGAGAGGCGCAGGATGTCCACGAACGCGTCGATCGTCGCCGGCACCGGCCAGGACTTCTCGCGCATGGCCGCCAGGTCCGCCGCCGCCCGGGCCGCCACGTCCGGCACCCCCGCCTCGACCGCCTTGGCGAGCACCGCCCACGCCGCCTCCCACCGGGGCCGCGACACGTCCGACTGCACGGCCGACACGATCGCGGTGAGGAAGGCGAGCTGCCGGTCCCCGCGCTCCGGCAGGGCGAACGCGTCGGGGTTGGCCAGGACCCGGTTGGGGTCGGGCAGGTCGAGCTCGTCGAGGTAGGTGATGAACTCCAGTCCGGCGCCGTCGCCGATCGCGCCGATGAGCGCCGTCGCCAGGGCCTCCCGCGAGGCGTCGCTGGCCAGGGCGAAGGTGAGCAGCCGCAGCGCCATCTCCCAGGTGCGCGGGGACGGCCAGGCGCCGCCGCGGCCCTCGGCGTCGGCGGGCAGGTGGTGGGTCAGGCCGGGCCGGGCGGTGAGGAAGCCCGACAGCGTGCCGCGGGCGCGGGCCAGCGCGGACCCGGCCCGGCGCGGGTCGATGCGCGGGATGTCGGCGGTGGGCCAGGTGCCGGCCAGGCCGCGGGCGACGACGGCGGGGTCGTGGGTCCAGTGCAGGTGCACGAACCGGTTGGCCAGCGGCGGGCTGAGGTGCCAGCCGTCGGCGGCGCTGGCCGGCGGGTTGGCCGCGGCGACCACGCGCACCCCCGGCGGGAGCTCGAGGCTGCCGACCCGGCGCTCGAGCACGACCCGCAGCAGGGCCGCCTGCACCGCGGGCGGGGCCGAGGACAGCTCGTCGAAGAAGACCAGGCCGACGCCGCCGCGGGTGAGCCGGATCGCCCAGTCCGGCGGGGCCATCGGCACGCCCTGGGTCGCCGGGTCGTCGCCGACGACGGGCAGGCCGGCGAAGTCGGAGGGCTCGTGGATGCTCGCGATGACGGTCTCCATCGGCACCTCGAGCCGGTCGGCGAGCTGCTGCAGCGCGGAGGACTTGCCGATGCCCGGCTCGCCCCACAGCAGCACCGGCAGGTTGGCCGACACGGCCAGCGCGAGGGCCTCGAGCTGGACGTTGTCGCGCAGCTCGACGCGGGTCGCGCGGGTCGCGGCGAGCAGTTCGTCCGCGGCGGCGAGCAGGTTCAGGGCCTCCGTCATGCCCGCGAGAGTAGCGGGGAGGTACGACAGTTTTTCGGGTGAAAGGCGGGTGCTGCTAGCGGTACACGCTGAGGATCTCGCTCGCCAGGGGCGGCTCGCCACCGGGCAGCAGCTGGGCGAGCACGCGCTTGACCCGCCTCGGCACATCGGGCCCGAGCGTCAGCCGCCGCAGCGCCGTCCGGCCGGTCTCGACCGCGGCGAGCAGCGCCTTGGCCCCGCGCCCGCGAATGCCCGTGTGCCGCAGGTCGAGGCGGCGCAGCGGGCTGCCGGGCAGCGCCTCGGCGAGCAGCCGCGCGCCCGGGTCGCCGATCGTGTTGCCGGTGGCGCCCAGCACCCGCAGCGACTGCGGCCGGCTCAGGTCCAGCGCCTCCAGCGCGGACAGCCGGGCCGCGACCGGGGCGGCGTCGGTCAGCCCGTTGCCGCCCAGGCCCAGCGTGCTGCCGCCGCGGACGACCCCGTCCATGAGCACCCGGACGCCGGCGTCGCCGAGCCGGTTCGCCGCGAGGAACAGGCCGGTCACGCCGCAGTCGGTGAGCAGGCGGGACAGCAGCGGCGCGGCCGACGGCCCGAGCCCGTTGCCGCCGAGGAAGACCCGCGCGACGGGCCGCTCCCGCGCGGCGAGGGCGTCGACGAGCAGCGCCAGACCGGCGTCAGTGAGCCCGGTGTTGACGAGGTCGAGGGTGGTCAGGGCGGTGTTCGCGCGCAGCATCGCGGCCAGCGCGGCGATCCCGTCGTCGCCGAGCGGGTTGCGCTTGAGCCACAGCGCGGTCACGGTGTCGTCGCCGGCGAGCCGCTCGAACAACGGTTCCGCGCCGCCCGCGTCGATGGCGTTGCAGCCGAGGTACAACGTCCGCACCCCGTGCCCGGGCGCGAGCGACGCGGCGAGCGCGGCGGTCCCGGGCGCCCCGAGGCCGTTCGTGCCGAGCAGCAGGTGTACCGCATGACCCGACCCGACCACGCGATCCAGCACCCGGCTCACCCCGTCCGCGCCGAGGCCCTGCTTGCACAGGTCGAGCCGCCCGTCGGGCTGCAGCGTGCCCAGGGGGAAGCGCTCGGTCGCGGCGACCCCGGACGGGTCGGACAGCCGCGCCAGCAGCGGTTCGAGCAGCGTGAGATCGGCCGACGGTACCGCCGGAGCCGCCAGCACGGGACAGGAGATCTCGGTCTCTACCACTGCACCACCCGGTAGTCCTTGAGGAATACGCCGTGCACGGGGTCGCCGTGCACGCCCCGCACGATCGGGTCGTAGACGCGCGCGGCCCCGTCCACCGCGTCCAGCGGCACCCGGAACCCCCGGCCGCGCAGGGCCTCCCGGGTCGCGTGCGGCCGCTCGTCGGTGACCCAGCCGGTGTCGACGCTGGTGACGTGGATGCCCTCGGCCGCGTACTCGTCCGCGATCGTGCGGGTCAGCATGTTCAGGCCCGCCTTGGCCATGTTCGTGTGCGGGTGCCCGGCGGTCTTGTGCGCGCGGCTGAAGCTGCCCTCCATGGCCGAGACGTTGACCACGTACCGGTCGGGGCTCGGCGCCGCGCGCAGCAGCGGCCGCAGGCGCGCGATCAGCAGGAAGGGCGCGAAGGCGTTGATGACCTGCACCTCCAGCCACTCGCGCGGGGTCACCTGGTGCAGCCGCAGGGTCCAGCTGTTCGCGGGGCGCAGGTCGAGCGGCTCGCCGGTCTCGTCCAGCGCGCCGGCGGGGAAGAACAGGTCGTCCATCGCGCCGGCCCCGCCCATCGCGCCGGTCGGCCCGGTCTCGTCCAGCGCGCCGGCCGGGAAGACCAGGTCGGCGGGGGAGGCGGGCAGCACGGGGCGGCGGCCCTCGGCGGCGGCGAGCTCGCGGTAGTACGAGGGCGGGCGCCGGACGGTCTGGGCCGCGTTGTTGACGAGGATGTCGAGGTGGCCCCAGCGCGCGGCGACGGCGTCGGTCAGCCCGACGACCCCGGCCAGGTCGAGGAGGTCCACGCCGTGGATGTGCAGCCGGTGCCGCCAGAGCCCGGCATCGTGTACGGCCTCGAAGCGCCGCCCCGCATCCCCCGGGAACCGCGTCGTGACCATGACCTCGGCCCCGTCGCGGAGCAGCTTCAGCGCGGTCTCGAACCCGATCTTGATGCGGCCGCCGGTGAGCAGCGCTCGCCGCCCGGTCAGGTCGGCCCGGGCGTGCCGCCGCGCGGTGTTGCTCGTCGCGCACTCGGCGCACATCTGCGGGTACGACGGCGGAACCTCGCGATAGGGCGACTTGCACACGTAGCACCGGCGCGCCCGCAGCAGCGCGGGGTCGTCGGCCCGCGGCTGCGTCACCAGGCGCCGGTCGTGCTCGGCCGTCGCCGTGCGCCGCTCGGCCTTGCGCCGCTTCTTGCGCGCCCGGTAGGCCTTGTCGACCGCCGCCACGACCCGCTCGTCGGCGTCGCCGATCGCGGCCAGCACCCGCAGGCAGGCCTCGACGTCATCGGGGTCGAGCGGCACCGCCGTATGGTAGCCGCCCGCGCGAAGGCGGCGGGCCGGCCGGAATCGAACCGGCGTCCTCACCGATTATGAGTCGGCGCGCGACGACCTCTGCGCTACGGCCCACCGCGCCAGGAGCCTATGCGAGCGGCCGGACCGGCGGGGCGGGCGGGTCCGGCCGAGGCGAAGCTCACCGTTGCGCGCGGCCGGACCGGCGGAGCGAGCGGGTCCGGCCGGGGCGAACGCGAGCTACAACGCCGAGGCGAAGCTCACCGTCCGGGTCCGCGGCTGGTAGAGCTGATGCAGCACGAAGGTGTTCCCGTCCGGGTCGGCGAAGCTCGTGACCCGCGAGAACGGCCCCTCCTCGATCGGGGACTCGAAGACGATCCCGCGCTCGGCGAGCTCCTCGTAGGTCTTCTCGATGTCGTCGGTGTCGAGCACGATCCCGCGCAGCGATCCGGGCGGCATCGACTCGAACCAGGTGACCAGCGTGAACGACGTCTGGCCGTGCTTCGGGGCGACCTCGACCCAGCGGCGGTCGCCCTCGTCGTTGTCGCTGATCAGCTCCCAGTCGAGGGCGTTGAGGTAGAAGTCGCGGGCCCGGTCCTGGTCGGTCACGGGAATGGACACGATCTGCACGTGGTCGATGGGCATGGCCGGCTCCTCGCAGCGTCGCGGCACCTTTTCCGCGACGGTACCCGCTGTGACCAGGGGTTTTGCGAAGAATTCTACAATTGCACCCATTCTGTGCGGACCGGTACGAATGCCCCCTCGACCTCCGGCTCGCAGCGCAGCCGCACGGGGCCGGTCGCGACCCCCTCGAAACGGAAGCGGCCCTCGTCGTCGGCCGACGTCTCGTGCGACCCCGCCGGCGACTCCACGACGACCTTGGCCGCGACCACCGGGGCCAGCTCGCCGACCACGTCGACGGCGCCCGAGCGCGCGGTCACCTGGACGTCGATGGTCAGGGCGCCGCTGAAGAACGTCAGCACTCGCGGGGTTCCGCCGCGGATCCCGCCCCGCACGGCGATGAGCCGGTCCAGCGAGTCGCGGGTCAGCGCGGCCAGCGCCGCGTCCGGGTCGCGCCAGGACAGGCTCGCCCGGGCGGCCGCCAGCACGTTCGGCGGCACCGGGTCGCGCCGGCCGGCGATGTCACGCAAAGAGCTCAGCACCTCTTCCTCCCCGATCATCGGGTCGGCCCTGCGCAGCCGCGGTGGGTGGTCATATCGAAGTCGCCAATCGTCGGCGCAGCGTGCCCAGGCAGCGCTTGCGAGTCGGACCGATACTGCCGATCGGCACGTCGAGCGCGGCCGAGACCTCGGCGTAGCTCGGCGGGGGATCGGCGATGAGCACCCGCAGCAGCTGCTGGCACTGGCGGGACAGCGTCTGGAACTCCTGCCAGAGCATGGCGTCGCGCTCGTCGCGCAGGACGCCCGCGTCCGGCTCCTCCTCGACCGGATCCACGCCGGCCGGGGCGCCGCCCAGCGTCTCCACGAAGTCCCCGGCCGCCCCCGCCGGCACGTCGCGCCCGCTCTTGCGCAGCAGCGCGATCGCCTCACGGCGGGCGGTGGTCGCCAGCCAGGAGCCGAGCTTGTCGGCCTCCCGCACGGCGTCGACGTGCTCCACCAGCCGCAGCCACGTCGCCTGGCTCACGTCCGCGGCGTCGGACTGGCCGAGCTGGAAGCTGCGCGCCACCGACCAGACCAGGTTGGCGTACCGGTCCACAATGGACTCCCACGCCCGCTGGTCCCCGGCCGAAGCAGCCCGCAGAAGTGCGGCATTCTCGTGTTCACCGGGACTTTCGGGGTCGGCCATGGCTCCGAAGGGTAGCACCGGGACCACCGGGCGACGGGGCGCGGCGACCAGCATGCCGCACCCCGTCACCACCCTCCCCCTGGTGTGATGCATGGCCCTCACGCAACCCCCGCGTAACGGCCGTAGCGCAGCCCCGCCCCCGCCACGACCGACTGCGCCGCCAGCCCGGCCGAGCCGGACTCCGGCAGCGCGTCGGCGATCGCCGCGGCGACGAACGGCGCCGCGAACGAGGTGCCGCTCCACCGGGCCCAGCCGTCCGGGAAGCCCTCGTGGTGCACATAGGTGCTGAGCACGTCGGCTCCCGGCGCCGCGAGCGTCACCCACGGCCCGGTGTTGCTCCAGTTGCAGATGCGCCGGCCGTCGTGGGCGGCGACCGCGACCACGCGCCGCCGCCACGGCGCGCCCGTCCCGGCGTACGCGGCCGGCCAGAACGGCCGGTCGTGCTGGCCGTCGTTGCCGGCCGCCGCTACGACCACCCGGTCACCGCTCGTCAGCAGCTCTGTCAGCGCCGCCGTGAGCAGGACCGGTGGCCGGTCGTCGAGCGAGTATCCCCCCAGCGAGAGGTTGATGATCGGGTCGTCGACCGCCCGCCGGAGGGCCGCGACCAGGTCGCTCTCCCGGCACACCCCGAACGTGTCGACGATCCGCACCACTCTCGGCCGCACCCGCCGCGACCGGACCAGCATCACCCCGGCGACGAAGTTCGCATGCCCGGCGTCGCCCTGGCGCACCCCCGCGCCGTCGTCGCCGGGCTCGAAGTCGTCGGTGACGTACCGCTCCTTCGGCAACGGGCTGTTCAGCCACACCCCGGTGTCCAGCACCAGGACCCTCACCCCGCCGGTCCCCTCCACCGGCGGGGTCAGCGCGCCGGGCGGCGCCGGGCGCGGCGGCCCGTACGCTCCGGCGTGCGCGAACGGTGTCGAGACGAAGACGTGGTTCGGCGCGGCGGCCACCCTCGGGTCCCCGGCCGCCTCCGCCTGCACGCGCACGCGCCGAGCGGCCCGTGCGACGTCCAGACCGGGCAGCCGGACCCGCCGGAAGCCGTCCGGGACATCCCCCTCCTCAACGATGTCCCGGGCGTCGAAGCCCTGCTCGGCGAACGCCTGGCGCGCGGTGCCGAAGTGCTCCGCCCGCACGACGAGCTCGTCGGCGACGAAACGCACCGGCGTGCCGTCCGCCCGGTCCTCGCGGCGCACCCACGGCAGCCCGGCCAATCGCCGGGCGCGCCGGGAGCGCCACTCGTCCGGACGGGTGTCCGCGGCCATCGGGGCTCCTCCTCACCGTGCCGTCTTCGTTCTCGACACACATGAGGGCCGCGACAGTTGTCCTGATACAAACCCACCCCGACTTCTTTCTGTCATACCCCCACGGCATGATGAGCGCCGTGGCGAGCATCGATCAGCGCACGGTGACCCGGGAGCTCACGGTCCTCGAGGTGACCACCGGCGACAAGCAGGCGACCGTCCGTCCGGACGACACCGTGACCATCGGTCGCGACGCCGCTAATGACCTCGTGATCGAGGGCAACCTGATCTCCCGGCGGCACGCCGAGGTCATCTGGAACGACGACGGCTGGTTCCTGCGCGACCTCGACAGCCGTAACGGCACCTTTGTCGGCGGCGAGCGGGCGGCCTTCATCGCCGCCACCGACGGCGGCGAGGTCCACCTCGGCTCGGCCGACGGCCCGAAGATCACGTTCCGGGTGCGGACGATCACCGAGGAGTTGCCGGTCGAGCCCTCGCCGCCGCAGCGGGAGGCGACCCGGCACGAGTTCGAGGCCGGGCGCATCCGCATCGGCCGCGGCGCCGACAACGACATCGTGCTGAGCGACCTGCGCAGCTCCCGCAACCACGCCGAGCTGCGGCGCACCCCGACCGGCGGCTTCGAGGTCGTCGACCTCGGCAGCCGCAACGGCACGTTCCACAACGGCAAGCAGGTCACCCGCGAGGACATGCGGCCCGGCGACCTGATCTCGATCGGCAAGCACGAGTTCATCTTCGACGGCGCCCGGCTGCACGAGTTCGAGGACGCCGGCCCCTCCTCGCTCATCGCCGACGACCTCACGGTGCGGATCAAGGACGCGGTCCTGCTCGACGACGTCAGCTTCGCGCTGGCCGAGGGCAGCCTGCTCGCCGTCATCGGCCCATCCGGCTGCGGCAAGTCCACGCTCGTCAAGGCCGTGGCCGGGCTGCGCCCCGCGACCCAGGGCGCGGTGCGCTACGACGGCCGCGACCTCTACGCGGACTATGCCGAGCTGCGCTATCGCATCGGCATGGTGCCGCAGGACGACGTGCTGCACCGCCAGCTCACCGTGCGCCGGGCCCTGCGCTTCGCCGCCGCCCTGCGCTTCGCCGACGACGTGCCGCGCAAGGAGCGCCGGGCCAAGGTCGCCGAGGTGCTCGAGACGCTCAACCTGACCGAGCGGGCCAAGCAGCGCATCGACAGCCTCTCCGGCGGCCAGCGCAAGCGCGTCTCGGTGGCGCTGGAGCTGCTCACCGAGCCGTCCCTGCTCTTCCTCGACGAGCCCACGTCCGGCCTCGACCCGGCCCTAGACAAGGAGGTCATGGAGGAGCTGCGGGAGCTCGCGGACAAGGGCCGCACCGTCGCCGTCGTCACGCACAACGTCATGCACCTCGACCTCGCCGACCGCGTGCTCGTGCTCACCGTCGGCGGCCGGATGGGCTACTTCGGCCCGCCCGGCGAGCTGCTGGAGTTCTTCGGCGCCGAGGACTACGCCGAGGTGTTCCGCGAGGTCACGAAGAACGCGGAGCACTGGACGCGCAAGTACCGTTCGTCCGAGCTCTACACGCGATACGTCACCGACCAGATCGCCGAGGCCCCGCCGCCGAAGCCGGAGGTGGTGGAGCAGGTCACCATCCCGGCCCAGCGGGTCGCCTCCGGCACCGCGCACGTGCCCTCGGCCACGGCCGCTCCCACGAGTTCGGCCGCTTCCACGAGTTCGGCCGCTTCCACTGCCCCGGCTGCTTCCGCGACTCCGCCCGGGGCCACGACGGCGGCCGGGGAGTCGACGGCCGAGCAGGAGATGCCGCCGCGCCCCTCGGGCCCTCTCGAGTCGCCGACCGCGGAGCAGCGGATGCCAGCCCGGCCCGCACCGGCCGCCCCTGCGCCGGCCCCCTCCCAACCGGCGTCGGCCCAGTCGGCGGCGGCCCGACCAGCGTCGGCTCAGTCGGTGTCGGCCCAGTCGGTGTCGGCTCAGTCGGACAAGGCGGTCGGGCGGGCCCGGGTGAAGCTCGGCGGGGCGTCCCTGCGCAGCCGGGCCCTGCACCCCGCGGCCCCGATCCGCCAGTTCCTCACCCTGTGCCTGCGCATGCTGTGGGTGATCGGCGCCGACCGCGGCCTGAGTGTGTTCATGATCGGCCTGCCGCTGGCCCTGGCCCTGCTCACCCGCACGGTGCCGGGGGACAACGGCCTCGCCCCGGGCCTGCTCAAATACAGCCTCGAGGCGCAGCGGCTGCTGGTCGTGCTCGCGGTCGGCGCCGCGTTCCTGGGCACCGCGGCGGCCATTCGCGAGCTGGTCAACGAGAGCACGATCTACAAGCGCGAGCGGGCGGTCGGGCTCTCGGCCGGCGCCTACCTCGCCTCCAAGGTTTTCGTCTTCTCACTGATCATCATCGTGCAGACTGCGCTGTTCAGCTGGCTCGCGCTGCTGGGCAAGAACCCGCCGAAGGACCCGCTGATCTTCCCGAAGCACTGGCTGGTGGAGATCACGATCCCGGTGGCCATGGTCGCGCTCGCCTCGATGGCGTTCGGCCTGCTGGTCAGCGCGCTGGTCAAGACGACCGAGCAGACGACCCCGGTGCTGGTGGTCGTGGTGATGGCCCAGCTCGTGCTCTCCGGCGGCCTCTTCGAGCTCGACGGGCAGAACGTCCTGGAGCAGATCTCCTGGCTCTTCCCGACCCGCTGGGGCCTGGCCGCGGGCGCGTCGACGGTCGACCTGCAGTCGATGATCCCGTTCAAGGACGCCCTGTGGGAGCACACCACCGGTGCCTGGTGGCGCTCGGTGCTCATCCTGTTCGTGCAGATCGCGCTGCTGATCGGCCTGGCCCGGCTGGCGCTGCGCCGCTCGGAGCCCGGCCGCCAGTAGGACCGCTCGCGCCGGGCCCGGCCGGCACTGCGCCGTGCTCGGAACCCGGCCGGCCCTGCGCTGCTCGGGGCTCTGACTGGCTCTGCGCTGCTCGGGGCCTGACTGGCTCTGCGCTGCTCGGGGCCTGGCTGGCCTTGCGACGCTTGGAACCCGGCGGTCAGTGGGGCCGGGCGCGCCGGAGCCCGGACGCCAGTTGGGCCGGGCGCGCCGAGGCCCGACTGCCGAGGCCCGACTGCCGAGCAGGGTGACGCCGCCGGGTGCCGGCACGGTCCGGCCGCTGCTCATGTGTCCCCGCCGACGTGTACAGCTGTCCCCGCCGGCGCATACAAAGCGGCGGCGGGGATATTGTTTGCCCGGCTAAGGAAAACCGCACCAGTGAACGACGGAGTGCAGCATGTCAGACGCGATCCGGGCCGAGACGGTGTTCATCGGCGAGGAGCAGATCCAGGCGTACCAGGCCCGCCCGCTCGACCCCGGCCCGTTCCCGGGCGTCGTGGTCATTCACCACCTGCCCGGCTTCGACGAGGCCACCAAGGAGATGGTGCGGCGGTTCGCCGTGAACGGGTACGCGGCGATCTGTCCGAACCTGTTCTGGCGCGAGGCCCCCGACGCCGCGCCCGACGACGCGTCCGCGTTCGTGCGCGGGCAGGGCGGCATCCCCGACGAGCAGATCATCCGGGACGTCGCCACCGCCGCGGCCGCGCTGCGCGCCCTGGACAACGCCAGCGGCAAGGTCGGCGTGATCGGGCACTGCTCCGGCGGCCGCCAGTCGCTGCTGGTCTCGACCGCGGTCGACGTGGACGCGGCCGTCGACTGCTACGGCGCGTTCGCGCTCGAGGCGCCCCCGACCGGGTTCCCGCTCAAGGTCGGCTCGATCCAGGACCGCCTGTCCGACGTGCGCTGCCCGGTACTCGGGCTGTTCGGCGACGACGACAAGTTCCCGGCGCCGGCCGAGGTCGCGCGCCTCGCCGAGCTGCTGGACGGGCACGGCAAGAGCTTCGAGCACCACAGCTACGAGGGCGCCGGGCACGGCTTCTTCGCCGTGGACCGCCCGTCGTACCGGCCCGAGGCCGCGGTCGACGGCTGGAAGCGCATCTTCACGTTCTTCGGCACGCACCTGGGGGCCTGACATGTGCACCTACGAGACCGAGCTGGTCGACATCGAGGGCGCCGGCAAGGGCGCGACGGGCTGGTTCGACGTGACCCGGGCGGCGGTCTACGTCGACCACCCGGTGCACGCCCAGTTCGGGCACACCCTGAACATCGACTTCGCCAACCCGGCGCTCGGCCCGTCGGCCCGCGTCGCCGTCGAGCTCACCGAGGAGGCCGCGCTGGCCCTGGTCGCGGCCATCCAGCAGGCCCTGGCCAACGCGCCCGCGGGCCTGGCCAGCGCCACCGCCCCGGTCTGAGCGCCGCGGAAACCGGGCCTGGTCAACGCCGCGGAAACCGGGCCTGGTCAACGCTGCGGAAACCGCGCCCGGTGAGCGCCGTGCGGAAAGCCGAGCCTGGCGAGTGCCAGCGCACCGGTCCGAGCGCCGTCGAGAAGCGCATAAGCCGCACAAAACGCACAAGCCGTAAGAGCGGGAGAAGTCGTAAGAGCTGCGAAAGCGGCACAAACCGATAAATCCGGATATGTCGTGTCGTGGAAACAGGCGCGACATATCCGGCCCTACCGCAGCCCGGCCCGGCGGAGCAGGATCAGGGGATGGGCGCCTACCGCGACACGTACCAGCGCAGCCTCGAAGACCCCGAGTGGTTCTGGCGCGACGCGGCCGCCGGCGTCGACTGGGACCGCATGCCCATTCGCATCCTCGACGCCGACAACCCCCCGTTCTACCGCTGGTTCCCCGACGCCGAGCTCAACACCTGCCACAACGCCCTGGACCGGCACGTGCACGGCGGGCGCGGCGACGACCTCGCGCTCGTGTACGACAGCCCGGTCACGGGCACCGTCCGCCGGTACACCTTCCGGGAACTGCGCGACGAGGTCGCCGTCTTCGCGGGCGCCCTGCGCAGGCTCGGCGTCGAGCGGGGCGACCGGGTCGTCGTCTACATGGCGATGGTGCCCGAGGCCGTGATCGCCATGCTGGCCTGCGCGAGGCTCGGCGCCGTGCACTCGGTGGTGTTCGGCGGCTTCGGGCCCAAGGAGCTCGCGGCCCGCATCGACGACGCCAAGCCGAAGGTCGTGGTCGCGACCTCGTGCGGGATCGAGCCGAGCCGGGTGGTGGAGTACAAGCCGCTGCTCGACGCCGCCCTGGACGAGGCCGGGCACCGGCCCGAGCACGTCGTGGTGCTCCAGCGCGAGCAGGCCCCGGCGAAGCTGCGCGACGGCGAGCTGACCTGGGCCGACGCGATCAAGGACGCAGTCGCGGCCGGGTGCGTTCCGGCGGCGGCCACCGATCCGCTGTACGTCCTCTACACCTCCGGCACGACCGGCCGCCCCAAGGGAATCGTGCGCGACAACGGCGGGCATGCCGTCGCGCTCACGTGGTCGATGGCGAACATCTTCGGCTGCGGGCCGGGCGACGTCTTCTGGGCGGCGTCCGACGTCGGCTGGGTCGTCGGCCACTCCTACATCGTCTACGCCCCGCTGCTCGCCGGCGCGACGACGGTGCTGTACGAGGGCAAGCCCGTCGGCACCCCCGACGCCGGCGCGTTCTGGCGGGTCGTCGCCGACCACGGCGTCAACGTGCTCTTCGCCGCCCCGACCGCGATCCGCGCGATCCGCAAGGAGGACCCGGACGGGGCCCGGATCGACCGCGAGCGCGTCAAGAGCCTGCGCACCCTGTTCATGGCGGGGGAGCGGCTCGACCCGCAGACCTACGAGTGGGCCGGTGAGCGGCTCGGCGTGCCGGTCGTGGACAACTGGTGGCAGACCGAGACCGGCTGGCCGATCGCCGCGAGCCCGCGCGGTCTCGAGGAGCTGCCCACGAAGCCGGGTTCGCCGTCGGTACCGATCCCCGGCTACGACGTGCGCGTGCTCACCCCGGACGGGCAGGACGCCGCGACCGGCACCGACGGCGCCATCGCCATCCGGCTACCGCTCCCGCCCGGCTGCCTGCCCACGCTGTGGGGCGACGACGAGCGGTACGTGCGCTCGTACCTCTCCGCCTACCCCGGCCACTACCTGACCGGCGACGGCGGCCGGTTCGACGAGGACCGCTACCTCTACGTGATGGGCCGCACCGACGACGTCATCAACGTCGCCGGCCACCGCCTCTCGACCGGCGCGATGGAGGAGGTGCTCGCCGCCCACCCCGCGGTCGCCGAGTGCGCCGTCATCGGCGTCGACGACGAGCTCAAGGGCCAGGTGCCGCGCGGGTTCGTGGTGCTCAAGGCGGGCGTGGACACCCCGGCCGAGACGGTCGCGGCCGAGCTGGTCCAGCTCGTGCGGGACCGCATCGGGGCGGTGGCGAGCCTGCGCAGCGTGCGCGTGGTGGCCGCGCTGCCCAAGACGCGCTCGGGCAAGATCCTGCGCCGGACCATGCGGGGGATCGCCGACGGCCGCGAGGAGCCGGTGCCCTCGACCATCGAGGATCCCGCGGTGCTGGACGCCCTGCGCCCTGTGCTCAAAGAGCCGTGACGCTGACAGCGAACACGCTCACGGCGAACGGGGGATCTCAACGGGCCGCCGAGGCAATACCGTCGACAGCATGGCCGATATTGAGATCCCGTTCGACAGCGCCGTCTTCGAGCGCCTGCTCAGCAAGCGCATCATCGTGCTCGGGACCGAGGTGAACGACGAGAGCGCGAACCGCATCTGCGGCCAGCTGATCCTGCTCGCCGCCGAGGACTCCGAGAGGGACATTGCCTTCTGGATCAACTCTCCGGGCGGCTCGGTGTCCGCCGGCATGGCGATCTACGACACCATGAAGTTCATCAAGAACGACGTGTCGACCGTGGTCATGGGCATGGCCGCGTCGATGGGCCAGTTCCTGCTCAGCGCCGGGACGCCCGGCAAGCGCTATGCGCTGCCGCACTCGCGGGTCATGATGCACCAGCCCTCGGGCGGCATCGGCGGCACCGCGGCCGACATCGCCATCCAGGCCGAGCAGATGCTCTACACCAAGAAGACCATGCAGCGGCTCATCGCCGAGCACACCGGGCAGACCTACGAGCAGATCGAGGCCGACTCGGACCGCGACCGCTGGTTCACCGCGCCGGAGGCGAAGGACTACGGGTTCGTCGACCGGGTCGTCGAGGGGGCCGAGCAGCTCGCGCTTTCGTGAGCCACGATCTACAGTCCCGAGATGTGAGCATTGATCGCGAAGTGGCGCCAGAGCAGGCCGGGTTCGACGCACGGCGGCTGGCCCGCCTGGACGCCCACTTCGCGCGATATGTCGACGACGGCCGCCTGGCCGGCTGGCAGCTCGCGATCGCGCGCGACGGCAAGGTCGTGCACCACAGCGTCTACGGGCAGCGCGACGCCGAGGCCGGGCGGCCGGTCGAGCCCGACACCCTCTGGCGGCTGTATTCGATGACCAAGCCGGTCACCTCCGTCGCCGCGATGCTGCTGTGGGAGGAGGGCCGCTTCGAGCTCACCGACCCGATCAGCAACTGGCTGCCCGAGTTCCGGGACATGAGGGTCTACGACAAGGGCTCGGCGAGCCAGCCGTTCACGGTCCCGGCGGCCGAGCCGATCCGGGTGTGGCACCTGCTCACGCACACGTCCGGGCTGACGTACGGCTTCCTGAACACCTCCGTCGTCGACGCCCTGTACCGCAAGGCCGGCTACGACCTGACCACCAGGCCCGGCGCCGACCTCGCCGAGGCCTGCCGCGACCTCGCCGCGCTGCCGCTGCTGTTCCAGCCGGGCACCGCCTGGGGCTACGGGGTCAGCACCGACGTGCTCGGCCGCCTGGTCGAGGTGGTCGCGGGCATGTCCCTGCCGGAGTTCGTGCGCACCCGGATCCTCGAGCCGCTGGGCATGCACGAGACCACCTGGTCCGTGGCGCCGGGCGAGCCGCGGATGGCGGCGTTGTACGTCCCGGGCCCCGACGGCCGCCGCGTGCGCTTCGACGCCGTGGGCGACATGGCGTTCGAGGAGCCCAAGGCCCCGGCGGGCGGCGGCGGCCTGATCTCGACCGCCGCCGACTACCAGAAGTTCATGACGATGCTGCTGCGCCGCGGCGACGGGCTGCTCGCCCCGCGCACCGTCGCCTTCATGACCCGCAACCACCTGCCCGGCGACGTGGACCTCGACACGGTGCAGACCGGCGGCTTCGCCGAGACGACGTTCGAGGGTGTCGGCTTCGGCCTGGGCTTCGCCGTGGTCCGCGACCCCGTCCCGGCCCGGGTGTTCAGCAGCCCCGGCACCTACTACTGGGGCGGCGCGGCGAGCACGGCCTTCTGGATCGACCCGGTCGAGCGGCTCACCGTGGGCTTCTACACCCAGCTGCTGCCGTCGAGCACCTACCCGCTGCGCCCCCAGCTGCGCCAGCTCATCTACAGCGCGCTCACCGACTAGCCGCGCCGGCGAGCGGCCTCCTACACGAACGTGAGGCTGCCGCCGCCCGTGGCGATGCGCACCTTGTGCACCGAGCCCGGGTCGGTCTTGATCGACCCGGTCTGCTTGCCGCCGTCGAGCTGGGCGTCCACCGCGTACCCGTCCGAGGTCAGCCGCAGGTTCACGTTCCCGCCGCCGCTGTCGATGTCGATGCGGTCCGGGGCCTGGGTGACCTTGAGGTCGACGGGGCCGCCGCCGGTGCGCGCGTTGAACTCCGGCGGGGCGAGCCCCTCCCCGTTCACGCCGCCGCCGTCGGACTGCACGTCGATCAGGCCGGTGAGCCCGTGCAGCTCGATCCGCCCGCCGGAGCTGTCCAGCCGGACGCTCAGCGTCGAGGGCATCTCGATCTCGTAGGAGATCGAGCAGTCGCTCTTCGGGCAGCCGCCCGAGCCGAGGATGAGCTCCCCGCCGTCGATGCTTTGCTTGCGGCCCGGCTTGTCGCTCTTGAACTTCATCGTCTCGGTCACCTTGATGGTGGCCCCGCTGCCGGCCTTGATGGCGATCGCGCCGCCCTCGCTGTCGACCTCCACGACGCTCACGTCGTCCTTGACCTCGAACGCGCTGGTGGCGGTCTGTTCCGGCCCGTCCTTGGAGGCCTTGTCCGGCGACTGCGACGGGGAACCGCAGGCGCCGAGGGCCAGCAGGACGGCGGCGGCGGGGGTGAGGACGCGCAGTGGCAGTGACTTCACGGGGCACAGCTTTGCACGCGGAGCGCGACGATCTTCGGTAGGGTCGCCGCCGTGAACCTCGTCGATGCCGCATACGCCCGGGCCACCGCCAACGGCTTCGGGCAGTCCTGCGAGCCGGAGGTCGGGCGGCTGCTCGCGGCCCTCGCCGCCGCCCTGCCGCCGGGCGCCCGGGTGCTGGAGATCGGCACCGGCGCCGGGGCCGGCACCGCCTGGATCGCCGAGGGCCTGCGCCCCCGCACCGACGTCACCGTCGACTCGATCGAGGCCGACCCGGCGGTCGCCGCCGTCGCCGCGACCGGGGACTGGCCGTCCTTCGTGCGCCTGCACGTGGCCGACGCGCTCGAGTTCCTCGCGGCGGTGCCGGGCGGGTTCGACCTCGTGTTCGCCGACGCGTTCGGCGGGAAGATCGAGGGGCTCGACCGTACCGTCGCCAAACTGAACCCCCGGGGGACCCTGGTGGTCGACGACATGACCCCGGTCGAGGGATGGCCGGATGATTTCCGGGCCAAGCAGGACGGGGTGCGCCGGGCGCTGCTCGCCGACCCGGAGCTGGTCACCGTGGAGCTGGCCCACGGTTCGGGCATGATCATCGGCGTCCGTCGACCCCCGGCGGGCTGAACGGCGCGGGCGGGGTCGGCCGCGCGGCCGCTGACGCCGGAGGAGCGCGGTCGGTACCGTCGTCAGTGATGAGTGCGGTCGTGCTGGCCCTGCACGGGCTTCTCGTGGAGGGGACCGTCGCGACGATCGAGCCGGTGCTCGCCGGGCTCCTGGTCGCCGACGAGCCCCGGCTGGTGCTCGACGTGTCCGAGGTGACGGTGTGCGACACCACCGGCGCCGAGCTGCTCGTCGGCGTGGCCGGGATGGCCCGCGCCCGCGGCGGCGAGCTGCGCCTGGCCGCGCCGTCGCCCGCGATCCGCTCCTGGCTCGAGCTCGCCGCCGGGATGAGTGACATCGCCACGTTCGCCACCATCGAAGGCGCCCTGGAGGCCGACCCGCGCGACCTGCTCGGCCCGGCCCTGCCGGCGCCGGCGATCTGCGTCGAGGACCCGCCGCCCCCGCTCAGCCCGGACGGGCACCGCACGTTCCCGCGCGGCCGCCCGCGCTGGCGGGTCAACCCTTCGGGCCGCGCACGATCACGCCGAGGTCCCGCATCACCGCGTCGGTGAGCCCGGGCAGCTGCGCCGGCTCGATCGTCACGCCGCGCAGGCTGGTCATCCCGCTGACCTCCGACAGCTGATTGCCGCGCAGGTCGGCGCCGCGCAGGTCGCAGCTCTCGAACGACATCTGCCGCAGCCGGCAGCCCTGCATCGCCGCGTGGGGCAGCACGCAGTCGCGCAGGTTGGTGTTGACCAGCACGCAGCCGACGAACCCGGTCGGGCCGGTGGTGTTCACCTCGTCGAGCGTGGCCCCGTCGAGCCGGCAGCCCTCGAAGAGCACGTCGGACAGGCGCGACTCGCCCAGGTTGGCCCACGTCAGCTTGCAGTTGACGAAGTGCACCCGCTCCAGGGTCAGCCCGGTCAGCCGCGCCGCGGTGAAGTCGACCTTCTCGAACCGGCAGCCGGTGATCGTCACGTCCTCCCACACCACCCCGTTGAGGTCGAGGTTCTCCAGGTGGGAGCGGCGCAGCCGGGCGTCGATGAGCGTGGTGCGGATGGCGCGGCCGGTCTGCACGTGGGCCTCGTTGAGGTTGCCGCCCCACGGCGCGCTGACCGGCTCCAGCTCGCCGGAGTCGAACGCGGGGAGCTCGATGTCGATGTCGTGCACGCTGCGCACTGCCACGTACCTCACCGTAGAGGGTCGCCCGAGGGTGTGGCACGTAGGCTGTCAGGTCATGAACGAAGCGGGAGTGCGGCCGCGGGTGGACGGGCGCACATTACGGGCCGAACGCACCCGGCAGGCGATCACCGACGCGCACTTCGCGCTGCTCGAGGAGGGTGAGCTGCGGCCCACCGCCGAGCGGATCGCCGAGCGGGCCGGGGTGTCCCTGCGCGCGCTGTGGACGAACTTCAAGGACATGGAGGGCCTGTTCGCGGCGGCCGGCGAGCGGCTCATGGAGCGCCAGCGCGCCGAGTACCGCCCGATCCCGGCCGACCTGCCGCTGGACGAGCGCATCGAGCGGTACTGCGCCCAGCGCGCCCGCCTGCTGGAGCTCATCGCCCCGGCCGCCCGCGCCGCGCGCATCCGCGAGCCGTTCTCGGCGCAGCTGCGCAAGAACCGGGCCTGGTACCTCGAGATCGCCCGAGAGGAGCTGCTGACGCTCTTCGCCCCGGAGCTCGAGGCGGCCGGGGAGGCCCGCGCCGAGGTGATGGACGCGCTCACCGTCGCCGTGACCTTCGCGGGCTGGTCGATGTGGCGCGACGAGCTGCACCTCGACGTGGCGGGCGCCACGGCGGTGCTGCGCCGCGTGGTGAGCGCCCTGCTACCGGCCGCAGGCACGGCATAAGTTTGGCTTAGACCGTCGTTAAATCGGCTTCCGCGGGCGAATCCGGCGCTCCCGGCCTTCTAGTGTCAGGTGCGGCTTCGATTCGCACGCATGCCTGGAGGCTTTGGTGTCAGCGTACGGCGACGGTTACCCGGACCGGTACGACCGCTACGACCCGTACGGTGCCGAGCCCGCCCGCGACGGCTGGGGCGACCGCGGTGGGCAGCCGGAGCGGCGCTTCTACGACGAGCCGGGCCAGTACGGCGGTTACCAGGACGCGCCGGAGAACGAGCGGGGCCCGTACGGCGGTTACCAGGAGGCCCCGGAGCCGGACGACGCGCGGCGCGGCAAGCGCATGCTGCTCGTGGCCGCCATCGGCGCCGTCGCCCTCGTCGTCGTCGGCGCGGTCGCGTTCGGCGGCTCGCTGCTGCTGTCCAAGAGCTCCAACGCCTCCCCGCAGTCCAACCTCGCCGCCGGCGCCTCGGCCACCACCGAGGCCGGCGACCTGTTCGCGGGCGCCTCCGGCGACCCGGGCGCCGCCGGCTCGAGCGCCCCGGCCGAGAACGCCTCGACCGCGCCGGCCCCGACGACCAAGGCGCCGACCACCGCCGCGGCCCCGAAGCCCACGCCGACGACCAAGAAGCCCACGACCGCCGCGGGCGGGGGCAGCAACGTGGCGTACGAGAACCAGGTCCTGGCGATCGTGAACACCGAGCGGGCGAAGGCCGGCTGCCAGCCGCTGGCCTACAACGCGAAGCTGCGCGCGGCCGCGTACAAGCACTCGGCCGACATGGCCGCCAAGGACTACTTCTCGCACGACTCGCAGGACGGCACCTCCTTCGCCACCCGGATCTCGAACGAGGGATACCGCTGGTCGAACGCGGCCGAGAACATCGCCAAGGGCCAGCGCACGCCCGAAGAGGTCATGAACTCCTGGATGAACAGCTCCGGGCACCGGGCCAACATCCTCAACTGCAAGCTCAAGGACCTGGGCGTGGGCCTGGCCTACCAGGGCAAGACGGCGATCTGGACCCAGGACTTCGGCACCCAGATGTAGAGATCCTGATCAAGAGATTGATCGGTACCGAAGAGTAAGTTGCCTCGTCCGTCCGGAGGTTGTGCCGCAGCACAGCGTCGGGCACCGTACACGCGGCGCGATGATCCCTGCCCAGTGCGGGTGGCGTGTTGCTCAGCGACGTGCCAGACTCACCGCGATCAGTGCTTACGGTGCCCGCGCGGATTACTCACTCTGACCCCCCGCCGGGTGCGTTCCATTCGGGAATCTCCAGCATTCGCTGTGCGCACAGCAGGGGGTACAAACGTGTTCGCTGCTCCCCAGCGGCGGCGGCTCGCGGCGCTGGCCGCCGCGGCGCTCCTCGGCCTGGGACTGACGATGGTGGACGCCTCGCCGGCGGCTGCGGCCGGGGTCGGGTACGTCCGCCTCGCCCACCTCTCGCCCGACACGCCGGCGGTCGACGTCTATCTGAGCTCGGTCACCGGCGCGATCCCGCAGCAGAAGTTCGATGCCGTCGCGTACGGCACCGTCTCCAAGTACCTGCCGCTGCCGCCGGGCACCTACGCGGTGGCGATGCGCAAGAAGGGTGACCCGGCCTCGGCCGCGCCGGTGCTGAGCACCCAGGCGACGGTGGAGGAGGGCAAGGCCTACACGGTCGCGGGCACCGGCAAGTTCGCCGACCTCGGCCTGAAGGTGATCGCCGACGACCTCGGCCTGCCGGAGCCGGGCAAGGCGAAGGTGCGGGTCATCCAGGCCTCGGTGCGCCAGCCGGTGCTGGACGTGTCGGTGTCGGGCGGCGCGAAGATCGCCGACGGCGTGCAGTTCGCCACGACGACGTCGTACCAGACCGTCGACCCCGGCCGCTGGACGCTGCGGCTGGCCGCCCCGAGCGCGACGGGCGCCGCGACGACGGTGACCGCCCCGCTCAAGGCCGGCGCGGTGTACTCGCTGATCATCCTCGACGGCAGCGGCGGCCTGACCGCGCAGCTGCGCACCGACGCCTCCAGCAGCGGGGTGCCGGAGGGCGGCGTGGACACCGGCGCGGGCGGCACGGCCGGCGAGCGGGGCCTGAACCCGCTGCTGCCGATCGGCGGCGGCGTGGCCGTGGTCCTGCTGGCGGTGGCCGGCGGCCTGCTCTGGCGCCGGAGCCGTTCGCGCACGGCGGCGGCCGCGTAACCGGCCTACGCTCGAGCCCATGGGCAAGACCGGGAGGGTGGTCAGGCACCGGGCGCTGCGGCAGCGCCTGCACCTGACCGCCACCCGGCGCCGGACCCTCATGCTCATCGGGTGCGTGCTGGCCCTGGCCGCGCCGATGATCGCCGGGGCCGCGACGCTGGTCGGCCGCCGGGTCGACATCGACGCCGGCGACGCCACCTGGATCGTGCCGCACAGCATCGACCTGTCGGCCGCGAACGCCGCGCCGGACGCGCCCCCGACCCGCCTGCGCATCGCGAAGCTCGGCGTGGACACGCCGCTCGAGGACCTGCGGATGGACGCGGCGGGGGTGCTGGAGAGCCCGAAGGTGTTCGGCGAGGCGGGGTGGTTCACCGGCGGCACCTACCCCGGCGACGCGGGCCCGGCGGTGCTGGCCGGGCACGTGGACTCCAAGACCGGCCCGGCCGTCTTCTACCGGTTGCACGAGCTCGCGGCGGGGGACACGGTCGACGTCCAGCGCGGCGACGGCTGGCTGACGTTCCGCGTGACGGCGAGCGAGCACTACGCGAAGGCCCAGTTCCCGAGCGCGCGGGTCTACGGCCCGACGCCGGTGCCGGAGCTGCGGCTCATCACGTGCGGGGGCACCTTCGATCAGGCGCGCCATTCGTACCGTGACAACCTGGTCGTCTACGCGGTGCTGATCTGAGAAACGTTTAGGGTCGGTGTGCCAGGTCGCCTCGCGGCGATAGGCGCGACACGGCTCCAGCCGAACGGTATTCCGTGAAGGCAGTGTGGTGAGGCCCGGGGACACACAGCACACCGACTCCATGAACAGTAGCGCGGTCGCCACGCGTCGTCCCGTGATCGAGAACACAGCACTCAGATGAGCGCGGCGGCCCGCCAGACGGACTTCGCCGGGCCCTCGACCAGGCCGAGCTCCTGCAGGTAGGTGGTCACGCGGGTGCCGGCCCACCGCAGCGTCTCGCGGAAGCGCGGGTTCGCCCAGGCGACCGCGCGGGCCCGGGCCGGGTCCAGCCCGACCGCCGCGTACGCCTGCGGGTTGATGAGCGTGTGGGTGACGGTGTACGCGGCGCGGGCGACGATGATCTGGCAGTACCACCGCCGGGGTCTCCACGCGGAGGCGACCTGCCGGGCGAGCTCGTCGCGCGCGAACCGGATGTGCCTTGCCTCCTCGACCACGTGAATCCGCGAGACCATCCGCACCAGCGGCTGGAGGCTCTCGTCGGCCATCGCCTCGCGCTGGAGGGCGTCGAGGATCTCCTCGGCGATGAGCGCGGCCGCGAACGTCTGAATCCCGCCGGCGGTCGCGCCCAGGTAGCGCCCGAGCGCCCGGTGCACCGCGGCCGGCTGGTAGGCGGGCGTGCCGAGCGCGTCGATCATCCGGCCGAACATGACGCTGTGCCGGCACTCGTCGCCGACCTCGGTGAGCGCGTACTGCACGTGCCCGCTGCGCGGGTCCATCCCGGTCACGTGGCGCAGCAGCATGCGCATGAGCAGCACCTCGAACCAGATGCCGATGCTCGCGATGCTCGCCACCTCGTGCCGGGAGAGCTCGACGCGCTGCTCGGGGGTGAGCGCGTCCCACAGCTCGGTGCCGTAGAGCGAGAGGCGGCGCTCGGGGGCGTAGAGCAGGCCGGCGGGCTGCGGCGCGGCCCAGTCGATGTCGATCTCGGGGTCGTACGAGTTGCCGGCCGAGATCTTCAGCAGGCGGGCGGCGGTGGCCTCGCGAGCGGCGGCGACATCCGGCATGGCGGACTCCTTGACGTTACCGGCCGGTAGTTGGTACTAGTCAGTACCATGCCCGAGGAATCGCCGCCGGTCAAGGCCTCGCTGTCGTTCGAGGGGCGCACCTACGCCGTTGAGCTGCGCGTTTCCGGCCAGTTCCAGCCCATCGACGGCCGGTTCCATTGGAGTGCGCGAATGTCCGCGGGCCCCGAGGTGGTGGCCCTGCTGCGCGCCGGCCGCCGCGAGGTCCTCCTGGCGGGCCCGGCCGGTGCCGACCCGGTCCCCGCGCGGCTGCTCGAGCTCAACCCGTGGGGCGAGATCCGGGTCGCCGGCACCGGGCGGCCGCCGGGCTGAGCGGCGTCCGCGGGACCTCGGGCGGGCGCCCCGGCTTGTCGTATGCTCTGCGGCGTGGCGAGCCCAGGGGCAGGGACGGCCGATCCGCCGCCGGCCGGACGGCTGAGGCTGGCGCTGCTCAACGCCCCCGCCCGCTGGCTCGTGGCCGGCATCGCGGCGGTCGCGATCCTGGTCTCCGGCGCGTTCGGAGGCTTCGACAAGGCCGCGCCGGACGGGCCGCCGAAGTTCACCGTCGGGCAGCCCTACGCGGCCGGCGGCTGGACCGTCACCGTGCACGGCGTGCGGGCCCTCGACGAGCTGCCGCCGCTGCGGCACAAGGAGAACAGCGGCTGGCGCTGGATCGTCGTGGTCGCCACGGTCGAGGTGACCGACGCCGGCGAGAGCACCCTGTTCCACACCCAGGCCCTGCAGATCCACGGAGTCAAGGGGGCGCCGGCGAAGTACGCGGACCACGTGGCGGGCGCGGCCGATGCCGCCGAGAACGCGGCCGTGCAGCCCGGCGTGCCGGCCCGGTTCGGCTACTTCTGGGAGCAGCGGGCCGAGGCGCCGGTGCCGACCGAGCTGCAGGTGGACATCTTCGCTCTCACCTACACCTTCGACAACGCCAGCAACAAGGGCGTGTGGCTGCCGGCGAAGGAGCAGCCGGCCGCGGTGGCGATGGTCCCGATCGACACGAAGCCGGCCTCCTGATGGTCGCCACCGAGCGGCCCGGCCCTGCGGTGCCCCCGGCCGCCGCCCGGCACCGCAGGGCCGGCCCGCCGCTGCGGACCCGGATGGTCACCGCGCTGCTGGTGCTGGCGACGGTCGCGGCCGGGGCGCTGGTCGTGCGGCTCAAGCCCGACCAGGAGCACGGCGGCCGGCCCTTCCTGCGGCCCGGGAAGGCCGGCGGCGTCGTCGACGTGGACACCTTCCAGGTCGTCGTCCTCGACGCGGCGGGCGGCACGAAGCTCAAGCACCCGCGCAACGGCCTGACCCTCGACACCACCGGCGTGTGGGTGCTGGTCCGCGTCCGGGTGGCGGCGACGCGGGAGCCGGTGATCCTGCCGTACGCGCGCCTGCGCGACGACCGCGACCGCACCTTCAGCGCGACGGGCCGCGTCACCCAGCCCCTCACCGACGGCCGCGCGTTCCAGCCCGGCGTCTGGGTCGAGGGCCACATCGTCTTCGAGGTCGCCAGGGACGCGAAGGACCTGACCCTGCTCCTGGGCGAGCACTCGGGCCTCGGACCGGGCCTGCTGACCCTGGCCGAAGTGCCGATTGCCGCATCGGTACCGCAGTGGCTCGGCCAGTCCACCCCGCTGGACGTCCCGGACGCGAGGCTCGCGGCGTGAACGGGGGCTGGTGGCGACGGAACCGCTGGGGCCTGCTCCTGCTCGTCCCGGCCGTCGCCGCCGCGCTCGCCGGGCCCTACTTCCGCGACGCTCACGTCTATCTCGAGAACCCGACCGAGCCGCACGTACCGGTGGCGGGGGCGAAGGGCGGCTGGGTGACGTACGCGGGCGCCCGGATGCGCCTCGACGCCGTCACCGAGGTCGAGTCCCCGGCCGACCGCTCCGGCAAGCCCGCCGACCTGGGCGGCGGGCGGGTGTGGCAGGCGAAGGTCACGTACGAGACCGCCGACGCCGGGGCCCTCGCCGGGTGCACGGTCTACCTGGAGGACGGCGGCGCGCGGCGGTTCGGGGACCGGCCGGTGGAGCTGTCCCCGGTCGGCCTCCCGTCCGGCGGCGGCTGCGACCGCCCCCGGGCGGCGGGTGCCTCGGCGCCGCCGGGCGAGGGCCCCTACCAGCGCGACTACTACTTCCTGCTCCCGGCCGGCGCGACCCCGGCGGCCTTCTTCGTGGGCGTCCCGACCGCGTACCCGTCCTACGCCCACCTGCCGCGGCCCTAGAACCGCCCGATCTCGCGCGTCGGCTCGTCCTCGGGCCGGACGCGGGGCAGCGCCATCTCCTGCGTCGCGTCGTCCGGCGTCGCGTCCTGTGGTGGCGCCGTGAGCAGTGACGCCGCCACCTCCTGCGTGGCGTCGTCCTGCACGACCGGAGGCGCAACGGCGGACGCCGCCACCTCCTGCGTGGCGTCGTCCTCCATGACCGGAAGCGGATCGGCGGGCGGGGCCCCGATCGGCACCGCGAACGGCGCCTCCGGGTTGCGCGCCGGCGCCTCGGCCGCGGGTGCCCACGCCGCCGCGGCCGCGACGGGCTCGGGGGCGTCGGCGGGCTCCGGGACCGCGGCGGCGTCGCGCAGCTCGGGGTCCAGCCGCTGCGCCAGCACCAGCCGGTCGATCGCCGCGCTCAGCAGGCAGATCAGCACCACGTTCGCGACGATCTCGTTGAGCGGGTTCAGCATCCGGTCCAGGAACAGCCAGGTCTGGTCGTCGCGCGGGCCGGCGATCCAGCGCTCGAGATCCCACAGCCACGCCTCCAGGCCGCCGAGCCGGTGCCCGTCCACGACCAGCGGCGAGACCGCCACGAAGAGGAGGCAGAACAGCAGCAGCGGCCGGGTGCTCCCGCGGGCGAGCAGCCGCAGGCCGCCCAGCAGCGGGCCGAAGCGGTCGTTGAACTGGTCGCGGACCTGGCGCCTCGCCCACTGCCGCGCGAAGCCGGCCCGGCCGGCGTGGCGCTCCTCGTGGTCGCGGGCGAGGTCGGCCGGACGGTGGCCGTAGACGACCGCGCCGACGGTGAGCCACGCGACCGGGGCGAGCACGACCGTCTGCGCGTTGGCCACCAGCAGCCCCGCGACCACGAACACGGCGCCCGCGGCGATCGCGAACGGGTTGCCGATGTCGCCGAGTCCGCCGGTGATGTCGGCCCGCACCGCGCCGAGCCAGGAGCCGATGCGCAGGCCGCCGAACCAGTCGCCGGCGAGCCCGGGGAGTGCGGCGAGCGGGATGAATACGAGCATCAGCCAGACCGACTCGAGGTAGGCGGCGAGCAGGCCCAGCCAGTGCGGGCCCCGGGGCCGGGCACCCTCCTCGCGCGGCCTGCGCAGCCGGCCCAGGCCCCAGCGCGCGGCGAACGCGACGGCGACGACCGCGAGCACGGCGGGGGAGAGGCCCAGGTCCAGCCGCTGGGTGTCGGTGAGCGGCATCGGGCCGCCCTCGAGCACGGCGGCGAAGCGGGCCTGGTGGTAGTCGTCCCAGACCGCGTACCGGTAGCGCTCGATGGTGTCGTCGAGGTACCCCTGCGCCGACCACACGGCCAGGAAGGGCAACAACACGCTGCCGAGGTGGTCGAGGATGCCGTCGTGCCAGGTGCCGGCGCGGTCGTGGGCGGCGCGGGCGAACGGCAGCGAGCCGCGCACGACGCGCATCATGAACACGTAGGTCATGAGCACCAGCAGCGGCACGAGCATGAGCAGCAGCGTGCCCGCGAGCGGGTGCCAGGCACTCGCGACGACGGCCAGGCGCGTGGCGCCCCACCGTGCGGCGAAGCCGGCCGCGGCGACCGCCAGCAGTGTGGGGAAGTGGCGGCCGATCAGGCTCAGAGTGGTGCCGGCGAAGGACCCGACGTCGGCCGGTCCGCGCCTGGACGCACCCATCAGGCCCCCCGTCACGCAGGGAGGCTATCCGGTGCGGGCGCCCGGCTCAACGAGTCGGGCGCCACGCCGGCCCCGGTCCCGGCATCTGGCGGAGTGCCGGAGGTGGAGGGCATGGCGTGGCGCCCGGTTTCGCTCGTGGTCGGGTGTACCGCGGGTGGCAGGTGAGGGCCGGCGGGTACTGGTCGGCGCGGGATTCTCCGGCGGCGGGTGGTGCCGCGCGATGGCCGCGGAGGTGGTCCGCGGCCGGCCGGTGAGGGGCGCGCCGTCGAGCTCAGCGGCCGGCGAGGAGCCGGCTCACCGCGTTGTCGACATCGAGGTGGTCGGTCTCGTGACCGCGCGGCACCACGCTGTAGGTGCGCCGCAGGAACCGCACCAGCACGCTGCGCGGCACCTCGAAGAGTGCATTGCCGTCCGGTGAGGACAGCGCCAGCGCGACGAAGTCGCCACGTGGTCCGTTCCACGGCCAGACGCGCACGTCGCCGATGCCCGCGGGCTCGTCGAGCCCGGTGAACAACAGTTCCCGCGCGAACGACCAGCTGACCGGCTCGCCGCCCGCGGACTCCGCATGGAAGAGCACGTGGACCGCGTACGGGTCGTTCGGGTCATAGCGCAGGCTGGCTCGCACCGGCAGCGCGGTCGCGTCGGGCGCGACGAGTCGTAGGGATGTCTCGACCTCGACGGTCGATGGTCGGATAGCGCTCATGTCGTACTCCCCCCGGCACCGCTCGCGGAGCATGCCGTGCCCCGCCTCTCCTATGTTGAGGCGATTCCCAGTGTTACGCGCAGTGATTCTACGATCTCACTCTGTAGTGTTTCTGGGCCCGATTTGCCGTCAACCGAACATCCTGCGTGCGATGTCTGGTTTTCTGGGCGCGGTCGGGGTCCTTGACGTGACGTGTGGGCCGTACGTCAATTCATTCCGGTAACGTCCTGTGGCGCATGGGAGTGACGGCTCTTTGCGTGATGGGAACGAGAATTGCGCGGCAGTGAGGTGGACGGGTCGGGCGTTACGCCTGATTCCGGACCTCTCCCGGCTCGCGAGGGTGACTTTCGGCGTGTCGTGACCGTGGTTGTACCGGCCACATGGATGCGAACTTCGCCAATTCTCGTCCCGTATGTGGTGACTATGCGTAATTAGTCCGATTTGCCGGGCACTGTGCTCCCCGGTTGCCGGAGCGTGGACCATGGAACGGTGCCCGACCAGCCACGCGACACCGTCACCGCCCCCGAACGACCCGCCCTCTCGCCCGCGCGGGCGCGAGTCCACCGGGTGCGCGATGCCTACCTGCGCATGCGGGCGCGGGCCTACGCCACCCCGCTCGGCCGCCTCGGCGTGAAGATCGCCGTCGCGGTCGTCGGGACCCTGGTCATCGCGGTCGGCGTGGTGCTCCTGCCGCTGCCCGGCCCGGGCTGGGTCGTCATCCTGGCCGGCCTGGCGCTGCTCGCGATGGAGTTCGCCTGGGCCCGCCGGCTGCTCGGCTTCACCCGTGCCCAGTTGTTGCGCTGGACCCGCCTGGTGCGTGAGGGGTCGTGGCTGGTGCGGATCGCCTCCGTCGGCGGGCTGCTCCTTGTGGTCGGTGGCGCGTTGCTGCTGTCGCTGCGGATACTCGCCTGACTCCACGACTGCGATGTTGTGCGGCTCTCGGGTGAGTTCCCGCCATCCGGCCGGGGTGGCCGTTGACGCGATCGGGGCACGCCGATCACGCCTATTCGCCGCTTCGCCTTTACCGATCGTGTGCGTTTCGTGTTGTATGCGTTTCGTGACATGCCGATTTCGGTGCCGGGCGGACGAAAGAGCTAGTGTGGAGGTAATCTCGCCCGAGTCATGGGCGTAGCATGTCGCCAAGTAATGTGTTTGTGTCCGAATGATACGGCCGGTGCGCTCGGTGCCGAGGCCCGGATCGGTTCGGTCCGCATAGTTCTGCACAACGGTTCTCTACACCTGGGTACGACCGAGGAAAGGCCACTCATGGCAAAACGCGTCATCCACGAGCTGATCGACGACATCGACGGCAAGCCCGCCGCCGAGAGCATCGTCTTCGCGCTCGACGGCGTGCAGTACGAGATCGACCTGTCCGCCGGCAACGCGGCCAAGCTGCGCGACGCGGTGGCTCCCTTCGTCGCCGCCGCGACGAAGATCGGTCGCGGCGGTGTCGTGGCGACCTCGCGTGGCCGGGAGGCCCGGGGCCGCAGCGTGACCCGCGGGGATCGCGACCAGAACCGCGCGATCCGCGAGTGGGCGCAGGCCAAGGGCATCGACGTGTCCGACCGGGGCCGGATCAAGCAGGACATCGTCGACCGCTACCACGCCGAGGCGGGCCGCTGACCGCACGCCCGCGGGCGTGACGTGATCGAAGCGGGCGGGCCGGGTGCACGAATCGTGCACCCGGCCCGTTTTGCATTCCTGAGGCCATACGGTCGTTCGGGCAGCCGCTTTCCCCATTCGGCGCCCGGGCCCCGCGCGGATTCGCTAAGACCCCGCGCATTGCCGATCGATCCGGTCGCCTTTGCCGCCGAGGCCGGTCGCCTTTGCCACCGGGGGCGCCCCGCCGCAATTGCGCGGACCGGCCGCCGGGACGGTGGCACCCTCGCCGCCACCCTTTGCCGCCGGCCCCGTCCCACCCATCGGACGGCCCGCCACCGCCCCCGGGGCATTTCGCCACCGGGCAAATGCGCCGGATGATCACCGCGAGCGCATCGGGAATAACCGGCTGTGGCGACGACGATCGATTCCGAATCGCCCCGGAAACGCGACGGCCGCGGCCCCCTCGGGGGCCGCGGCCGTCGGCGCCCGTCAGCGCGGGGCCGGCATTCTTTACCGCGCGGTGGCGAGCTCGCGCTGGGCCGTGCCGATCTCGATCCGGCGCGGCTTGGCCCGCTCGGTCACCGGGATGCTCAGCGTGAGCACGCCGGCGTCGTAGCTCGCCTCGAGCCGCTCGGTGTCGAGGCTGTCGCCCAGGACCAGGCGCCGGGTCACGGTGCCGGTCGGGCGCTCGGTGATGACCCGGCGGACGCCCTCGCGCTCGGTGCGGGTCCGCTCGGCGCGGACGGTGAGCACGTTGCGGTCGACGGTGGCGTCGATGGTCGCCGGGTCGACGCCGGGCAGGTCGATCTCGACGAAGAAGGTGTCCCCGTCGCGGTACGCGTCCAGCGCAGCGGTGGCGCCGCCGCGAACCGGCGAGCCGAAGAACTGGTCGAACGCGTCAACATTCCGGAACGGTGCGGTGCGCAGCAACATGATGAAGTCCCTCCAAGGTTGAGCCCGTGTCGCTCAAGTCTTACAACCTCGGGGGTGCCCACCGTCTTCCGTCCGTAACCGTGACCTGAGTCACCTAGACTCAACTTTCAGAGCCACCCGCGGGACTGCGCCACGCCCACCGCCTCGATCCGGTTCCGGGTCCCCGTCTTGGTGATCGCCGCCGACAGGTAGTTGCGCACCGTGCTCTCCGACAGGTGCAGCCGCTTGGCGATGTCCGCGACCGTCGAGCCGTCGGCCGCCTCGCGCAGCACGTCGCGCTCCCGCTCGGTCAGCGGGTCCGGCCCCGCCGCCAGCGCGGCCGCGGCCAGCTCCGGGTCGACCACCCGCTCGCCGGCGAGCACCCGCCGCACCGCCGCGGCCAGGGACTCCACCGGCCCGTCCTTCACCAGGAAGCCGCTGGCGCCCGCCTCCATCGCCCGCTGCAGGTACCCCGGCCGCCCGAACGTCGTCAGGATCAGCACCCGGCACCCGGGCAGCCGCCGGCGCAGCTCCGCCGTCGCGCTGATCCCGTCCCCGCCCGGCATCTCGATGTCGAGCAGCGCCACGTCGGGCCGGGCCTCCAGAGCCGCCGACACGATCGCGTCGCCGCTGCTGACCTGGGCGACCACCTCCAGGTCGGGCTCCAGGCCGAGCAGCAGCGCCAGGGCGCCCCGCATCATGCCCTGGTCCTCGGCCAGTAACACCCGAATCGTCACAGCGGCAGCCTCGCAGTCAGCATGAACCCACCCTCCGGCCGGGGGCCCGTCTCCAGCGCCCCGCCCGCGCCGAGCAGCCGCTCCCCGAGGCCGCGCAGGCCGTTGCCGGGCTCCGGCGCCGGGGCGTCCGGGGCGAAGTCGCCGTCGTCGCCCACCCGCAGCACCGCCGCCCCGCCGGCCGTCGTCACCGAGATGTCGCACCGGCCCGCCCCGCTGTGCCGGATC
Source organism: Dactylosporangium sp. NPDC000244 (assembly GCF_040300725.1). Classification (NCBI taxonomy): domain Bacteria; kingdom Bacillati; phylum Actinomycetota; class Actinomycetes; order Micromonosporales; family Micromonosporaceae; genus Dactylosporangium; species Dactylosporangium sp. NPDC000244. Next base: position 186,098 of record NZ_JBEPEH010000023.1, read on the forward strand.
ACGTTCGTCACCGCCTCCCGCGCCACCCACGCGAGCAGCCGGTCGGCGGCGTCCGGCAGCGGGTCGGCGGTGCGCAGCACATCGGCGGTGATGCCGGCCGCGGTCAGGGCGCCCTTCGCGCGGGCGAGCTCGGCGGTGAGGCCGGTCTCGCGGTAGCCGGTGACCGCCTCCCGGATCTCGACCAGCGCCCGCCGCCCGACCTGCTCGATGTCGGCCGCCTGGGCCGCCGCCGCGGCCGGGTCGCGCTCGGCGATGCGCCGCACGACCTCCGCCTTCACGACGATCACGGACAGGGTGTGGCCGAGCAGGTCGTGCAGGTCGCGGGAGAAGCGCAGCCGCTCCTCGGCGACCGCGGCCTCGGCCAGCGCCTCCCGGGTGTGGTGCAGCTCCCGGACGAGCCGCGACATCTGCCGCACCGCGAAGACGAGGATCGACGACAGGATCGTGCCGACGGCGATCCCGCCGATCTGCCACCAGTCGGCGCGCAGTGCGAGGCCGATGCCGGCCTCCGCGGCGAGGGAGCCGGCCAGCACGAGCCCGGCGCCGACCGGTCGTTCGTGGGCCGCGTAGATGGTGATGCCGCCGCACGAGACGAACAGCAGCAGCACGATCCAGTGGGTGCCGAAGACGAGCGGCAGGCCGACCCCGAGCGCCGCCACCAGCCCGAAGAGGACGTGGTGGCGGCGGGTGATGGTGTGCGAATCGAAGCCCAGGGCTGCCGTGTAGACGTACAGGAGCTCGAATGCCACCAGCGCGACGACCGCCGCGGTGGTCGTGGCCGTGGTCAGCGGGTCCAGGAGCGGGAACGTCCACACCCCGACCCAGAACATGGTCCCGATCCTGGAGCTCACCCGGCGCCACATGCCGATCACCCTTTCACAGCACCGCGATGCGGCGGACCGAGCGGCGGTAGCCGAAGATCGCCAGCCCGGTGAACGCGACCAGCCACACGAGCAGCGTCACGACGTCGCCGAGGCTCGGCGCCCCGCCGAACGCGACCCGCCACGACATGTCCGCGTACGCGTGGGTGGGCAGCAGCCGCCCGATCGCCGCGACCCAGGACGGCATGATGGACAGGGGCAGCCACAGCCCGCCCAGGATGGACAGCCCGAGGTACACCAGCAGGTTGAGCGGCTGCGCGGTCTGACTGGTGGCCAGGTAGCCCAGCCCCAGCCCGAGCAGCGCGAACGGCAGCGCCCCGACCCACAGCAGGGGCACGATCGCCAGCCACCGCCAGGCGTCCAGCCGCACCCCGTTGATGAACACCGCGGCCAGGCACAGCGCGAGCACCGGCGGCAGCCCGGCGGCCATCGCGGCCAGCCCCTTGCCCAGCACCACCTTGACCGGCGGCAGCGGGGTCAGCCGCAACTGGCGCAGCCAGCCGACGGAGCGGTCGATCACGAGCCCGGAGGCGTAGTTGAGCAGGCCGCCGATCGCGCCGTACCCGGCCATCGACACCATCGTGTAGACCGCGGCGACGCTCTTGTCCTGCCCGGTGACCGTGTTGATGTTCGTGAACAGCACGTAGCTCAGCAGCGGCATGAGCACGGTGAAGATGAGCAGCCCGGGGGTGCGGATCAGCCGGCGCAGCTCGAGGCGGATGTAGGGCAGCATGGTCAGGCCTCCAGGCGGGTCAGGGCGAGGTAGGCCTCCTCGAGCCCGGCGCCGACGACCTCGAGGTCGCGCAGCAGGCCCGCGGAGGCGAGGGCGAGGACGGTGGCGTCGGCGTCGGTGCTGGTCAGCACCGTCCGTCCGGCCCGCTCGGCGACCGTCACGACGCCGGGGAGCGCGGCATAGTCGGCATCGAGGCTGGTCACACTCACCGTGCGCACCGCCACGCGCCGCTTCACGTCGGCGGCGGTGCCGTCGGCGATCACCCGCCCGCGGTCGAGCACCACGATGCGGTCGGCGTTGTCGTCGGCCTCCTCGAGGTAGTGCGTCGAGAACAGCACCGTGCGGCCCTGCCCGGCGTAGGCGCGCATCGCCGTCCAGAAGTCGCGGCGGGCCTCCACGTCGAGCGCGGCGGTCGGCTCGTCGAGCACGAGCAGGTCGGGGCGGCCGATGACCGCCATCGCGAACCGCAGCCGCTGGGCCTGGCCGCCGGAGAGCCGCTCGACCGTCCGCCCGGCCAGCCCGGTCAGGTCGGCGAGATCGAGCGCCTCGGCGATCGGCATCGGGTGGGGGTACACGTCATGGAGAAACCGCAGCAGGTCGCCGACGGTGGACCGGGGGAGCAGCCCGCCGGCCTGGGGCATCGCGCCGACGAGCCCGGCGGCGGCCGCGGCCGACGGCTCCCGGCCGAACAGCCGCACCGTGCCGGTCCTCGGCGGCAGCAGCCCGAGCAGCATGAGCAGCGTCGTGGACTTGCCGGCCCCGTTGGGACCGAGGACGGCGACGACCTCGCCGGCCCGCACCGGCAGCGTCACGTCCTCGACGGCCCGCACACCGCCGTAGGCGTAGGAGAGGTTCTGCAGATCGACCGCGTTCATGACATCGACGCTAGGGTCGCGGCCGGCCGCCGGGCAGATTCGTCGATCGCGGTCTGGCGGTGACAAATGTCCTGTCGCCTACGATCGAGCGCATGGCACCGACCCCGCAGCCGGGCATCTTCGCGGCGGCCCTGGCCGAGCACGCGTACCTCGAGTTCGACCTGCGCCCCGGGGTGGCGCCGCGCGATCTGTTCACCGCGCTGACCGCGGTCGGCGAGCCGATGCCCGCGACCGGCGCCATCAACGTCGTCGTCGGCGTCCGCCCGTCGCTGTGGGAGCCGGTCATCGCCGCGGACTTCACCGAGCCGATCGCCGGCCCGGACGGGTTCACCATGCCCGCCACCCAGCACGACGCCTGGCTGTGGCTGGCCGGCGCGGACCGCACCGCCCTGTTCGACTACACCCGGGCCGCGCTGGCGATCCTCGAGGCCGTCGCGGTCACCGCCACCGAGGTCGCCGGCTGGGTGTACCACCACGACCGCGACCTGACCGGCTTCATCGACGGCACCGAGAACCCGCCGCGCAGCCAGGCCCCGGCCGTCGCCGCGCTCGCCGAGGGCCCGGCCGCGGGCTGCAGCGTGGCCCTGGTGCAGCAGTGGCGGCACGACTCCGACGCGTTCGAGGCCCTCACCGTCGCCGAGCAGGAGGCGGTCATCGGCCGCACCAAGGCCGACTCCGTCGAGCTCGACGACGAGCACAAGCCGCCGACCTCGCACGTGGCCCGCACCGTGATCGAGCAGGACGGCGAGGAGCTGAAGATCCTGCGCCGCAACACCGCCTACGGCACCGTGCGCGAGCACGGCACGATGTTCGTCGGCTTCTGCGCGACGCAGCACCCCCTGGCGGAGATGCTGCGCCGCATGGCCGGCGTCGGCGACGGGGTGCGCGACGCGCTGACGCGCTACACGGCCCCGCTCACCGGCGCCTACTACGTGATCCCGCCGGTCGAGGCGCTAGCGCGGTACGCGCCCGAGGCGTAGCAGGATCCGGTCCATCGTGGACGCTCCCGCGGGTGCGGGCCGCGGGGCCGCGAACGCCTTCGTCGTGTCGGGCACACCCTCGGCGATCGGCAACGTCGTCTCCAGCACGTCCTCGGGCAGCTCCCACGGCCGGCCGAGGGTCGTGGCCACGTCCCAGCCGTGCACCACGTAGTCGATGGCGTGCGCGCTGATGCCCCGCCGGACCGGGATCGGCACCGGCGCGAGCTCCGCGAAGTGCGCGTCCCGGTCCAGGGCCACGGCGGCGAACGCGGCGATCACCTCGTCGGCCGCGGCCGCGTACTCGGCGGCCGGGTCGGCCCCGAGCGGTTTCGGCGCCCAGCGCTCGAGCGGCCACGACTCCCCGCGCGCGACGGCGGCGAAGCCGAGGTGCTGGACGGTCATGTGCGCGAGCAGGTCGGCGAGGGTCCAGCCGGCGCACGGGGTGGGCAGGGTCAGGTCGAGCGGGCCGTCGAGCAGCGTGACGCTGGCGCGCACGGCGATCGCGTCCGCGGCGCGGTAGTCCGGAATGGCCATGGCCTCATCCTGGCACGGCCGGCAGCAGCAGGGCGGGGGTGATGGGCAGCGATCGGCAGCGCACCCCGGTGGCGTGGTGGACCGCGTTGGCCACGGCCGCCGCCGCGCCCACGATCCCGAGCTCGCCGAGGCCCTTCGAGCCCATGGGGTTCAGGTGCGGGTCCGTCTCGGGCACGAACGTGACGTCGATGCGCGGGATGTCGGCGTTGACGGCGACGTGGTACGCCGCCAGATCCGCCGTCACGAACGCGCCCGAGCGCGCGTCGAGCACCGTCTGCTCCAGCAGCGCCATCGACACGCCCATCGTCATCCCGCCGATGAGCTGCGAGCGGGCCGTGGTCGGGTTCACGATGCGGCCGCCCGCGAACACGCCGAGCATCCGGTCCAGCCGCACCTCCCCGGTCTCGGGGTCCACGCGCACCGCGCAGAACTGGGCGCCGAAGGCGTGGCGGGCGTACTCCTCCCGGGCGGCGATGTCCGCGGTGGTGTCCGCGGTCACGGCGACCCCCTCGGGCGGCACCTCGCCGCCGTGCTCGCGGTCGATCCGCTCGCGCAGCATCCGGCACGCCTTCGTCACCGCCCAGCCCCACGACGACGTGCCCATCGAGCCGCCCGCGACGGTCGCGTAGCCGATCGCGCTGTCGCCGACCCGGATCTCCACGCACATCTCGTCGCACCCGAGCGCGTCCGCGGCGATCTGGCGCAGCACCGTGCGGGCCCCGGTGCCGATGTCGGCCGCGTTGACCGCGACCTCGAAGTGCTCGTCGGCGGTCGCCCGCGCCGTCGCCGTCGAGGGCCAGGTGATCGCCGGGAACGACGCCGCCGCGACCCCGGTGCCGAGCAGCCAGCGGCCATCGCGCACCGCCGCCGGGCGGGGGTCGCGATCGGCCCAGCCGAACCGGCTCGCCCCCTCGCGCAGGCACTCCACGAGGTGCCGGCTGGAGAACGGCCGCCCCTCGGCGTCCCGGTCGGTGTCGTTGCCGATGCGCAGCCGCACCGGGTCCCAGCCGCCGGCCACGGCCAGCTCGTCGATCGCCGACTCCAGCGCGAACGAGCCCGGGCACTCGCCGGGCGCCCGCATCCAGGTCGGTGGCGGCACGTCCAGCGCCACGACGCGGTGGCTGGTGGTCAGGTTCGGCGGCGCGTAGTGCACGCGGCTGACCACCGCGCACTGCTCCGCGAACTCCGTCAGGCGCGAGGTCTGGCTGATGGAGTCGTGCCCGATCGCCAGCAGCCGGCCGGTGCTGTCGGCGCCGAGCCGGACGCGCTGGATGGTCGGGGTGCGGTACCCGCCCAGCGCGAACACCATCGAGCGCGGCAGGGCCAGCTTGACCGGGCGGCCGACACATCGGGCGGCCAGCGCGGCCAGCACCGTGTTCGGCCGCGCCATGCCCTTGGAGCCGAAGCCGCCGCCCACATGCTCGTTGTGCACCCGCACGAGCTGCGGCGCCAGCCCGAACAGCGCGGCCAGGGTCTCGCGGACCGTCGAGGACGCCTGGGTCGCGTCGAACACGTCGAGCCGCCCGCGCTCCCAGAAGGCGGTGGTCGCGTGCGGCTCCATCGCCACGTGGTGCTCGGTCGGGGTGCGGTAGGTGGCGTCGACCCGCACCGCCGAGGCCGCGTACCCGGCCTCGAAGTCGCCGCGGTCCAGCCGGCCCCGGTAGCCGGCGTTGACGATCTCGGGCTCGTAGAGGCCGGGGTGGTCGGCGCGCAGCGCGGAGTCGGGCGGGGACACGTCGGCGCGGACCGTCACCGCCTCGGCGCCCTCGCGGGCCCGCTCCGGTGTCGTGGCCACGACGAGGGCGATGATCTGGCCGTAGTACGACACCTCGGGCGACTGCAGCACCAGGAGGTTGGGATCGTCGCCGGGCTCGAGGCGTGGCGCGTTCGCGTGCCAGATGACCGCGAGCACCCCGTCGAGGGCGAGCGCCGCCTCGGTCTCCACGGCGGTGATCCGGCCGCGGGCGAAGCCGGCCGGCACGGGCCAGGCGTGGCAGGCGCCCGGGATCGGGTGGTCGACGGCGTACCGCGCGTGCCCCGTCACCTTGTCGCGCGCCTCGAGCCGCGGCTCCGCGCGTCCGATGTGGACGGTCGTCTCGAGGAGGGTCACGGCGTCAACTCCCGCAGCAGCTCGACGGTCAGGTTGCGCAGGAGCGGGATCTTGTACGCGTTGTCGCGCAACGGTTTCGCGAACGCCAGCTCCTCCTCGGCGGCCCGGGCGTAGTGCTCGGGCGTGGCCGGCCCGTGGCGCAGCGCCCGCTCCGCGGCCCAGGCCCGCCACGGCAGGTGCGCGACCGCGCCCCAGGCCAGCCGCACGTCGTGCACGATGCCGTCGCGCACGTCGAGCGCGGCCGCGACCGAGCCGGCCGCGAAGGCGAAGCTCGCGCGGTCGCGGACCTTGCGGTAGCGCGAGCCGGCGGCGATGGGGCACTCGGGCAGGACGACCCCGGTGATCAGCGACCCCGGGGGCAGGTTCGTGTCCAGGTCCGGGCGGTCGCCGGGCCGGCGGTACAGGTCGTGCACGCTGATCGCGGCCGGGCCGTGGGGCCCGAGATAGTGCACCGATGCGTCCACGATGGACAGCGCCACCGCCAGGTCGGACGGGTTCGTCGCGACGCACTGCGGCGACGCGCCCAGGATCGCCAGGTCGTGATGCTCCCCGTCGCGGGCGTCGCAGCCGGTGCCCGGCGAGCGCTTGTTGCACGCCTTCGTGACGTCCTGGAAGTACCGGCAGCGGGTGCGCTGCAGCAGGTTGCCGGCGACGGTCGCCCGGTTGCGCAGCTGCCCCGACGCCCCGGCCAGGATCGCCTCGGACACCACCGGGTAGCGGCGGCGGATCGTCTCGTCGCGGGCGAGCTCGGTGTTGGACACCAGCGCCCCGATGCGCACCCCCTCGCCCGTCTCGATGCCGTGGTAGGGCAGGCCCGTGATATCCACGAGCAGCTCCGGGGAGGTGACGCCGAGCTTCATGAGGTCGACGAGGTTCGTGCCCCCGGCCAGGAACATCGCGCCCGGCCGCGCCATGGTGGCGACGGCCCCGGGCCCGTCGCCGGGTCGTTCGTACTCGAATGGCCTCATACCGCCGCCGCCACCTCGAACACGGCCGCGGCGATGTGCGTGTAGGCCCCGCACCGGCAGATGTTGCCGCTCATCGCCTCCCGGATCGCGGCCGGCGACTCGGTCTCCTCCGCCGTGAGCCCGACCGCGGAGCAGACCTGCCCCGGCGTGCAGAACCCGCACTGCAGCGCGTCGTGCGCGATGAACGCCTCCTGGATCGGGTGCAGCCCCCGCCCCGCGCTGAGCCCCTCGACGGTCGTCACCGCGGCGCCGTCCACCGAGCACGCGAGCACCAGGCAGCTGACCACCCGCCGCCCGTCGAGCAGCACCGTGCACGCCCCGCACTGCCCGTGATCGCAGCCCTTCTTCGCCCCGGTGAGCTCGAGCTGCTCGCGCAGCGTGTCGAGCAGCGTGCTGCGGTTGTCGAGCCGCAGCTGGTGTTCGCGCCCGTTGACGTGCAGCGTCACGTCGCTTTCGGTTTCAGTCCCGCTCACGCCGCAGCCGCTACCCGGCTTGACATGAACCATGCTTGAGGTCCGAGGGTGGTTCCATGCGTGTGATCGAGGTGTCCCGCTTCGGCGGTCCGGAGGTTCTCGTCCCCGTCGACGCGCCCGACCCGGCGCCCGGCCCCGGCCAGGTCCAGATCGCCGTGGCCGCCGCCGACACCCTGTGGCTGGAGACCCGCGTGCGGGCCGGCCACGGTGCCCCGTTCTTCCCCGTCACCCTCCCGTACCACCCCGGTGTCGGCGTGGCCGGCACGGTGACCACGGTCGGCGGCGGCGTGGATCCACAGTGGATCGGCCGCCGGGTGGTGGCCCGCACCGGCCACGCGGGCGGCGGCTACGCGACGGTCGCCCTGGCCGGGGCCGAGGCCCTGGTCCCGATCCCGGACGGGGTGGCGGACCCGGACGCCGCCGCCGTCCTGCACGACGGCGTGACGGCCCTGGCCCTGCTGCGGCTGGTGGAGGTCCGCCCCGGCGACCGGGTGCTGATCACCGCGGCCGCCGGAGGCATGGGCGCGATCCTGGTGCAGCTGGTGCGCGCGGCCGGGGCGACGGCGATCGCGGCCGCCCGCGGCTCGGCCAAGCTCGGCCGCCTGCGCGACCTGGGCGCGGACGAGGTGGTGGACTATTCGGCTCCCGGCTGGTCCGCGTCGCTGGCGCCGGTGGACATCGCGCTGGACGGCGCGGGCGGCGACTACGGCCGGGCGGCCTTCGACGCGGTCCGCGACGGCGGCCGCTTCTCGGCCCACGGCACGCCGGCGGGCTCGTTCACCGCCCCGCCCGCGGACGCGAGAGGCATCACGACGACGGGCATCGCGGACGTGCAGCTGTCCGAGCAGCGCCATCGGCACCTGCTGGGCGAGGCGCTGCACGCCCTGGCCGAGCGGCGCTTCGAGCCGTTGATCGGCCAGATGTACGGCCTGTGGGACGCCCCCGCCGCGCACCGCGCGATCGAGACGAGGACGGCGATCGGCAAGACCCTGATCCTGTCAGCAGTCGCAGGAGACGGCCCGCAGCGGGGCGGTCAGACCGTCGGCCGGTAGCCGCTGCGGCCCGCGGCTCGTCTCGAACGCCAGCCCTTCCCGCACCCAGTACTCGAACCCGCCGATCATCTCCCGCACCCGGTATCCGAGCCGCGCGAACTCGAGGGCGGCCCGGGTGGCGCCGTTGCAGCCCGGCCCCCAGCAGTAGGTGACGACCTCCCGGCCGGCGTCGACGAGGTCGCGCGCCCGGGCGGCGATGTCGGCGGTGGGAAGGTGCACGGCCCCCGGAATGTGCCCCTGCGCCCAGGCCTGGTCGCCGCGGGAGTCGACCACCACCAGGTTCCCGCCGCCGGCCGCCAGGGCCGAGTGCACGTCGCTGACATCGGTCTCGAACCGCAGCCGCCGGGCGAAGTGCTCAATCGCTTCACGCATACCGACGATCCTGCGGTCGTGGCCGGGTCTCGCACCAGTGGCGAAAACGCCGCTACTGGTTAAGATCTCGCCATGCGTGCTGCGGCCCCGAGGACGGCCGGCGACTCGGTCGCGGTGCTGGCCTTCGCCGGGATGTCCCTGTTCGAGACCGGCATCGTGACCGAGATCTTCGGCCTCCCGCGCCCCGAGCTGGACATCCCCTGGTATCGCCTGACGATCTGCGCCCCCACGCGCTCGAAGCCGGCGCCCCCGATCCCCGTTGTGGGCGGCGCGACCCTGCACCCGCCGGCGGGCCTGGACCTGCTCGCGTCGGCCGGCACCGTGATCGTCCCCGGCGTCGAGTCCGTCCACGCCGACCCCCCGCCGGAGGTCCTCGAGGCCCTGCGCGAGGCCCGCGCCCGGGGCGCGCGCATCCTGTCCATCTGCTCGGGCGCGTTCGCGCTGGCCGCCGCGGGCCTGCTCGACGGTCGCCGCGCCACGACCCACTGGCGCTACGCGGACGTCTTCCGCGCCCGCTTCCCGCACCTCGACCTGGACCCGGACGTGCTCTACATCGCCGAGGGCGACGTGTGGACCAGCGCCGGCAGCGCGGCCGGGCTCGACCTGTGCCTGCACGTGGTGCGCACCGATCACGGGGCGGCGGTCGCGAACGCGGTGGCCCGGCGCCTGGTCGTGCAGCCCCACCGCGACGGCGGCCAGGCCCAGTTCATCGAGGCCCCGGTGCCGGCCGGCGCGGACGACGACCGGATCGCGGCGAGCCTGGCGTGGGCGCTGGCGCACCTGCGCTCGCCGCTGACCCTCGCCGACCTGGCGCGGCAGGCGCACATGTCGCCGCGCACCTACCTGCGGCACTTCACGCGCGCGACGGGGACGAGCCCGATCCGCTGGCTGCTGCGCCAGCGCATTCAGGCGAGCCTGCCGCTGCTGGAGACGACCGACGCGCCGATCGAGCAGGTGGCGGCAGCCGTGGGCTTCGACGCCGCGGTGACGTTCCGCCACCATTTCACCAACGCGATGCGCACGTCGCCGTCCGCGTATCGGCAGGCCTTCCGGACTACCGCTCCGCCGGCGGGCGGCCGTCCCACCGCCACGACGTCCGTGCCGCCTGGCCCGGCAGCTCGGCCCGCCCGGTAGCCCACAACAGCACCAGCCACGGGTCGTCGTGGGCGGGCACCTCCACGAAGAGGCGGTCGAGCACCTTCTGGCACAGGTCGGCCGGCGGCGTCCACGGGCGGTTCACGGTGTCGGCGACGTCCCAGGCGTGCACGAGCGCCTCCACCACGCCCATCGCGGCGAAGCCCTCCGGGTCGCTCACGCCGTAGGGGTGGTAGCCGCGGCGCGAGGCCGGCGCGGCATCCACCACGCTCGCGAGCATCGCGCCGCAGGCCGAGAGGGAGCGCAGCAGGCCCGGCGTCCCGCCCTCGGGCTCGACGAAGATGGTGTTCGCCGGGCCGCCCTCGCGCAGCGGGCGCCACACGAACGGCAGGTAGGCGTCCTGGGGGGAGTCGGGCACGGCGATCTGGCCCGCGTAGGCGAACAGGTCGTCGGCCGTGTGCTCCATCGTCTCCCAGCACGTCCACGACAGCGTGCCGGCCGGCCGGTCCCAGCCGTCGTCGGGCACGTCGGCGAAGGCCGTCCGGACGAGGGACACAGCGCGCAGGACGTCAGCACCAGCCAGGGTCACGGGCTCGACGCTAGCAATTAGAGCTGCCGCACCACGCCCTCGATGTCGGGCTCCTCGATCGTGAGGTCGTGCACCTGGGCCGTGGCCGCCACCGATGCCAGGATCGCGGCCACCGTCGTCGTGCCGGGCGCGAACGACAGGCGCTGGCGCAGCCCGCCGGCCTCCACGCCGACGAGCCGCGCCCCGGGCACCGCAGCCAGCGGCGGGGCCGGCTCGGCGAGGTCGAGCACGAGGATGCGCTCGGCGCCGACCTGCCGGGCCAGCGCGTCCAGTGTGCCGTCGAAGGCGAGCCGGCCGTGGTCGACGACGAGCAGCCGGTCGGTCAGCCGGCGCACGTCGCCCATGTCGTGCGTGGCGAGCAGCAGCGTGGTGCCGAGCTCGCGCTGCTCCACGAGGAAGGCGCGCAGCCGCTCCTTGCTCAGCACGTCGAGGCCGATCGTCGGCTCGTCGAGGATGAGCAGCTCCGGGGAGTGCAGCAGGGCGGCCGCCACCTCGCCGCGGATGCGCTGGCCGAGGGAGAGCTGACGCACCGGTGTGTCCAGGAAGGGGGTGAGGTCGAGCCGCTCGCCGAGCTCGGCCAGGCGGGGGCGGTGGTCGAGGCGGTGGATGGCGCCCAGCGCGCGGTACGAGTCGCGCAGCGGCAGGTCCCACCACAGCTGGCTGCGCTGGCCGAAGACGACGCCGATGCGCCGGGCCAGGCGGCGCCGCTGCCGCATCGGTTCCAGGCCGCAGGTGCGCACCGAGCCGCCGGTGGGCCGCAGGATGCCGGTGAGCATCTTGATGGTCGTGGACTTCCCGGCGCCGTTGGCCCCGATGTAGCCGACCGCCGCGCCCGGCTCGATCCCGAACGAGAGCCCGTCGACGGCGGCCACCTTGCCGAAGTGCCGCCGCAGCCCGTCCACCTCGATGATCATGATCCCGCCCCCGTGTAGTGGCGCAGCCCGGACCGCCAGCCGAGCAGCGCGACGGCCCACAGCGCCGCCGCGGCGAGCGGGGCGCACCAGCCGATCCACAGTGGAAACCCCGGCGGTGGCGGCAGCCGCAGCAGGGTCAGCGCCGGCAGGTAGGCCACGAACGCCGTCGGCACCACGAACGTGAACAGCACCCGCACCGGATCTGGGTAGATCGTGGCCGGGAACTGCGACGCGTACTGTCCACCGTAGACGAACGACGAGGTGATGTCGGCGCCGTCGACGAGCCAGAACTGCACCGCGGCCGCGGCCGTGAACAGCGCGGCGAAGATGGCCGCCCCGCTCAGCACGGTGAGCGCGACGAGGGCCACGTTCGCCGCCGTCCACCGCACGTCGAGCCGGGCCAGGACCAGCGCCGCGACGACCGCCCCGGCCGCGGTCCGCCCGAGCCGGCGCAGCGACAGCTCGGCGCTGATGAGCTGCGGCAGGACCGGCAGCGGGCGCAGCAGGAACGCGTCGAGCGTGCCGGCGCGCAGGTAGGCCGGCAGTGCGTCGAGGTGGCCGAAGAACAGGTCGGCGAGGCTCATCGAGATGTGCCCGAGCGCGAAGACGAGCAGCGCCGCCGGGAAGGTCAGGCCGCCGAGCGCGGGGACGTTGGCGAAGACGACGTACATCTCGCCCAGCCCGCTGACGGTCGCGCCCACGCTCGCGAACAGCTCGATGGCGAACGATCCGCGGTACACTGTCTGGGCCCGCACGTGCATGCGCGCCAGGGTGAGGTAGGGCCGGTCAGCCACCCTGCACCACCAGCTTGCGCGCCCCGAGCGCGAAGACGAGGCGCCCGAGGACGAGCAGACCCACGAGCCAGAGAGCCTGCGTCAGTACCGTGGCCGCCCCCGCTTTTCCCGTGAGCACGTCGATCGGCGCCTGCAGCAGCGAGGGGAACGGCGTCGCCGAGGCCAGCACGGCGAGCCAGTGCGGGAACCAGCGCACCGGCACCACGAGTCCACACAGGACATTGGACAGCACCAGGTACAGCGTCATCGGCCCGCGCAGGTCCAGCAGCCAGAACGCGCTCAGGTTGACCAGCCACCGGCACGCGAACGACAGGGCGCTCGCGATCGCCACGCTGAGCGCGCCGAGGAGGTACGGCCCCGGGACGTGCGGCAGCGCCAGCCCGGTCACGAGCGCGCCGACGAGCAGCGGCGGGATGCCCCGGGGCAGCAGCGAGAACGTGGCCCGGCCGAGGTCGGCGGCGAGGAAGGACAGCATCGGGTCGACGGGGCGGGCGAGGTCCACCGCGATGTCCCCGGAGCGGATGCGCTGCGCCAGCTCGCCCCAGCCGAAGAGGCTGATCGGCCCGGCGAGGGCCTGGCCGAGCCACACGTACGTGGCCGTGGTCGCCTGGTCGTAGCCGCCGAGCGTCCCGCCCGCGGTGGCGACGACGGCGAGCATCACCGCCGAGCGGATCAGGCCGAACACGCAGTTGGTGAACGCCGCCCCGAAGGCGGCGGTGCGGTATGCGGACCAGCGTCGGATGCCGAGCACGAAGAGGGTCGCGTACACCGGCCGGATTCTGTCAGCTCGCCAGGCGCAGATCGACCGGATTCGGGCCCGCGTCCCGCCAGTGGCGCAGCATCGGGGTGACGCTCCAGCCGAGCTCGCGCTCGCGGAGGGCGGCGTCGGCGCACCGTTCGGCCCAGCGGCGCGCGGCGCGGGGGAGCGGCCGCCCCTCGCCCAGCAGCTCGTCGCGCAGCGTGAACAGCACGGCCGCGGCGTGCTCGAACGCGGGGACCTCGCGCTCGCGGTCGCCGAGGCCGGCCATCCAGTCGAGGTCCCGGCCCGCGCAGACCGGGCAGTCGCAGGACCAGAGCCGCGGGTCGGGGCGGGTGCGTTTGGCGCGCTGGATCGCGCTGATCCGGCGGTACGACATCGTGGGCCGGAAGATCGTCGACGGCGGGCGCACCCCGTCGGCCTCGCGGGGCGCGAGGTGGCGCAGCGCGGCGACGGTGCCGACGGCCGCCGCGACCGCCCCGTGGCACAACGCGCCGAGCGAGGACAGGTCGCAGCGCAGCAGCAGGACGGGCACCCCGCAGCCGAGCACCGCCAGCAGCCCGGGCACGCACCCGTCGAGCGCGAACGGGTCGGCCCGCGCCTCCAGCACCAGCGCGACCGGCACCGCGGCGGCGCGCAGGTGGCCGGTGAGGACGTTCAGGTGGAGCCGGCCGCGCAGCCAGGCCGGGTGCAGCGGCAGCACCGCGACGGCGTCGGGGATCGCCATCGTGCGGTGCAGGATGCCGGCCAGGCCGCGCTCGTCGCCGGCGTCGACGTATCCGGAGTCGGTGAGCACCGGCAGGCCCAGCTCGCGCTGGCGGCGCAGCCAGCGCGGGTTGAACGGGGCGCTGGCCGGCAGCCGGTCCGGGCCCGCGTACCGGGCCGCGTCGAGCAGCAGCGGGGCACCGAAGCGGGCGCGTCCGCGCAGGTAGGCCGCGGTCTCGAGCAGGCCGCGCTCGTCGCCCTGGTGCGGCGCGACCACGAGCCCGCCGTGCGGCCGGTCGGCGATCGGGGCACAGCGCAGGGCCTGGTTCGTCGTGCAGTACACGAGCAGGCTCCGCGCGTCGAGCATGGCCGACCATCCCCGTCACGGTTGGTACATAGATCGTAACCAATCGTGGGGGATTCACGAACATTCATCTGGCGCAGTCGACCTCGATGACCGTCGTCGCGCTCGCGGTGCTCGGCTGCGACACGGCGATGCGCACCTGGTGATCGCCCTGGGACTGGCCGACCGTGGCCCGCGTCGTCTCGCTGAAGGTGGTGCCCGAGGCCGTCCGGCGCACGGCCGACCCTTCGTTGATCGTGTACTGCACCTGAAGCCCCGGCTGGCTCAGCGTCATGCGCACGGTGAGCTTGGTGACGAGCGTGCCGCGGCAGCTGGTGAACCGGTCCGGGTCGGCGGTCACCGTCACCGTGAGCACCCGCGGCCCGCTCGGGGTCGTCGGCGCCGCCGAGGCCGTCCGGGTCTTCGTGGCCGACGGCCGCGCCGACGCCGTGGTCCGCAGTGCGGTCGCGGGCGGCCCGATCGTCACCGAGTCCTCGGGCACGACCGGCTGCGGCGTGTCCCGCACCGCCGCCGGTGGCCGCGGCCGGTCCCCGTCGCCGGTGGTCAGCGCCACCAGCGCGATCCCGACCACGAGCACGACCGCGAGCCCGCCGCCGGCCAGCAGCGCGACCGCGCGCCGCGACAGGCCCTCCGGTGGTGGCACCGGAAAACCGTCAGGCCTCCCCGCTAACCCGTCCTCCGCTGAGCCGGGTTCGGTCATCGGGGTCCCGGGAACGAGGGCTTCGGCGGTTTGTGGGTGGTCGGCTTGCCCTCGGGCTTCGTGGTCTGCGTCGCCGGCTTGGTGGTCTTGGTGGCGCCCGGGTTGCCCGACGTCGTGGGCTTGCCGCCGGGGATGTCGTCGTTCTTCAGCTGCGGCCACGACTGGGTCGGCTGGGCGGCGTCGTCGGTCGGCCCCGGTGCGGCGGAGGACACGCTCACCACCGAGGACTCCGGGTTCGCCGCGGCGGGCGTGGCGTCCGGCCCGCTGCTGGTGCTCAGCGCCGCGACGACGAGCCCGACGATCAGCGCCAGGGCCACGCCACCGCTCGCCACGAGGATCTTGGTCTTGCGATCCATCGGGCCCGCGGCCTCGTCCTCTTCGGGCCGCGGTGGCAGCTTGATCTCGCCCGTGTACTCACCGTAGATGAATCTGGGCAGCCCGTCGCGCGTGGCGTCGTCGTCGGTCATGCGACCACCTTCCGGCAGATGACGGTCAACGTGCTGCGGTCGTAACCCTAGACGCACATCGTGGTGTGTTGCGTTGTCGCCCGGCGCAACATCCTAGACGAACGTGAGAGGTTCTCTAGGGCTTGGTGCAGGCGTTGGTGAACGTCAGCGAGTCCGTCGTGGTGCCCGGGCTGGTCACGCTCAGGGTCATCGGGAACGAGTACTTTCTGCTGCTGTCGACCCGCATGCGGTAGGTCTCGGTGTACGTCCCGTCGACCGCGGTGACCGTCTTGGCGGCCTTGCCCGTGGTCGCGAACGTCACCTTCGTGCCGGGCTGGTTCGTGGTGATCGTCACGGTCACCTGGACGTCGAGCCCGTTGCCGGAGCAGGGCCCGCTGTACGTCACCGGGTTGAGCCCGATCTTCGCCGACGTGACCGTGGCCGGCTTCGGCGAGTTCGTTGTGGGCCGGGTGGTCTTCGGCGCCCGGGTCGTGGTCGGGGGCTGCGACGACGGGGGCGGCTCGACGCTCGGTGAGGGGGAATCGTCGGACGGTGACGGGGAGGGCTCGGTGTTCACCAGGGCCGCGTCGGTGGCGGGGCTCGTCTGGGCGGCGGCCTGGTTCGCGTTCGTGGGCGTGCCGCCGTCGAGGAAGAACGCGACCGCGATGAGGAACGCGAGCACGCCGGCGCCGATGAGCGCGGCGACCTTGAGCTCGGACCGGATGCCCGGCGGCGCGGGGCGCTCGTTCTTGGCCGCCGGTGCGGCTTCACCGTGCGTTTGTGCGGCTTCGTCGGGTCTCTGTGCGGCTCCGGCGGTCCCCGGGGTGGCTTCGGCGGTCCTCGGGGTGGCTTCGGCGGTCCTCGGGGTGGCTTCGGCGGGGACGAGGGGCTGCTCCTGTGTGACGTCCGCGCTGTCGTGCCGGTGTGCGGTGCTGCCCGGGTTTGCGGCGGTTTCGCTGGTGGTGCCGGATTCGCCGGGTGTGGTGGCTTTGTCCGCGGCGTCGGGCTCGCTCGGTGTGCCGCTGAGGGCCATGGCGATCGTGGTCGCGGCGGGACCTCCGCCTGCGGTGCCGGGCTCGCTCGCGGGGTTCGATGCGTCCGTTTGCTTGGGGTTTGCGGTGACGGCGGCCGGATGTCCCGCCACGGCGGACAGCGCCCCGCGCACGGCCTCGAGCGACGGCCGGGCCTGCGGGTCCTCGTCCATGAGGGCGGCGACGATCTCGGGCGCGGCGTCGGGGGAGGCGAGCGCCAGGGTCGCCCCGAGCGAGTAGAGATCGGCCTCGGGCCCGCCCTCGCCGGTCTGGCGCCGCTCGGGCGCGACGAACGCCGGGTCGCTCAGCGGAAGGTGCCCGTCGAGCATGGCGGCGACGGCGAAGTCGGTGAGCTGGGCGGTCCCGTCCGGCGGGAGCAGGACGTTGGCCGGCTTGACGTCACCGTGCGTGATGCCCGCGGCGTGCGCGGCCGCGAGGGCGTCGAGCAGCACCAGGCCGAGCGCCGCGCCCTCGGCCGCCGGCAGCGGGCCCTCGGTGCTGACGCGTTCGCCGAGGGAGCGGCCCTCGACGAGATCCATCACGATCCACGGCCCGTCATCGGTGACGACGACCTCGTGGACCCGGACGATCGCGGGGTGCTCGACGCGCCCGGCGGCCCGCGCCTCGCGGTTCACCCGGTCGCGTTCCGCGGTCGTCATGAGCTCCGGCAGCCGTACTTCCTTGATCGCCACCATGAGCTGCCGCCGCAGGTCACGGGCGCGCCACACGATGCCCATGCCGCCCGCGCCGATCGCGTAGTCCAGCCGGTACCGGTCCGCCAGCGTTTTCAAGATCAGATCCCGCCCAGTTGCCGTGAAAGGGACATCTCAGCATGCCTGCGCCCGCCGTGCAGGTCGGGCAATCGGTTGGTTCACTCTGTCGTATAGGTGCCTGTGAGTCGAACCTCTTCGATGTCAAGTTTGCCCTGCGACTGCCTGAGCACCACTTCATCGATCGGTCGTTCATCCCGCAGACGCACGACCGTCGCCCGTTTGTGGGCCAGGGGTTGCAGCTTCAGCGTCGTGTACTGTTCGTGTTCGATTCGCTCCACACGGTCGTCTCCTTGCCGCCCTCGCGCAGGCTGCTCGTACTCCTTCCGCAGCCGCGAGACCACCAGCTCCCAGGCCCCGACATCCGGCAGCGCGTCCAGCGGATCCTGGGCCGCCGTGGCCTGGGCCAGCAGCTCCTGCCGCGGACCGTCGTCCTCGGCCAGCCGCGCCCAGCGTACGACGGCCGGCATCCAGAGCCCGAGCCCCGTTCGGCCACTGGGGAGGCTACCGCGAGCACGGCGGCGAGGGACACCACGCCCCGCAGCCCCGCGAACGCGCTCACGAGCCCGATCCGCCGATCCGCCGAGGACGCTGCTGGGGGCGCTGGTCGGGCGCGGATGGGGCCTCACGAGAACCGCAGCCGGCGCCGATGGTTTCTGTTCACCGACTCGCATTGCTGGCGCCACGTCATTCACGCAGCACCCGTCCGGCGCGCTGCGGTTCGATCGGCCGGCGCATCGCGGCGCGCAGTGGTCCGATCGGCTGGCGCATCGAGGAGTGCGGTGGTGGGCAGCCGCTCGAGGCCGCATCGGAGCGCTGCAATCCGGGCGCGCGCGGCGGTTTTGCGGCCCGTTCGGATGCCGCCCCGCGCCGCCCCGCGCCGCCCCGCGCCGCCCCGCGCCGCCCCGCGCCACCCCGCGCCGCCCCGCGCCGCCCC